>NZ_FOIS01000002.1:600000-928932 GCF_900110455.1 Natrinema salifodinae | reverse complement strand
ATCCATTCCCCCTCGCCAGCCACCGCTCCGATGGCCGTGAGGGGTTTTTTGCGTATCCGCTAACGAGAGACCGGATTCTGAGCGAAATGGAAACATCAATCTGATTGTGACGGTTTCGTATCACGATATTGGGACGCTTTTGAAACCAGGCGAAACCAAACTACGTGACAGCCCAACGGGACGAGATGCCTCGTTTGAGTAGCTAACGTGTCCGGGCCGATTATTTCAACCGGGAATACAACAACGAACACCCAACCTAGTGATCGGAGTCGGTGCTGTACAGGCCGATCGAAACGAAGGCAGTTCGATTTAACGTGTATTTCGAACCTGTGCTAGAGTGAACCGAAGCGAGCGGGAGCCAGCTCGGACTGTCTGCCAGGCGGGATGCGGTATTCTCGGGTCGGGCTGGGGGAGTATCGGCGCGATGGGCCTGGCGACGGTGTCGCGATGAGCAGGGTCGATGAGTCCATTCCGGCGGGAACACGCATGGCTCACGTCTCAGTGGTGAGTGAGTTCCCAGAACAGAGGCTGGCAGTTACTCGTCGATGTACTGTCGTTCCCACTCCCGTCGGTCCTCGATTGCCTGGCGACCCGTGTCGCTGATCTCGTAGTAATTGGTGCGCCGATCGAGCTGACCCTTTTCGACAAGGTTCTTATTGACGAGTGTATCGAGGTTCGGATACAATCGCCCGTGATTGATCTCGCTGTTGTAGTACGTCTCGACCTCGTCTTTCACGTCCTGCCCCGAGGGTTGATCGGCCCCCGCGATTACGTACAGGAGGTCTCGCTGAAAGCCTGTCAGATCGTCCATTGTGCACTCAGGTTGACGAACGGGAACCCCGCTATTTGTTATCGATTTCGTATCGACCGTTTCTGCTCCGTTCTGTGGAACTAATCGTATTGCTGATGCTGATGGGTTCGATTTCGGCTGGTAACGATCAGTTACACGGAAAGCTCAAGTATTTAGGTTCAACGCAGGTAGGAGAACCCTCGCTACGGCTACTGATCGTACTGGGCTTTTGAGAGGGTGACTCGACCGTTTAGAGTCACTGGGTTGCAGTTGCAGTTTTAGGCACCGTTACAGCCGCAGCGACTGCTCGGTCGAATAACGTATTGAAGAATGTGATAGTCGAACTACGAAACCCGGTACCGAACGTGAGAGGCCGTCTTACAGGCGGGTAACGTTGGTGGCGCGGGGGCCCTTGGGGGCCTGTTCGATGTCGAATTCGATCTCCTGTCCTTCTTCGAGGTCCGGGCCGCCAACGTCTTCCATGTGGAAGAATACGTCGTCGTCCGCATCGTCCGTCGAAATGAAACCGTAACCGCCTGTGTCGTTGAAGAAATCAACGTTGCCTTTCGCCATTGCAATTCGAGAGAGGCCCGCGATGCGTATAACAGTTGTGTTACGCCTCATATGTCGAAAGGAAAATAATCGGCGGTCGAATCCGACGATCAGCGGTCGGGCCGTGATGAGACTAAGACTCTCGATTTCTCGGTAACCGAAAAACCGACCGAAAAGCCGACTACTACTCCCTCAAGACGGCGTCTACAACGGTTTTATGGCCGTATTTCCTTCAGTCTGAGTTCGGGATCGGCTGCGAGTCAGCGGGGTCCGTCGGATCTGACCCGAATGCAACCGACCGTTCGTCCAGAATCGGTCGTAACTCATTATCGCCTGGCCATCCCGGTTCGGCGCGTCGGCTGACTCGCTCGCGACGGTGTGGGTCGTCCGGGTGCACTCGGAGCGGACTGCAATCTCCGCTGAGTCATCCCCGAATAGTACCGTTTAGGTGGATCCGCTGGGAACGCAGCGGTATGAGCCACTCACGGACCAGCGGCGCGCCGACGATCGCGCAGGTCGCGCTGATCGGCCTCTTCGTCACGGCGCTCGTGACCGCACAGTTGACGGCGTCGAAGGTACTCGCGTTCGAACTTCCGTTTGCGCTCCCGGTCGCGGGCGCACAACTCGCGTTGCCCGGTGCGGCGCTCGCGTACGCGCTCACGTTCCTCGCGAGCGATTGCTACACCGAACTGTACGGACGTCGGGCGGCCCAGATCGTCGTCAACGTCGGGTTCGTCCTGAATTTCGTCGTTCTCGCGCTCGTCTGGTCGACGATTGCCGCCCCGGCAGCCGATCCTGGCAGTGCAAGCCAGTTCGCGACGGTGCTTGGCTCGTCGACGAACATCGTCCTTGGGAGTCTCCTCGCGTACGTCGTCAGCCAGAACTGGGACGTGATCGTCTTTCACCGTATCCGCGACTATACCGGGTCGGAAAAGCTCTGGCTCCGGAATATCGGCTCCACGGCGAGCAGCCAGGCGATCGACACCGTCGTCTTCGTCGCCGTCGGATTCGTGCTCGCGCCGGCCGTGCTCGATGTCGGCATGGATCCCCTCCCATTTCAGGGCGCGCTCGCGCTGATGGTCGGCCAGTATCTCCTGAAACTCGCGATCGCGCTCTTCGATACGCCGGTCGTCTACGCGATCGTCTCGCTCGTACGCACGCGGGAAGGATTGGCTGCCGAAGACACCCACACTGCCTGATTTTTGGTCTCACGCCTCCCGGAAGCACATCCGAGAGACTCATTTCGAACGGAGAGCGTTTAGTGGCCTGCTCGAGACGAACGGGTATGGACGAACGCGTACGCGAACACGCCGAGGTACTGGTTGACTGGAGCGCTCGCGTCGAGGCGGGCGACGACGTCGTTGTCTCGGTCGGACCTGACGCCCACGAGTTGGCGGTCGCCGTCGCCGAGAAACTCGGAGAGCGGGGTGCGAACCTGCTCGCAACCTATAGCTCGGGCGAGCTCACGCGAGCCTACCTCCGCGCCCACGACGGTGACTTCGACGAGAACCCGGCCCACGAACTCGCGCTGGTCGAGAACGCCGACGTCTACCTCTCGCTCGGCGGCGGCCGAAACACGAGCGCGACGGCCGACATCCCCGGTGAACAGCGTCGAGCGTACGATACTGCCACCAGCGAGATCCGCGAGGAACGCCTGGCCACCCGCTGGGTGTCGACGGTCCACCCGACGCGGTCGCTCGCCCAGCAGGCGAACATGGCCTTCGAAGAGTACCGGGATTTCGCCTACGACGCCATCCTGCGGGACTGGGAGTCGCTGGCCGACGAGATGGCCCAGTTGAAAGAGCTGCTCGACGACGGCGACGAGGTGCGACTCGTCTCCGAGAACACCGACCTCACCATGCGGATCGACGACCGGACGGCGGTCAACAGCGCCGCGTCGGTCGCGTACGATTCGCACAACCTGCCCAGCGGCGAGGTCTTCACCGCGCCCTCCGCGACCGAGGGCGAGGTGACGTTCGACGTGCCGATGACGATCCGGGGCGAGTCCGTCCGGAATGTTCGCCTCGAGTTCGCCGACGGCGAGGTCGTGGACTACGACGCCGACCAGGGCGGCGACGTCATCGGTGAAATCCTCGAGACCGACGAGGGCGCCAGGCGCCTGGGCGAACTCGGGATCGGGATGAATCGCGGGATCGACCGCTACACGGACAATATTCTCTTCGACGAGAAGATGGGCGACACCGTCCACCTGGCGCTCGGGCGGGCTTACGACGCCTGTCTCCCCGATGGCGAGTCGGGCACCGACTCGGCGGTCCACGTGGACCTGATCACGGACGTGAGCGAGGGTTCGCGGCTCGAGATCGACGGGGACGTCGTCCAACGAAACGGGACGTTCCGATTCGAAGACTGGTTCGACGGCTAGACATTCTCGACGCACTAGGGATCGATTACGGATCGGCGAGAACGGCCCTCCCGACGGAAACCGAGCCATACTAATCCGGGTGCGGGTTCTCGCGTCGAGTACCGCCGCACCGGTGGCGGCGTACTGCCAGTGCCCCGTCAGCGCAGTACCTCACAGTAACCGGTCGGGACGTCGCGTCCCGGAATCGACATCGCTCCGTTCGCAGTCGTCTGCCCGCCCTGCCGGAGGCGGTGGTGTGCCGTCGGTCGTCCGGCGACGCGGGACCGTTCTCCCCGGTCCGGTCCCTGTCGCCGCCGCCCGGCGGAGTATCCGGCGGTCACCGTTTTCGCCGGTTTGCGGTCCCGCGTTCTCGGGTCCGTCACGCTCTCGAGTCTCGAGTCCTAACCGTGCACATGCGCGATCAACTCCGGACGGGCGCGGCCATCTTCAACGACGGCCACTTCCACGCCGCCCACGACGCCTGGGAAGACTCCTGGCTCGACCTCGAGTCCGGGAGTGACGACGAGCGACTGCTCCACGGACTCATCCAGTACAGCGCCGCGGTCTTCCACGCCCGCGAGCACAACTGGGACGGCGCCGTCGGGCTCGCCGAGAGCGGCGGCGAGTACCTCGCGGCGCTCCCGACCGACTACCGCGACCTCCGGCTCGATCCGATCCGGGCGGAGCTCGCGCGCCTGGCGAGCGATCCCGAACTCGTCGAGCGCCGGCGGCCGGTCCCGATCGAACACGAGGGTACTGCGCCCGGCCTGGCAGATCTGGCGGTCGAGCCGACGGCGATCGCGGCGGTCGTCCTCGCCGAGGCGTTCGGCTACGATCCGGAGCCGGTCGACCGGGCCCGCACGTATGCCGAACGGGATCTCGCGGCCGGCGAGGACGACAGTCAGTTCATCACTCTCCTCTTCGATTTCGTCCGCGAGGACGAGCATCGCGGCATCATCTATCAGCGACTTACCGATCACGTGGGACGGCGACGGGCCCGCGAGGAGGACGTCGACGGCTTATTCTAAGGGTCGATCACTGCTCTCCGACCGATCACTCACGCGGCGGGCCGCTCACTCGTGGCCCGTCACCGGCAGCGGTTCGTAGGGTTCTTCGAGATATTCCATCTCGGAGGTCGAGAGGTCGATCTCGAGGGCTTCGACGGCGTCCTCGAGGTGGTCGACGTTGGTCGTCCCGATGATCGGCGCGTCGACCCACTCCTTGTGGAGCAACCAGGCGAGCGAGAGTTGGGCCATCGAGACGCCCTTCTCGACGGCGAGTTCCTGAATGCGCTCGTTGATCTCCTTGCCGCCGCCCTGGAGGTAGGACATCTGCTCAAGGTACTGATCGGTCTCGCCGCGGGTCGTCGAGTCCTGTTCCTCGTGCGGGCGGGCGGCCACGCCGCGGGCCAGCGGTGACCACGGGATGACGCCGACGTCTTCCTTCTGACAGAGGGGGAGCATCTCGCGTTCCTCCTCGCGATAGAGGACGTTGTAGTGGTTCTGCATCGTCGCGAACCGCTCGAGACCGAGCCGATCGCTGGTGTGGAGGGCCTCGGCGAACTGGTGGGCCCACATCGAGGAGGTGCCGACGTAGCGCGCCTGGCCGCGGCGGACGGCGTCGTCGAGCGCCCGAAGGGTCTCTTCGATCGGCGTCTCGTAGTCCCAGCGGTGGGTCTGGTAGAGGTCGATGGTGTCCATTCCGAGCCGATCGAGACTGGCGTCGAGTTCCTGCTCGATGGCTTTTCGCGAGAGCCCGCTTGCGTTCGGGTTGTCGGGATCCATCTCGGCGAAAACCTTCGTCGCGACCACCTGGGCGTCGCGGTCGTACTCCGCGAGGACGTCGCCGAGGATCTCTTCGGACTCGCCCAGCGAGTAGACGTTCGCGGTGTCGAAGAAGTTGATCCCGAGGTCGATCGCGCGTTCGATGAGCGTTTCGCTCTCTTCGCGATCGAGCATCCACTCCCGGCCGGAGCCGAAGCTCATACAGCCGAGCCCGATCCGGCTGACTTTCATTCCCGTCGATCCGAGCGTGGTGTATTCCATACCACCCGATCGTTGGGCGGACGACAAAAGAACGGGGCTCTCAGAGTCGGTTGCCGGCTCTCGACGGTGTGAGACCGGAGGGCGGTTCGCTGCGATCAGGCGTCGGGTTCGCCCCCGGTCCGCGCCGTTGTAGTGGGCGGGGTTACCCCGCGGGTCGTAGCCGAGCACTTCGCAGGCCAACCTCGATCGAGTCCGCTAAGCCCCTGTTTTCGGACGTCGTGGATGAATTCTCGAACTTTCGGTTCGAAGGATCCAGCGGCAAGTACAGGTCACGGTGTTGCTAGATCGGCCATCTATTTCTTTGCTACCTGCTAGAAAGAAATTCATTTTACTCACAACCCTGGATCTGTATGGTTATTATCAATTACACTATCAATACTATACGAAAACGCAAACGCATAATACTAAATATCAATCTAAAAATAGATATTACTGTATGTTCGTGATACGGCCTGGAGCAATAACAGAGTAATGCCGAGTATCTCCGTTCGGTGCATAGTGGATTGCCAATCGGCACACGGTACTTATAATAACTGGATTAGGAGAAACAGTTGTTCGCCTTTTTCTCCCTCTTGCAAGTGCGTACGCTTGCTCCCGGAGCAGGGAGCGAAATCCAAGCTAGGTGTAAATCAGCCACGGATGCAGAGCGACTGCTACCGAGAATCGTTCACGAACACGCAGAGAACTACGTACACATGAAAAAAGTACTTCGAATCCTCCTCGTCTTAGTAATCACCGGGATGATCATGGCGAGCGTGGTGTAAGCCAGGTAGCTGCAGACCCGCCGAAATTCCAAGGAAACGACAAGCCGTGTCAGAACGAACAGCCGCGCGATAGCAACAAGAACTGTCCGCAGAAACACGGCCAGAAAGTGAATCATGGTGGCCTTGCACCGCTTCTAATCCTGGCACCGCTGGGACTGCGGGGACGATCGCTTGAATCGCTACTTGACTAACACTTCGGTACTATTTTCTTTGCGAGTAGACGGGAAAACGTCGCTGTAGAATACGACGTTCTTCTCCGGTACGCGGGTAGCGTATGTCCTTACCGGCTGATTCGATAAGACCCGGAATGAAGATCAGACGATACGTTTTCCGAACGCTTTTTCGACGTGTTAAGACGAGCTACGGTGCGTGCAGTAAGCACACGCGGGAATAACGGGCCTGCCGATCGGACGCCGAATGTATGACTGAATCGATCGGTGGCGGCGACCTTCCGACATGTCGCGTACGACTGCGAAACCGGTCAGGAAATCGGGCCAGCCTGCGTTTCTTCGCCAGGCTTAGCGCTCCGGAACGACCTGGTCCTCGCCGTCGTAGTGGGCGGAGTTGTCCCGCGGGTCGTAGTCGAGCACCTCGCGGGCGCGCTCGAGCGAGTAGTACTTGCGGTCGTTATCGGAGATGCCGTAGACGATCTCGTAGTCATAGTCGGCTCGAATACAGCGATCGAACAGGTGCGCACAGTCACGGTAGGAGAGCCACATCGCCTGGCCGCGCTCGTAGTCGATCGGCGGGTGGCCCTTCGTGAGGTTGCCGATGCGGACGCAGACGACCGAGAGGTCGTACTCGTCGTGGTAGTAGCGACCGATCGTCTCGCCGGCGGCCTTGGAGACGCCGTAGAGGTTGCTCGGACGGGGGAGTTCGGTGCCGTCGAGGAGGTAGTCGTCGTCGGACCGGTACATGTCGGGCGTGCGCTCGTCGGTTTCGTAGCTCCCGACGGCGTGGTTCGACGAGGCGAAGACGACCTTCTCGACGCCCGTGTCGACGGCGGCCTCGAAGACGGTCTGGGTGCCGTCGATGTTGTTGTTCAGGACGCTCTTCCACGGCGCTTCCGGACGGGGATCGCCCGCGAGGTGGATCACGACGTCGATACCCTCCATCGCATCGCGGACGGCCTCGTCGTCGGTGATGTCCGCGACGATAAACTCGTCCGGATAGTCCTCGGTCGGCGGATCGCGGTCCAGCAACCGCCACTCGTGGTCGTCCGCGAGGCCGCCGAGGATGGCGTCCCCGACTCGCCCCGCAGCCCCGGTGAGCAGGACTGACTGTGCCATTCGTTCGGTGTGAGGGGCAGCGTCGATAAGTAACGTGCGGTTCTGCGACAGCGCGGTCGGGAGTGGCACGCGCCCCTCGCTCGCCCTCGTCCTCGTTTTCACCTTCGCTCGGTCCGCGTCACCGTCGTCCCGAACGCGACGCCGCTACCGCATCGCAATCTCCTTCCCGCCCGCGCGCGAGGACCCGCGTATGGCTTCCGCTTCCGACGATCCGACGGCTGGCCCGACCGACGCCGAGGCTGCCTGCTTCGAGGCCGGGATCAAGTTCGGCACGCTCTACCACCAGTTCGCCGGCACGCCGGTCTCCCCCGAGAGCGCGGGGAGCCTGGCGGCGGCGATAGAGGAGTCGATCGAGAACCAGCCCCACTGCAGGGACGTGACCGTCGACGTGCTGACCGACGAACTCGAGGCCGAACTCGCCGAGTCGGCGGCCGATTACACCGAACTGACCGGCCGCTTCCTCGAGGTCGAGATCGTCGTCGACTACGAGGGTTGCGAGGTCGTCACCCGAATGGATATGCAGGACGGCTATCCGCTGATGCGCGTCGAATCGGTTCGCGGCCGAGCGCAACAGGAATAGCAGGGACGCGGAGAACGGGCGATCGCTACCCGCAGTCGAGGATCCGATCGCGAGCGCCCCGTCGCCGTCCGATTATTTACCTGTCACGTGCGTAGCGATCGGTATGTTCCCCGAGACCATCGAGACGAACGCGCTCGTTCTCGCGCGGCTGTCCGAGGCGAACGTCGACGTGCTCGAGCTCTACGAGCTGTTCGCAGCGAGCCGCGAGGACGTCTCGGACGTGTTCGAGTACGTTCCCCAAGAGCCCTACGCCTCGGTGTACGACGCCCGCGAGCGATTGCGGGAGGCAGACGCTGCGTGGGACGCCGGCGACGCCGCGCAGTACGCCGTATATATCGCCCCCGGCGCCGTTAGCGACGACCCCGAAGACGTCGACGAGGCCGCGGCCCTCGCGGGATACACCGGCCTGTTTCCCGAGTGGGACCGCCGAACGGCGCGGCTCGGGTTCGTCCTCGGCAAGCCGTACTGGGGGAACGGCTACGCCGGCGAGTGCGCGACGGCGCTGATCGGCCTGGCGTTCGATCGGCTGGATCTCGACGTCGTGGCGCTCAACCACGCCGAGGGGAACGAGCGCTCGAAGCGTGCGATCGAACGGGTCGTCGATGACGTCGGGGGACAGTACGACGGTGTCCTGCGAAACTGGCGACCGGTCGGTGATGTGATCGCCGATCACCACCGCTATACCGTCACGCGGGCCCAGTATCAGCGATCGCTCGAGGGGACGTAACGCCCGCCCAATTCTCCGACGACCTTCCTTTCGAAATCTCGCTCCCATTCGACCGATATCGACGTGCTCCCGGCTGATTTCACTTTCACTTTCGGGCTATCTTTTAACCTTGGTCCCCGTGAAGGTGGTGACATGAGCCAAGCCACGCTCGGCGACGACGAGGAACTGTTCGGAGAGGCGGCCAACGAGATGCGCGAGGACGTCGAATCCTCGCTCGAAAACGCCTGGTCGGCGCTGCCCGACGCCGACGACGTCTGGGAGACCGACGCTGACAACGTTCTGGGCGTGCTCAACGGCCTCAACTCCGCGCTGGACGCCGGCGACGCGGAGGACCACCTCCGCGACGCGAAGAAGTGGTTTACCATGGGTCAGCGGGCCGACGCCTTCGAGGACGCCGACGACCTCGAGGAGGAGATCGCCGATCTCGAGGCGGCCATCGCGGACATCTCCGAGGCGGGCGATCAGGTCGGCGAACTCACGTCGACGATTCCGGCGCTGCGGGGCACGCTCGAATCCGCCGGCGTCGAGGAAGCCGACGGCGATGACGCGGACGACGCCCAAGAGGCGGATGCGGATGACGATGCAGATGCGGACGACGCGGATGACGCTGACGACGCGGAAGACGAGGAATAACGGGCTGCTCGGTGCCGGTGCCCGAAATCGACCGCGTCAGATTTCTCACGCCCCGAATCGAGAGCCGCGTCTCGCCCCGTCCCATGTCCGTTCTCGTCCCGCTTTCGCCCCCGTTACCGTCGTTCGGGCCGCGAGACGTCTCGTTCGGCGACCGTCTCGAGCAGCCGCGCCAGGCCGTCGGCCGCTAACGAAAGCAGTTCTTCGCCCCGCCGAGCGTCGCCCTCCTCGGGATCGCCGACGACGCCGTTTTCGGTGAATTCCGCCGCGTCGTAGGCCAGGTTGACGTAGCTCGTCCAGTCGCCCCAGCCGTCGGCCGCGCCGGCGAGGGCCTCGTCGATCCGATCCTCGCGGACGAGGTCCGGCTCGCAGTGCCGGAGGAGACCGGTCTCGAGGGGGCCGCCGTGGCCCATGTCGGCGGTGTGTTCGCCGACGCCCTCGAACCAGGTGAACGGAACGACGTAGGCGTCGCCGTTCCGGGTGAGCCGGCCGCCGACCTCGCGGAGGGCGTCGACGTTCCCGCCGTGGCCGTTGACGAGGACGACGCGGTCGAACCCGTGATGGGCGAGGCTCGCGACGGCCTCGCCGACGTAGTCCCGAAAGGTGTCCTCGGAGACCCACATCGTGCCGGGGAACTGGCGGTGTTCCTCGGCGATGCCGACCGGAATCGCCGGTGCCCGGACGACTTCGCGGTCGACGCGCTCGATTCCGGCGTCGGCGACCGCCTCGGCGGTCAGGACGTCCGTTCCGAGGGGCGCGTGGGGGCCGTGCTGTTCCGTGCTGCCGACGGGGACGACCGCCAGGTCGGTCTCGAGGTTCCGTACGTCCGTCCACGTCGCGTCCGAGAGGTCCATGCGCGAGTACTCCGAGCGAGCGGGTATGAAACCCCCGGTGGATTCGCCGCGACCGAGACGGGACCAGGCCCGGAACGGTCGGCCCGGCCCGAAGAGGGCCGACAATCGGACGCCGCCCCGTAGCGTCCGTCCCGTGGCGTACGCAGGGGGAACTCGTTTTTGATCCCTGACGAATCACCATGTATGCCCGAAGACAACCGCGAACTCGGCGTCGAACTCGGCGACCTCCAGGAAGACATCCAGTCCGAGGACTTCCCGATCGGCCACGACGAACTCCTCGAGAAGTACGGCGACGAGGAGATCGAAATGAGCGGCGAGACGACAACCCTCGAGGAACTCATCGGTCCGCTGGGAGAGGACCAGTACCGCGACTACGGCGAGGTAGAGCAGGCGATCATGAACATGGTCGGGGACGAAGCGATCGGGCGGAAGAACTACAGCGACCGAACGCCGCCCGCGTCCGGCGAGCAACGACAGGACGAGGGCGCACCAGATCAGGAAGGACAGGAAGGACAGGAATCGTTCTGAGCCGCCCGATTCGCCGACGGAGCCGTCGCGCTATCGCGCTGCAGTCCTCGTTTTCCCTTCCGCGAGTCAGTCGTCGTCCCCGACTTCCGTCCGCGCCTGGCGACGCTGGGCGCGTTCGATGAATTCCTGCGGAAGTTCGTCGATTTCGCCGGCCTGAACGCCCCAGAGGTGCGAGTAGAGCCCGTCGTTTTCGAGCAGTTCCTCGTGGGAGCCGCGTTCGACGATCTGACCGCCTTCGAGGACGAGAATCCGGTCGGCGTCTTTGATCGTCGAGAGCCGGTGGGCGATGGCGAACGTGGTGCGGTCTTCGGCGAGTTCGTCGATCGAGCGCTGGATGAGCATCTCCGTCTCGGTGTCGACGTCGCTGGTGGCCTCGTCTAACACGAGGATGTCGGGATCCTTGAGGATCGCGCGGGCGATGGAGATGCGCTGGCGCTGGCCGCCGGAGAGCTTGACGCCCCGTTCGCCGACCTCGGTGTCGTAGCCGTCGGGCAGGTTCTCGATGAAGTCGTGGGCCTCGGCCATCTTCGCGGCCTCGATCACGGCCTCGCGGTCGGCGTCGAACGCGCCGTACTTGATGTTCTCCTCGACGGTGCCGTAGAAGAGGAACGTGTCCTGACTGACGTAGCCGATCGACTCGCGGAGGCTTTCGAGGGTGACCTCGCGGATGTCCTGGCCGTCGATCCTGATCGCCCCCTTGTCGACGTCATCGGAATTGCTTTGCGATTCTGAGTTGCTCGAAGCTTCGCTCCTTCGAACGTCGTACATCCGCAAGAGAAGTTTGAGGACGGTCGACTTGCCCGCACCCGTCGGGCCGACGAGAGCCAACGTGTCGCCGCCGTCGACGGTGAAGTCGACGTCCTCGACGATCGTTTCGTCGGGGTCGTAGCCGAACGTGACATCGTCGTATGCGACGCGGCCCTCGGTCACCTCGAGCTCGGCCGCGTCGGTCGTTTCCGCGACCTGACTCGGTTCGTCCATCAGGCCGAACATCCGCGCCGAGGAAGCGCGGGCGCGCTGGTACATATTGATGATCTGCCCGAACTGGGCCATCGGCCAGATGAAGCGTTGGGTGTAGAGGATGAACACGACGAATTCGCCGGCGCTCAGGGTCCCCGTGAACGGGCCGGGCGGCCCCTGAAAAACCCACAGGCCGCCGACGAGGAACGTGACGACGAAGCCGATCCCGGCGAGGACGCGCAGCCCCGGGAAGAACTTGATGCGCGTTTCGATGGCGTCCCAGTTGGCGTCGAAGTAATCCTGCGAGACGTCCTCGACGCGCTCGGACTCGTAGTCCTCGGTGGTGCTCGTCTTGATGACCTGGATCCCCCCGAGGTTGTTCTCGAGCCGAGAGTTGACCTTGCCGACGGTCGACCGGACCGTCGCGTATTTGGGCTGGATGATCTTGACGAACAGGTAGGTGAACCCGGCGATCAACGGCACCGGGAGCAGGGCGACCAGCGCGAGCTGCCAGTTGTAGGCGAAGAGGATGACGCCGATTCCGACGACCATCACGAGCAGCCGGAACAGGGAGTTCATCCCGTCGTTGAGGAACCGCTCGAGGCGATTGACGTCGTTCGAGAGGATCGACATCATCTCCCCGGTCTGCTTGTCCGCGAAGAAGTCCATGTTCAACCGCTGCATCTTGTCGTACGTGTCGGTCCGGACGTCGTGCTGGATGTTCTGGGCGAAGGCGTTAAAGCCCCAGTTTCGAAGCCAGTGAAACGCCGCCCCGAAGAAGAACGCGCCGGCGATAACCCCGACGGTCAGGTAGAACTGCCCGAGTTGTGTCGCGGGGACGTACGGCGCGACCAGGCCCGAGCCGAAGGGCAGCGCCTCGGCGTAGCCCGTCTCGTCGCGGAACACCGCGTCGAGCGCGACCGCAAGCATCACCGGCGGCAGCAGATCGAGGACGCGGGCGAAGACGCTCGCGAAGATACCGACGACCGCGGGGAGTTTGTAGCGGCGACCGTACGCGAGGAACAGTCGCTTCATCGGGTTCTCGATCTCTTCCCGCTGTTCCTCGAACGGATCGTCGTCCTCCCAGTCGACGCCACTCATTGCACGGGCCTCCGGGACCGCCGGCAATAAGGGTTACCTACGAATCGAAACAGGTCCCGGGGCGGACGCGGTCGGATCGACCTCGTCGTGCGCTCTGTCGTCGGCGCGTGCCGTTCGAGCGCGCCGGCCCCGGACCGGCCGCCGTGGTGCTCGTCTAGTTCGACTCGAGATCAATCTCGACCTCGTCGCCGACCGCGATATCCGTCTCGTTCGCGTCGCCGCGGGGGACCTCGAGCACCCACTTCGCCTGGCCGGAGTACCGGAGGTCCTCGCCGTCCTCGCCCGCTTCGGGCGCGCGGGCGTGGTGGATCGTCGTGATCTCGCGATCCGCGTCGATGAAGATGATATCGATGTCGAAGTCCATGTCCCGCATCACGTAGGTCCGCTCGTCCTCGTCGTCGTGGACGAACAACATCCCGTTGCCCGATTCGAGGGAGTCGTGATTGCTCAGTCCGACGTAGCGTTCCCGCCTGGTGTCCGCGACCTCGACGTCGACGACGGCCTTCGGTTCGCGGTCGTCGGCCTCGGCGGCCGCGTCGCCGTCGGATTCGTCGCCGAAGACTCGAACGTGGCCCTCGTCGGCACCCCACGGTGTCGAGACGATGCCGGCCTGTACGAGGGCGACGCCGACAATTGAGAGGAGGGCAATAGCGAGAAGTCCCTTCCAGACGCGCTCGAATGCCATCACGCTCCCTTCACGGCGAGAAAGTAAAGGTTATTCCGACGGGGCCACTCGGTTCGAATGCGGGCTCGTGGTCTAGCTGGTCATGACGCGGCCTTTACAAGGCCGAGGTCGGTGGTTCGAACCCGCCCGAGCCCACTACTCCTGCTGCGAGCAAATTCGCGAGCAGCAGGTGCGTGATGCGAGTGGCGGTTCGAACCCACCTGTGCCCTAGTATTACTCGGTGAGAATCGTCAAAACCCTGCTTCCCGGAATCGCCTGGCCCGTCCCAGGCCTGCGGGACCGATCGCGATGCCCGAATCCTCGAGTCCGGCCAGGCGACTCGCTACTGAGAACTGGTCGCGCCGGGCGCGGTACCGGCGGACGAATGCGGCGACCGAAATTACTGCTTGAGTCGCGCGACGTTCTCCCGGATCTGGCCGAGGAGCCCGTCGCCCGATTCGGTTTGGAGCGCGGCGTGGAGTGTGGAGTTCTCGGGTTCGTCTTTGACGACGACTTGGAGGTACGGCTCGAGCTGTTTGAAGTTATCCGCGAGGACGACGGTGTGGTTGTCCTCGTCGTGGTCGACGACGCCCGCGTCGTCGAGTTTCGGGACGTGGCACTGGACGGACGAGACGTAGACGCTCTTGTACTCGTTTTTCGCGACTTCGTCCGGCGGGACGTCGTGTTCCCAGCCTGCAACGGTCTCTGCCAGCGTCGAGAGTTCGATCGGGTCCTCGCGCCCCCGCAGCGCGTAGAGGAGATATCGGCGCCGGCGGTTCGCCAGTAGCTCGAGGATGGTGTTGGCGGAAAGTTCGTGTGCCTCCTGGCTCGAGGTAAGGGCTTCCATAACACGATATTACCCCCCAGGGCGGAAAAGGGTGTCTTGAATATCTAAAATTCCAACAGACGGAAGGTAATCACACGTAGATGTAAGCGTATTGTCCCCATTACTCGTTTTTCACTAACTTACTCACAGTTACGAACCTTGACCGCGTAGTCCTGTAAGCACAGCGGAACAACGAACTCGATTCGAAATCCTTTTTTATACCATGGACGGAGATAAAGGTGCGCGCCGCCTTAGCTCAGACTGGGAGAGCACTCGACTGAAGATCGAGCTGTCCCCGGTTCAAATCCGGGAGGCGGCATCCCGATTTTACGCGATTCTCACTCGAGAAGTTACTGGACTCGACTGGAGATTGAGCTGTCCCCGTTCCCGCGAGCGCAGCGAGCGGGAAGTCGAAAGACGAGCGCAAGCGAGTCTTTCGGAAGTTCAAATCCGGGAGGCGGCACTTTTGCGACGAACAAGACGACGAGCATCGCGAGTCGTCTGTGAGAAGCGAAAGCGCATTCCGTACGAATTTGAACTAGACTGAAGTTCTGCGAGTAGCGCGAGCAGGTTCTCAGGCGTAGTTCACAATCCGAGAGGCAGCCTTTCTCACCGCGCTCGACTCCGGAAGCGATTCAGCGAGACCTCGAACGATTTTCAAATAGGGTGAAGCAGGGATATCGATCACCGCGATCACCGGGGACGACGTGCGGGCGTACGGACCGCGGATCAGCGATCGAGCCAGCGGTCCAGCCAGGCGTACGCGCTCGACCGAACATCGGCGGGGAACTCGTGGCCGCCGTCGAAGAACCGTGCTTCGAACCGGTCGGGGACGCCGGCGTCGGCGTAGGCGGCCGAAACGGTAGCGGCGAGCTCGCGGACGGAGTCCGGCGGGAAAATGCGATCTTCGGTGCCGTGAGTCACTAACAGCGGCGTCGGGGCGACGCCCGTCAGCACGTCGTCCATATCGCCGATCGACAGCAACTCGGGGACGTACAGCGCGAAGTTGTGGGTGATCCGCTCGCGCTGGACGGCCGCCAGGCGGGCCGTCCCGCTGGAGGCGACCGCGGCGGCGACGCGGTCGTCGAACCAGGCCAGCCAGGCGGCCTCCTGCCCGCCGAGCGAGTGGCCGAGCACGCCCAGGGAATCGGGATCGACCGAGTCGTGGGATTCGAGGACGTCGAGCGCGGCAGCGAGGTCCGAGAGGTACGTCGCCTGGAGGGAGGAGCCGCGCAGCAGGCGGTCCATCGCGACGAACTTCTCGTACTCGGCGCCGTCGGGAGCCGTTCCGGCCGCGCGCTCGCGCGCTGCCGGGCGCCGGTCCTCGAAACAGAGCAGATCCGGACAGCAGACGACGTGGCCGCGCCGACAGCACTCGACGCCGTAGTGGTACGCGGCCGTCTCGCTCAGCCCGGCCGGATCGGACTTGCCGACGGCGAATTCGCCTGCGTGGGGATGGACGGCGAGGACGCCGGGGCGTTCACCATTGCCGTCGACGTCGTCGGGGACGAGCAGGTACGCACGGATTCGCTCCCCCGGTTCGACGTCGTACTCGACGAGTCGGCGCTCGTATCCGTCGGCGGCCGTGGTCGAGACGGTTTCGACGGCCGGATCGGGGCGGTCGGGGATCGTCCCGAGGCAATCGAGGATCGCGTCGCGAGTGACGCTCATACCGGCGCGACGACCGGCGGAACCATAACTACACGCGTGACGCCCTGCGGATCGAACGCCAGCCGGACCGATGTGCGCGACGTCGAACATTTATCCACGTTCGAGTCGATGTCCGGAACGGACCGACGGTTCGATTGCATCATGGCCGACGACGACTCCCAGCCACCGGACCCGCCAGGCAGCAGTCCGGAAACCGTCGCCGGATCCGATCGGATCGCCGCGGCCGCGGATCGATTCATTCGGTTCGTCGAACTGATCGCGGCCTGGGTGTTTGCGATCCTCTTCGCGATCGGCGTCATCGACCTGACGCTGCAGATCGTGCGGTCGATTCGAGCGCGGACCATCACCGATCCGCTCGTCGTCATCGGGTTCATCGACACCGGCCTCTTGCTGTTGATCATCGTCGAAGTCTATCACACGGTCATCGCCTACACGCAGGAGAGCGAAACCCGCCAGATAGTCAGGCTCGTCATCTACACTGGCGTGATCGCGATGGTCCGGAAGGCGATTATCTTCCGGACGGACGAGTACGCGACCGCGCAGGACGCTCTCTTCGCCGCGGTCTCGTACACGATCATCATCTTCGGCCTGGTCGCCTTGCTCTTCGCGGAGCGCGTGTACGGCTGACGATGCGGTCGCCGTCCGCCGTACTCGCCGCCAGGACCGGATCGACGGCGCACGCGGACGGCGGCTCGGCGAGCGTCGGCTCGCGATTTATGCGCCGGTCGGCCGTAGTCGACGTCGTGGCCGTGGAACTGCTCGACGCGGACCGGCTCGAGGAGCGACTCGCGGCCGTCGACCTGGCCGACTGGAAGGCGACTAGGTACCGGGCCTTCTGCGAGACGATGACCGACGAGGCCGCGCCCTACCCGTGTTACTTCGCCGTAGAGGCCCAGCGGGAGGGCCTACTTCCGGTACGTCTTTCCCGACTCGCCGGCCGGCGAGGACGCGCTCGCGGCCCTCGTCGATCCCCTGGCCGAGTTCCTCGAGACCTACGAATCGATCGGGAAGTACCCGTCGCTGGTGGCGCTCTTCCGGCCGTCCGAGGCGGATCCGGCCGTAACGGACGAGCCGTCTGCGGAAGCCTACAAGCGCCAGGTCTGGGGGGTCCTCGAGTACCTGCAGGATCACGACCCCGAGCCCTGGCCGGCGTCGGTCCCGACCGATCCCGAGCACCCGAAGTGGCAGTACTGCTTCGCCGGCGAGCCGGTGTTCCTCGTCGGCCGTGCGCCGTTCTACGAGCGACGTCGCGATACACCCCGACGCGGGCAACTTCGTCGACCCGCGGACCCGGGAGTGGAAGCAGTACATGCTCCCGGAGAATGCGGAGAGCGTGGCTCGGTGTCCGCTGCCCGAGCGGACCGACGTCGAGTGAAGGAAGCGCGAGCGGGAGTGACGAGACGAGCCCCGGCCGAGAGGGGCCGGTGTCGGGGCCATAGACTTCGTGCGATCGCAGAACCGGCATACCGTTCGGGCAAGCCAACGTCTCAAGAGGCGGGCCGCTGTCGGTACGACCATGAGCGACGAGACGATCACCAACGAGAGCGATACGTTCGAAATCGGTGACACGACCGTCCACCGGCTCGGGTTCGGTGCGATGCGGATCACCGGCGAGGACATCATCGGCGCGCCGGACGACGAGGACACCGCACGCGAGGTCGTCCGACACGCCGTCGACTGCGGCGTCGACCTCATCGACACGGCCGACTCCTACGGCCCGGCCGTCAGCGAACGGCTCATCGGCGAGGCGATCGGCGACCCCGACGACGTGCTGGTCGCGACCAAGGCCGGCCTGCTGCGCAACGACGACGGCGACTGGATCGCCCACGGCGATCCGGACTACATCCGCAACCAGGTGCTCACGTCGCTCGATCGCCTGCAGGCGGACACCATCGACCTCTACCAGTTCCACCGACCCGATGACGATACGCCCTTCGAGGACTCCGTCGCGACGTTCGCCGAACTCAAAGACGAGGGGTTCGTCGACGAGGTCGGCGTCAGTAACGTCTCTGCCGAACAACTCGACCAGGCCCGCGAGCAGGTCGAGGTGGCGACCGTCCAGAACCGGTACAACCTGAACGACCGCGGGAGCCGGGAAGTCCTCGAGATTTGCGAGGACGAGGACATCGGCTTCATCCCGTGGGCCCCGATCGACGGCGACGACCTCGACGAACACGGCGACCTCCTCGACGAGATCGCCGACGAGCACGACGCGACGCGGCGACAGGTCGCGCTGGCCTGGCTGCTCGAGCGCGCGGACGTCATGCTCCCGATCCCGGGCACCTCGGATCCCGATCACCTCGAGTCGAACGTTGCCGCCACTCAACTCTCGCTCAGCGACGACGAGGTGCAGCGGCTGACCGAGGCCGCGGACTGAGGACGCCACGATCGCGATGCGGTCGGTTGGTCTTTTCGTTCGTCGATTTCACCCGTCGAGGCGTCCAGCGATGCGCTCGGAGAGTTCGGTGAGGTAGAACGAGCCCCAGATCGCGGCGACGACGGCGCCGACCGTATCGTAGACCAAGTCGACGATCGTATCGCTGAGGCCGTGTTGAGCGACGATCGCCTGCATTCCCAGCCACTTGGCGCTCCAGTCGATCGCGAACTCGAACAGTTCCCAGAGGACCCCGAAGGCAAGAACGAAGACGAGGATGAACGCGACGAGCATCGACGGCGGGAGGTAGATGTCGTCGGTGTGGAGGTCGATCGCCCGGACGACCGCGTACCCCGCCGCGGCGACGATCGACGCCGAAACCGTGTGGGTTAGGCTGTCCCACGGCCCGATCAGCGCGTAGAGCCCCGCCGAACCGAGCACGTGGAGGAACACGGCCGCCGTCAGCCAGAACACGAGTCCCGGTTCCAGCGGGAGCTTCGCGTCCCGCTCGAAGACGGCGGGGAGGAACGTGATCGACAGCGCGACGGCGGCGTTCACGATCGTCGTCAGATCCCGGCCCACGAGCCCGTACAGCAGGAGGACGGCGAGGGCGACCTGCATGATCCGCGAGACTCGCCTGACGAGGTGCTCGGGGGCGTCCAACCGGTCTCGGATCAGGGTCGGCATCGGATCCGGCTCGTCGTCGGGTGCGGTTTCCTCTTCTTTCTCCCCTTCCTTCCCTTCCTCCGCTTCTTTCCCTTCTCCGTCCCGCGCCCCGGACGACCGCTCCGCGACGCCGTCGGAATACGTCCCGAAGTACCGCCCGAAGAGGCCGCCGGCGACCAGGCCGGCGAGCGCCGCGTAGGCGAAGTTGATCATCATCGCTCGGTTGGCCGCGTCCTGGGAGCGGCCGTCCAGAATGTAACTCGTCCCGAGGGCCACGTCGGTGAGCCACTGCGCGACGTTCCACGCGCCGGCGACGGCCAGCGTCGTGAGCACGACCAGCGCGACCGCGAAGCCGTGGGTCATCCGGACCGACGTGAACCGGTCGGTCTCGACGGTCGCGACGAGCGCGACCGCGGCGACGGCCACGTAGACTGCGACCGACGTCAGGGGCGACTCGCCGAGCACCGTCGCGTCGGCGACCGGCAAGAGGACGAGGACCAGCAGTTCCCAGGGCGGCAACGCGTACGGATCGCGGAACGCGGCCACCGGGAGCAGTGCGATCGCGACCGCGAACCAGGTGAAGACGAACCAGCGGTAGGCGTCGCTGAGCCCGTGGTTGACCGCGAGCACGACGAGCGCGACCGTGACGCACCAGGCCAACGCCGCGTTTCGCTTCGGCTCGTCGAGCGACCGCCCGAGTCCGAACCCGATATCGGACATATTTCACTCGACGGGGTGAATTCACTAAACGAACGAGCCTGTGTATTAGGGGTGGCGAGTCGGAGCGGACGCCGTCGGGAAGCGGAATCCGACGGGACCCGTCGCGTTACTCGCCGCCGCCGACCGTTTCGAGCCGCGTTCCGCAGGTGTCGCACTCGAAGGGGCCGTCGCGGTTGATCATCGACGGATGGGACGGTGGCGGCCGTCTTCGATTACCGGGTTCGTGCCAGGAGCGGTCTCAGACCGGGGTCAGTCTCGGTCTCGAGCTAGTCGTCCGGCGCCGTCATAACCACGATGTTCTCGTTGGCCATCAGTTCGCCCGTGACGCCAGGAGTGTTTTCGGGGGCGTTCTCCAGCGGGAGCTTCTTGTTCGGAATCTCCCGGGCGAGCGTGTGCTGATGGTCGAAGCCGATCCGTTCGCAGAGTTCCGTCGTGATGAGATGCGTCGGGATGTTCACCCGGGACATCGTCCGGTTGGCGACGACCCAGGCGATCGGATGGCCGGGTTTGAGGACGCGCGCGACCTGTTCCATCACCGCGTAGTAGTCGGTGAAGAACTCGAGGGCGTCCTCCGCCCGGCCGTCCTTCTCCCGGAGGACGTCGAGCGTGGCTTCGAGCGACGGCGACCACTCCTCGAGCGTCTCGAGGGGCTCGAGCTTTCGGGCCGAGCCGCCGAGCCCGATCTTGTCGACGTTTCGCATCTCGTCGTACGTTCGCTCCCAGGCGACGATTGCCGGGTCCTGGGAGAACTCGCCATACGCGACGGTCGTGCTGTGGTCGCCGTACGGCGGCGACGTGATCACGATGTCGACACTGTCGGTCGCGACGTCCGCGGCCGTCCGCGAGTCGGCGAGATAGACCTCCGAGGACCGCTCGTGATCGACCCGCTCGGCGTACGAGCGCATCATGTCGACGTTCGCCGACACCTCGCGGTCGAAGAGCTCGTAGACGTTTGGATCGTGATCGCCCCGGTTCGACTCGGGGATGAGATAGCGCTTGTACTCCCCGTTTCGCTGGTAGCTCGTCTCCCGCGTCGTCCGCGAGAGCGCGACACGGAAGAACCGCGCGAGATCGGCCGCGTGCTCGCCGTCCCACGTGGCCTCGAGTTCGTCGATCCGGTCGCGGATCGTACAGAGTTCGTAGAGTTGCGGCTGCGGGAACCACCCCTCGCGCACTTCGGGCTCCTCGAGTTCCTCGAAGCCGTCCCCGGCCGCGTAGCGTTCGCGGACCGCCCGCAACTCGACGGCGAGATCACCCATCAGGTCCCGCCGGAAAGCCTCCAGCCGATCGACCGGCAGCGGGCGCGCCTTGGCGAGCGTGAGAAAGGCGGCGAGCGGATTGATGTCGTTGGCCTTCGTGTCGTAGCCGGCCAGGCGCGCTTCGACGGACGTGGTCCCCGACCCGGAGAAGGGATCGTAGACGAGGTCGCCTGGCGAGATGACGCCCTGATTCTCGTAGTAGCCCAGGAGGGCGCGCACGATCTGGGGGATCATCCGCGCGGGGTAGGGATGGAGTCCGTGGGTGTGCTGCTGGGTGTTCCACCCTTCGAACGTCCAGTCGACGGCCGTGAGATCAGTTACGTCGCGGAGGTCGTCTCGGACGCGGGTGGAGGAGCCGAGTGTGACCTGATAGTGGTCGTCCGTCATTGCTCTCTCGTTGATAGCGTAGAGTGTCCGCTCGACTATCGTATTCGTTTCGCATCGCTCGGTCGCTCACACGTCCGCTCGTGTCGTCCGAGTGGTTCGGAACGTTCGAATGGTATCCCGCCGGCCCGATTTCGAGTCGACTTCGGTGAAGCCGCGGTCGGTGAAAATAGCCTTCCAATCGCGGTAATAGAGCGGGAAGTCGTCGTTGACGTAGCTCACGTCGGGTTCGCCCTCGCTTTCGGGCTCGTTTTCCACCGTAATGAGGAGGTCGTCCGTGATCCGAGACAGTTCGTCGAAGACCCACTCGGCGTCCGGATGGAGGTGTTGCAGCGTCTCCACCGAATAGATCGCGCCGAACTGATCGTCAGCGAAATCGGTGATGACGTCTTCGATCGCGTTCGGGTAAAACTCACCTTCGGCGGCGAGGTCGGGATATACATCCGCCATTACGTCGAATGCATCCTCGTTGACCTCGATGCCCGCCACGTTCTCGAAGCCGTGTTCGTAGAGGTGTGCGAGATGACGGCCCGAACTACAGCCCAGTTCCAAGACGGGCGCGTTTCGGTCGATGTACTGATCGAGAATGTCGCGAAGCGTGTCACTTGTTTCGTTCGGACCGTAGTAGGCGTAGTATTCCGGTGAGTATTCTCCGGATCGGTTCGCCCACTGACGCCGAACGTCGTTAGAATCCACGTGTATTGTCCGACGTAGATACGTAAAGTCTCATTGGACTCCTTCTGTGCCGACGAACGGGGAGATACCGGGCCGGGTATCAGGCCGATAGAAGTTGCGTACCTACGGAATTCTCCCAGTATTGTGATGGATCGGAGAGTATTGCTCGGGAAGTCCCATACACATGGATGAATGAGCAAAATAGGGGAGATTTTATGGAACACCTGGCTCCTAGATTCGAGAATTCGGAAACAAATACAAAACCCTTAACCGTATGACCCCGTTTTGTATAATCGCAATGGCAAACGGTAAGGTCGACTTCTTTAACGACACTGGCGGCTACGGTTTCATCGCGACTGAGGACTCCGACGACGACGTATTCTTCCACATGGAAGACGTTGGCGGCGAGGATCTGACGGAAGGGACTGAAATCGAGTTCGACATCGAACAGGCCCCCAAGGGCCCCCGAGCGACGAACGTCGTTCGCAAATAACGCAGGTTCACAGCGTCGTCGGAAGACGGTGCGGTGTGACTTCGTTTCTTCTATCGCAGCTACCACGGAGCGGTCGCGCTACCGGATAGCGACACTACGGACGAACGACTCGGTAGCCGACGGCTCGTCCTGAACGAGCGGACGTGCTGAACTCGAGAATCGGACGCGTGGCTCCTCCGTGAAATCGTCGTCAGAAGGACCGGGTACGAGAACCGAACCCGTGTCTCAGCCACCACAAGACTTCTCTAACCGACTACCCCATCGACGCAGGTTCTGTCTCGCACCCGGACTCCGCGAATACATCTGAAATACAGGTATCAGGTGGTTTGGGTGTGCTTTCACGCGATATGCCTTCTCTCCCTGTGTGCTCCCGTCACTCCGGATATCTATGACCACCGTATTGAACCCCCGGTTCGATTGCCTACGAGGAAATCCCGATACCGATGATCTATTCAGATGTTAGTGCCGCGCAAAACAGGTCCGGGCAGTCAACGTAATTGTTGGAGTTACCGTTCAGCGATCAAGCCGAGTCTCTGAGTCCACAATAGATCAACTGAATCAACGAACATCTAATAAACTGGTTGCTGAATCATCAGTATGACGAATCTGGACGAGAGTCTCGGACAAGAATATCTCGATGTTTGTCCGTACTGTGCGCCGTCGTACTTCTCTAATGCTTGCTCGGCAGGAGATAGGTCCGAGTCACCCGTGTCAGCTGCGAGTGCTGGCTCGTCTGGAGACTTGGGTTCTGTGTAGTCGCCGAACGTTTGTTGTGAGGCTGGTTTGCTCATGGTCTCGGCAAGGCAGGATGCGGTAATTATTGCACCCAATGTCTGCTATAGGACGTGTCACTAATATAAATAATTTGAATTTGCCGTTAGTCATTAACTGATAGAGATGAAAATTCTAGATATAAAATGAATTAGAACTACGTGATATTGATTGGATGATTCTCGACGCTCTCCAAGAAGGCCGTCTAACGCCGTGCTACCTCGCTGATCGAACCGATCAGAGTCAGAACTACATCCGGCAACGCGTCCGTGTACTCGACGAGAAAGGACTGATTCAGCGTGTTCCAACCGATGAGATGACCGGGCGAGGAAATGGATTGTATGAACTGACTGATGCTGGCCGCGAACTACTGGAGAACAAAGAACGCATCCCTCAGTAATCCGGTTAGATCGTTCGTTCCTGTGGTTCGTTCTCATCCCCTCTTTCTTGCCTCGGTTCTGTTCTCGGCGATTGCTCGAATGCACCACCGATTGCGAGCAAGTAGAGATACCGCATCAGGTAGACCATGACGAGCAAGTAGTGGAACATCAAAGCGTACACGACAATTGAAATTCCTGTGGCTACTGGATACGATAGCTGCGAGTAATCCTCGACGAGGACCGAGACGAGGACAATCGAAATCAGGGATATTAGGTTGACGAGAAGCGCGTACGATGTCCCAACACGTGTTTGCTGGACAACCATCTCTTCGATCCGGTCATCCTTCGTCGAATACTTCGCAGTCGTCATCAGCGTAGAGAAGGTGAACCCGAATAGAATCGCGAGCGCGGTACTCATCATCCCAATGAAATCAGAATCCACGGGACGAGTGAACGCAATAAGTGAGAACAAGCCGGGAATAGCGAGTAACGCGTACGCCTCGTAGTCAGGCCGATCATCGTTCTCGAAGATATCTCTGTAGAAATTGCGGACGATCGGGGAGAGGTCAAATGCTTTCATCAGCCTTGCGGAGCAGGTACTTGATCTGTCTCTTCTCTTTTTCTATCACCTTCTTCTTCGTCTTCTGGCACTCCTACATCCTGCGGAATCAGCGATTCTGTATCTATATCTGTGTTCCAGTCACGCAGCAAGTCGTTCGCTACTTGACGGGCGGCACACCCAATCGAATATGGTGTTGGATGATCGCCGTAGATCTCAAGATTGTACTCGTCAGGGTCTAAGTCAACCCTCATTTGGATTTCCTCTTTCCAGAGCGGAAACGTCAGCTCGGACTCTCCTTCAACTACCGTGATGCTCGCACTCTCAAAGTCGCTAACCCTCCCATAGTCGAAATTCTTGACTTCGTCTGTGTCATCCCTAGATACGATCTCTTTCGCGTACTCTAGGAATCCTTCCTGATTCCCTTTCGGCGTGATCTTCCATTCTGACCCGACTTCAAGCTGACCGCTGAAATCATCGTCAAGATTCTCGATATCCTTCGTATCAGCGTATTGTTCGCGAGCTGGTATCCCGTCTTGACCACGAAACTTGATCGCTGCTATCCGGTCAGCCTCGTTAATCTTCTCGATGATTTTGTCGGAGTAATGCGGTTCAATCGTCATGTACGCATCTCCAACCTCCTCGTCTGGATAGAATAGGTTACTGAACAGGGTTTTCACGCCTTTGCGTTTGTATTTGCTGAGAAGGAGAAGGGCTTGTGTGCGATCAGTGTCTGGGATGTGGAAAAAGAAGTAGTATGGAATTTCTTCGGAATGGTTTTCTTTTCGAGCGTCTTCGATTCGTTTGTGCTTGTCTACGTCCCAGAAGTCAGCGTTTTGACCCCATTCTCCTGATTTAAATCGTCCTTCGATGGTATTTCCTTTGCGTTTGACCGGGTTAGCGACAGTGAACGTTTTCTGCTCGTCTTCGTCTTTGTAAACGTCACTCTCTCCTTTGTACTCTTTTATGAAGTCTTCAAAGTAGTCAGCGAGATTGTTATTGGGGAATTTTGGCTCGTGAGTGTGGATGCTGGTAAGATCCCATGCTGTATCCGGTTCCTCTACCTTGCGGACTTGGATCCAGTATGGGATGAGTTTGTGAGTTGCCATTACCCGTTGACAGGTATGATATATTCTGCTGCTAAAAACATTTCTATAGAGTAATACCAGCCAACACACCATACAAAATCAAAATATCAATCACGGTCATCAACGAGAATGAAGTCCTGTCCACCACAATTGCATCCGTTTCGATGTAATTGTGAGAGAGTGCCGTCTTCGTAGCGGCGGCCGAGTCGCATAGTCCCACAGCTCACGCACTCGATTAGCACGTGTTCGGACCGGCCTTTCATCATTGTCACTGTGCACCACACTCCTGATATCAATTCTACTGGCGTATCGCAATTCCTGTACGGGGCGGCCGCGGATGTTCATCGATGATCGGTTGTTTCCCGCCATAGGTCTGAGTTGATGGATGTGGGTGACGGGAGACCAGTTGGTAGAAGGCTTGTACCGCGCGGCGAGAAGGTCCGGGTGCGAGAATCGAACCACGGTCGTTCCGCTCACTGCGTTCGCTTCGCTCCCTGATTCAATTCTCTGATTATTCCTTCAGCTCACGGATTTGTTCGCCAAAGGAAGTCCGGGTGCGAGAATCGAACCCGCGTCTCAGCCTCCACAAGGCTGAAGGATAACCACTACCCCAACCCGGACGCGCTTACACCGTATTCTACACGCGGTCGGACTGAAATACGTTACGACTCCGCGGCGGGGTGTGCGACTCCGTACCGCGCGATTTCGGTCGCGATGTGCGACCCGCTCGTGGCGCGCGGACGCGATCGATCGCGACCGAGACGTTTTTCGGCGTACGGCCGGTAACTCCCGCTAACGCGTGGCCATCACCGATAAGATCTATATCAAGAATCACCGTCAGCTCAGCTCCCAGCTCGAGACGAACATCCCCAAGGGGGCGTTCAAGGGAGCGACGCTGGACCTGCTCTTTCAGGGCGACGGCCTCGAGAAGCTCGACGACGCGACCCGCGACCGGGTGCTTGACTTCTCGCAGGACTTCCTCGACTGCGACTGCGACAACAATCCCTACTGCGGCTGTCCCGAGCGGAAGTTCGTCCAGTACCTACTCGAACTCCGCGCCCAGGGCCTGGGTCCGGACGCGATCGTCGACGTGATGACCGACGATTACATGGTCTACGCCTACCCCGGCGACATCCTCTCGTTCCTCGACAGCGCCGTCCGGACGCTCGAGGCTGCTGAAGGCCTGGCCCGGGTCGAAGGTGCCGACGACGAACACGACGAGATTCGCCAGGCGAAACAGAACCTCGCGCGGTAACGAGACGAAAGCGGGAGCCACCGACCGCGGTTCTCTCGGTCGGGACGGCAACGCGGCCGATCGCGGCTCGCCGATCCTACCGCAGCTGGTACGACTCGTCTTCCTCGTCTAACTCGTCTAATTCGTCGAGCAGCAGGACTTCGTCCTGCTCGTCCTCGAGTCGGTCCTGCAGGTCGTTGACGTAGGCCTTGTACTCATCGAGCTGTTCTCGGAGGTGCTCGGCCTCGAGTTCGAGCCGCTCGTGTTCGCGGATGAACCGCTTCGGGACCTCGACGGTCGGCGGGAACGAGATCTCGTCGTCCCCGTCGCCGTCTCCGCCCGCGCTCGTGCGGGCTTCGAGTTCGTCCTCGGGGACGACTTCGACCTGGCCGTCGTGGTCGACCAACTGGTCGACGTAGTCCCGGAAGACCGCGGACAGCGAGATGTTGCGCTCTTCGGCGATCTCCTGTAGCGCTTCGAACGCGTCCTCGTTGACCCGGAACGAGATGGTCTTGTTCTTGTTCCCCATCGATGTCCTCATTCGTCGTTCACGACACTTAACAATTCGTCAGACGAGCGGGATCGACCGGTCACGAAATCAGACCGGATCCCGACTTCGCGCGCGCGACCGCCGACCCGACAGGCTATCCGCCTGGCGGCCCAACGCACTGATAATGCTTTCCGACACGCCGGGACTCCACCACGTGACGGGGATTGTCGGGGACGCCCAGACGGCGATCGACTTCTACAGCGGCGTGCTCGGCGTCCGACTGGTGACCCAAACGGTCAACTTCGAGGACATTCTCCAGCATCACCTCTATTTCGGCGACGCCGTCGGGACGCCGGGGACGGTCCTGACACACTTCCCGGACCCCTACGGCGACCCAGGTCGGGTCGGGAAACCCCAGATCGAGTCGGTTGCGTTCGTCGTCCCGGCGGATGCGCTCGAGTACTGGCGGGCGCGCCTGGCGGACCGCGACATCGCCGTCGAGGGGCCGATCGAACGGTTCGACGAGCGGGTGCTGCGGTTCGAGGACCCCGCCGGAACGAAGATCGAACTCGTCGCCGACCAGTCGGATCCGGCGGGCGTCGAGCCCTGGACTGCGGGCCCCGTTCCGGCGGAGCGCGCGATCCGCGGCTTGCACGGCGTCTCGACGCTGTCGGTTAATCCCTACGCGACCGCGGGCACGCTCGACACGCTGGGGTTCGAGTACGTCGCAGAGCGCGACAACCGCGTTCGCTACCGGGCGACCGACGAGCGAACCGCCGTCGTGGACGTGCTCGATCGCGAGGCCCCCTTCGGCCGCGAGGGGCAGGGGGCGCTCCACCACGTCGCGGTGCGTGTCCCGACCGAGGACGACCTCTACGAGTGGCACGAACTGTTCGACGATCGCGGCTACGACGTCTCGCGGGTCAAGGACCGCCACTTCTTCCACTCGCTGTACGTCCGCGAGCCCGGGGGCATCCTCTTCGAACTGGCGACCGAGACCGGCGGCGTCGCGGCGAGCGAGGACGATGCCGAACCGGGCGAATCGCTATACCTGCCCGACTGGTTCGAGGACGATCGGGACTTAATCGAGAGCCAGCTGCCGGCGCTGACGGTCCCGACGGCGGGTGAGCCGGCGGGCCGTGACGAAGACCGATGACGCGAACCGAATCGGGGCCGGGACGGCCGATGGAATCGGTGTCGGGCCCCCACGCCGGTCAGCCGCTTTTGACCGCCGGCGCGCCCGCGCTGGCCGCGGACGCGGCGCTGATCCTCTGTCACGGCCGCGGCGCGACCGCCCAGGGCGTCGTCAACCTCATGGACCCCGTCGTCCGGCACCGCCTGGCCGTCCTCGCGCCCCACGCTGAGCGCAGCCGCTGGTATCCGCGCCCGGCGACCGCGTCTCGTGCGGACAACGAGCCGTGGCTCTCCTCGAGCGTCGACTGCGTGGCCGCCGCGCTCGACGCCGCGCGAGCGATCGATATCCCGCCCGAGCGGACCGTCGTCGGCGGCTTCTCGCAAGGCGCCTGCGTCGCCGCGGAGTTCGTCCGACGGACCCCCGCTCGGTACGGCGGCCTGGTCGTCCTCTCGGGGACGCTTCCCGGATCGACCGACGAACTCGCGGCGACTGAACTCGACGGGTCGCTGGCGGAAACGCCGGTGCTGATCGGCTACGGCGGGGCGGACCCGCACGTCGACCGCGAACGCGTCGCCGAGACGGCCCGCGTCTTCGAGGCCGCGGACGCCGTGGTCGACGAGCGGCGCTATCCCGAGACGGGCCACGAGGTCACCGACGACGAGTTCGAGGCGATCGGCGGGATGCTCGACGCCGTCCTCGGAGACGGATCGCCGTAGCGGTCGCTCTCGAATTGAAACAAAACGAAGCGCCGCGAACGCGGACCGCGGGTCCGATCGTCGCTCGCAGGCGTGTTGGTGCCTTACGCGGGCGTTTCCGCGTCGGGTTCGTCGGCGTCCTCGATCTCGTCGAGGCTCTCGAGCGCCTGGATCACGTCGCGACGGTAGTTCTCGACGGGCGAGTCGTACCGCTCGCGGGCCATCTGGGCGTACTCGTTCGCCGGCGCCGTCGAACCGCTTTCGGGCGCTTCCTGCTCGTCTTCCCACTCCTCGAAGGCCGCGATGCGGTCGAGCGTGCGCTCGGCCGTTTCGACGACCCAGCGGTCGCGGGTCGCGTCGTCGACGACCGCGATGGACTCGGGGCGCACGGAGACGTTGACCGTGCCGTCGTCGGTCTCGTAGGTGCGCGGTTTGCCGACGATGGAGACGTAGGCCGGCGGCTCGGTGTCCCGGAGGACCGAGGCCGCTTCGGGCTGGTACTGACCGGCGTAGACGAAGAACGTCCCCGTCGGGTCGACGACCCGGCCGCGCCAGTACTCGCTGTCCTCGCCGACGTCCTCGGTCTCGGTCAAGGTGCCGACGATGAACACGCGGTTCGCGCGGTCGCCCGTCGGGAGCAGGGCGTAGTTGGGCGCGCGCTCGTCGTCGCTCTCCTTGAACGTGTACGTCGAATCGTTGAATTCGGATGCGAAGGCGCGACGGGCGACTTCGCGGGTGAGTTCTGCCTGACTCATATCACATCGACCTCGCTTTGATCAGCAGTTCCTCGGGATCCGCCGGCCCGTCGAGTTCCTCGACATCGTCGGCCAGGACGTAGCGGCCGAAAGTCGGCCCCTCGATGCGGTAGTAGATGCCGACGATGTCGTCCGCGATCTCGTCGGCGACGATGGTCGTGTCCAGCGCGTCCATCGCCATGTCCTTGGCCTCTTCGAGGCTCAGTCCGGTCAGCTCCTCGGTGGCGTCCTTGTCGAAGATGACCTCGTGGGCGTCGATGCCGTCGTCGACGACGGCCTTGATCCGGAGGTCGAACTCGCCTTCGACTTCGCCGTGTTCGTTACAGCGACCGTTCTGGAGGACGCGGGTGCAGTCCTCCTTCGGGCAGCGCTTGATCAGACCGCTGCCGCTTTGCATGTCGACCAGTGCGCCCTCGATCTCGCTGGTGTCGTCGCCGACCTCGAGGTCCTCGTCGAGTTCCTCGATCACGGTCGTGGAGTTGAGTTTGACCGAGTACCGGCCCTGGTACTCGTCGGTGACGACGTTGCGGAGTTCGTAGACCCCTCCTTCTTCGAGTGCGGGCAGGTCGGACTTGGCCCACTTGGTGAACTTGATCGTCCCCGTCGGGTCGCCGAGCAGGCCGACCTGGGCGACCGAGTCGCTGCGCGGGTCCCAGAGTTCGATGACCTTGGCGGTCAGATCGATCCACTCCTCGGGCTCGTCGACGTCCTCGATGTTGGCGGCCTCGCTGCCACCCCCGGCGAGGTCCTCGCGCTCGAGGCCGGCCTCTTCGAGGTAGTGGTTGGTGACGCTCCGGCGCGCCTCGTCGACCGGTACCTTGTACTCATCGACGAGCGTCGTCAGGCGCTGTTCAACGTCCTCGACGCTCACGTCGAGGTGGTCCGAAAACTGCTCGTGTATCTCGTCCGCGTGCTGTCGTACGTCGCTCATTGTGTCACGCCTCCTCCTTGGTTTCATTGGGAGGCATACGCACGTTCGCGCCGCATAGTATTTAAACTGCCGGCACCGGAGTGAAAGTGAACTGCGGGGTGAAACCGCGAGAGAGCGGTCCGAACTCCCGACCCCCGTACCGAGACCGGATCGGAAATCGAGCTACCGCCCGGCGACGTCGAGCGTCGCCTCGACGGCGTCGCCGATCGTCTCGGATCCGTCGTCGTCGACGGCGATCAGGGGCGGCCGGACCTCGTCGGACGGGATGACGCCGCGGTGGGTCAGCGCCGTCTTCGTCGCCGGCGCGAAGCCGTGGGTCGTGCAGGCCTCGAACAGCGGCGAGATCGCCTCGGCCTGGAGTTTCCGACCGCGCTCGTCGTCCGCCCGCTCGAACGCCTCCCGGAGCACCTCGGGGACGACGTTCGACAGCGCGTTGATCCCGCCGTCGGCGCCCATCCGCAGCGCGGGCACCAGCAGGGCGTCGTACCCCTGGAGACACAGGAACTCGTCGGGCGTCTTCCCCAACACCGAGAGGAAGTACGCCAGGTCGCCGCTCGAGTCCTTGATCCCGATCGCCCGCTCGTGCTCGGCGACGGCGGCCACGGTCTCGGGCTCGATGCGCTGCCCCGTACACTGCGGAATGTTGTACAGGAGAACGGGCAGCGACGCCTGGTCGAGGACCGACTCGAAGAACCGTCGGTTGCCCGCGGGCGCGTTCGCGGCGGTGAAATACGGTGCGACGATCGCCGCGGCGTCTGCGCCCGCGTCGGCGGCGCGGTCGACGGCCGCGACCGTCTCCTCGACGCTCGTCGCCGCGGCTCCCGCGACGACCGGCACGTCGGCGCGGTCGACTGTCGCCTCGACGACGCGTCGGTGCTCCTCGGCCGCCAGGCTCGGGAACTCGCCGGTCGTCCCGCAGGGGAAGACCGCGTCGATCCCGCCCGCCTGGAGGTGATCGAGCAGGTCGTTCAGGGCCGCCTGGTCGATCGATCCGTCGTCGAAGGGAGTCACCGTCGGGCAGGTGATCCCGCGGAGCGCGTCGCGGATGTCGCTGTCGTCCATGTGCGTGAGTTCAGCTACCGCGTCAAAATCGTTGTCATCGCACACGCGTCGTGCCGCGACTCGCGGCGAGCGCGCGGCGGCTGCGACGGTGGGCGACGGGCCTATGTGCCCGGCGGGCGAAGACGGAGGCGATGGCGGACCGGCGTCGGCTCGAGCGACTCCTGCGCTCGACGCTCCAGGAAGCGGGTGAACAGTACGAACAGTTCCGGAAATCGACCGACGGGCAGCTCGGGGAGGCCCGCGAGGCCTACGAGGTGGCGAAAAACGCCCGCGGGCTCCCCTCCGACGACGCCGGCCGCGCGAAGATCGTCTGCCGGCGCTACGCCGAACAGCGGGCGGCGAAGCTCGACGACGAGTACCGCCCGGCCTGTTACGAGGCGGGCCACCCCGACTGCGAGGGCTGTGCGGAAGACGTCCGCGCGGGACGGATCGAGACCTGGTAAGATGGACCGGCCAGTCGTCGCCTGCGTCCTCGCCGGCGGTATCGGCAGCCGGCTCTACCCCGCGAGCCGGAGCGACCGTCCTAAACAGTTTCTCCCCCTGGCCGACGGTCAGTCGCTGCTCTCGCGGACGATCGATCGGACGGCCTTCGCCGACGAGCGGTACGTCCTGACCCGCGACTCCTTCGCCGACGAAATCCGCGAGCACGCGCCCGAGGCCGGCGTGCTGGTCGAACCGGCGGGGAAAGACACCGGTCCGGCGCTGGTCTACGCCGCCTGGCGTCTCCGCGACCGATTCGACGAGGAGCCCGTCCTGATCTGTCTGCCCAGCGACCACCACGTCGCCGACGACGCGGCGTTCGCGGCGCGGCTCGAACGGGCCGCCGCGGTCGCCGCCGAGACCGAGGGACTCGTCACGTTAGGCGTCGAGCCGACGCGGCCGGCGACGGGGTACGGGTACATCGTCCCCGACGGCGACAGCGACGAGCGCGCGCTCGAGGACGGCGACGACTGCGTCCCCGTCGACCGCTTCACCGAGAAACCCGACCGCGAGACCGCCACACGGCTCGTCGACGCCGGCGCGTACTGGAACGCCGGGATCTTCGCCTGGTCGCCGAGCGCCGTGCTCCGCGAAGCGCGCGACTCGCCGCTCGCGCCGCTTGTCGACGCGCTCGAGGCCGGCGAGCCCGAGCGCGGATTCGACGCGGTCGACGCCGTCAGCGTCGATTACGCGATCATGGAGCGCGCGACCGACGTCTACGTGACGCCGCTGTCAGTCGGCTGGGACGATCTGGGGATCTGGGACGCCGTCGGGCGCGTCCGTGCGGCCGACGACGCGGACAACGAGGCCGTCGCGGGCGAGGTCCTCTCGCTCGAGGCCGCGGACAACGTCATCGCCGCGCCCGACGCGCACGTCTCGCTGATCGAGGTCGAGGACCTAATCGTCGCCGCCTACGACGACCGAATCCTCGTCGCCCCGCGCGAGGCGTCCCAGCGCGTCCGTGACGTCGTCGACCGGCTGCGCGAGCGCGAGTCGTTCTAACGATACCGACGCCGCGTCAGTCGTCGCGCTCCTCGTCGCTCGTCACGACTCGTTCGACCGCCCGCCGCTCGCCGTCCTCGTAGACGTAGGTCGTCCCGTCGTCCTCGTCGTGCGTCCGCCGGTGGCTCCCGTCACAGAAGGGAAACGAGTCCGAGAGCCCGCACTGGCAGACCGCAACGTCGCCTTTCTCGTCGTCGATGTCCTCCGGATCGAGCCTCCGCGGTCCCGTCTCGTCGAGTTCGACCAGGCGCGTCATCAGGACCGACTCCGGCCGCCGGTCCCAAAATACTTCGCTCGCTTCGTCCGGCGGAGGGGACCGCTCCGAGGCCTGTCACTACGGCTAGCTGTCACACACCACGTCTTTCGGGAACGACAAGGTTCTTAGTTCAGCTATCGGAAATCGGAGTAGGAACAGCCATGTGGGTTTACGCTGCGGCACTGCCGACCGCGATCGGGCTGGCGGTCGTCAAAACGCTCGTCCTCATCGTCGGCGGCGTTATCACGTTCTTCGCGTACAAGGCCTACCGCCGGACCCACCAGCCGGCGCTTCGCTATCTCGCCGTCGGGTTCGGCCTCGTTACGCTCGGCCTAGTGCTCGCCGGCATGCTCTACGAACTGCTCGGGGTGCCGCTGATGACGGGCATCTTACTCGAGAGCCTGCTGGTGTTGCTCGGCTTCCTCGTGATCGCGCGGTCGCTGTACGTGACGTGAGCGCGCGAGTGCACTCGTATTTGCCCGTTTCCCTCCGCTGATTCGTCCGATTAGCGGTCCGCCCGATAGTCGGCAGAGAGCCGATCGAACCCACAACGGTACCGAACGCCTCGACGTCGTCCCTCGCGACCACCTATATGTAAGTGACCGCCACCCCGAGTGGCGTCTATGAAGCCGAGTGGTGATCCGCGTCGCGCGGAGCTAACGGATGGTCGCGTTTCGAGTCGATTCGGTCCCGCCCCGACGAGTGATCGGCCATGAGCGGCCGCGACGAGCCGGAACTGGCCGTCGGAGCGGACGCGTTCACGCAGCAGGGAGCGGGTCTCGAGGTGGCCGTCGTCGGTGCCGGTGCCGTCGGCGCGACCGCGGCGTACGACCTCGCGCGCGAGGGCGCGGACGTGACCCTCTACGACCGCGGGAACGTCGCGAACGACGCGACCGGTCGGGCCGCGGGAATCTGCTACGACGCGTTCGCGGACGACCTCGACGCCGAAATCGCCAGCGACGCGATCGAACGGTTCCGCGCGCTCTCGGGCGACGACACTTTCCCCTTCGTCGAGTGTCCCTACGTCTGGCTCGCCCGCGAAGGCGATACGGTTCGGGCCGACGCCGTCCGCGAGCAGGTCCAGCGGATGCAGGAAAACGGCGTCGTCGCGTTCGAGATGGACGGCGACGCGCTCGCCGACCGGTTCCCCTCCTTGCGGACCGACGACGTCGAAGTCGCGGGCATCGCGGGCGCGGCGGGCTACACCGATCCGAGCCAGTACGCGGCCTGTCTCGCGGCCGCGGCCACCGGCGCCGGCGCGACCCTCGAGACCGACACGCCGGTCGAGGTTCGAACCGATCCCGCGCGGGTGATTCGACCCGACGGCACGGTCCACGAGGTGGACGCGGTGCTCGTCGCCGCCGGCGCGCGGACGAAGCAACTGCTCGCCGACGCAGAGGTGCCTCTCGCCGTGAAACCCTATCGCGTTCAGGCGCTCGTCGCCGAGGGCGACCTCGCCGAGCCGATGTGTTACGACGCGACCGGCGACTTCTACCTGCGGCCCCACGCCGAGGGGCTCCTCGCGGGCGACGGCACCGAGGAGCGCGAGGCCGACCCCGACGCCTACGACCGCGAGGCCGACCCGGATTTCGCGGACGACTTGCTCGACCGGGTTTCTCATCGGATTCCGGACGCCGACCTCGCGGTCGAGCGCACCTGGGCCGGCCTCTGTACGGCGACGCCGGACCGGGACCCGCTGGTCGGCCAGGTCCGCGACGGCCTGTACGTCGCGACCGGGTTCCAGGGCCACGGCTTCATGCGTGCGCCGGCGATCGGACAACGACTCGCAGAAGAGATCGTAAGCGGGCCGGAGTCGGAGGCGGGAATCGAGGCCTTCGATCCGACGCGGTTCGACGGCGACGAGGAGTTCGCCGTCGTGGAGGGGATGACGCTCGACCCGAACTGAGTCAGTCGTCGATGACGACCGGCTCTGTGTCTGTGTCCGTGTCTGCGTCCACGTCCGTGTTCGTCTTCGGATCCGCCTCGACATCGTCGAGGTCGTCGGTCGCAGCAATCGGCTCGGTTTGGTCGGACTCGGCGCCGTCGTCGGCGTCCTGAACCGACGCGTCCTTCGGGATCTCGACGCTTAGCGTCCCGGTTTCGGTAAGCGTCGCCGTGCCGGCGTCCGGATCGACGATCGCGTCGGCCGGCAACTCGGCCTCGCCGTTCAGCGACATTCCGCGGCCGGGAAACCGCATCTCGAACCCCTCGTGGAACTGACGGAAGCGGTCGATCCGAATCTTGACGTTACCATCGAGATAGCGAACCTGGACGTCGTCGGGTTCGGCCCCGGGGGCGTCGAAGACCACACGGTAGGCGGCGTCGTTTTCGAGGATGTCGACGGGCAGCGAGCGGTGATTCTGGACGCGTCCGTTCGCGCGTCCGAGCTGTCGGTAGAGCGCGTTACCGACCGATTTTCCGAGGTCTCGAAGGGTCACGGGATGTCACCCCTGGCGGTGCATGCGAGGCTGGCGGCGGTCGCGGGGACCGAGAGAAGGACCGTGTAGTCAGTGACAGACATGGCCGTACGAACGGCTATGACAGCCGGCTTGATATCCCTTTTGCCCAAAAGAAAAGAAACGTCTGACGGGTGACCGACGTCGGAGTAGGGTGTCCGTATCGGCGGACGTGGCCCGGCTCAGAGTTCGACCCGTTCGAGACAGTCGGTACCCCCGCAGACCGGACACGACAGCTCCGAAACGTCGAACTCGTCGGGAACGTCGTACGTGTAGTGGTTCTCGAACAGGTCGAGAAAGCAATCCTCCGCAGTACAGACGATCTCTTCCGTCGGCGGCATATCGGCACTTAGGGTGCCGAACTAATCAACATTGGCTTCACCCACGAGACTGCAGGAACCGCTCGGTCGATCGGACGCGACCGCCGACGCGCGGAGCCGAAGACGACGTGTAGTCACCGTTTTACCCGTCGAGGCGCTACCCGGAGCCATGACCGACCCCGAGACGCTGTCCGTGACGATCGTCGACGGTTACGTCGACGAACCCGCACACTTCGGGGTGCCGCCGTACATCTCGACGTATCCCCGGTACGCGGCGGGCGCGCTCGTCGACGCGGGCGTCCCCCGCGAACGGATCACCTACCACACGATCGACGGTCTCCGCGACGAGCCCGACCGCTGGCGGGACGTCGACGAGGCGGATCTCCTGATCTACCTCGGCGGGATGACCGTCCCCGGGAAGTACGTCGGCGGCACGCCGGCCGAACCCGACGAGGTCCGCAAACTCGCCTGGACCGCGAGCGGCACCAGCCTGATGGGCGGCCCCGTCAAGTTCGGCGTCGGCGACGAAAACGCCGGCGCGACGGAGACAGAACGACAGGATCTGGACTTCGACTTCGTCGCCAAGGGCGACGTCGAGGCCGCCGTCCACGACCTCGTCGTAAACGGCCTCGAAGGGTTCAACAACCGGATGCGCGACGTCGACGAGGTCTCCCGGTGGGCTCGGGAGGGCGCTTTCATCGTGGAACAGCACCCGAACCACCCCGACTACCTCATCGCCGAACTCGAGACCTCACGCGGGTGCGCGTATCGGTGTTCGTTCTGTACGGAACCGCTCTACGGCAATCCCTCGTTCCGTCCCCCGCCGACGGTCGTCGGCGAGGTCGACGCGCTCTCGGACTTCGGCGTCAAGCACTTCCGGCTGGGTCGCCAGGCGGACATCCTCGCGTACGGCGGCGACGGCGAGGCCCCCAATCCCGACGCACTCCGCCAACTCTACAGCGGCATCCGCGAGGTCGCGCCCGACCTCGAGACGCTGCATCTGGACAACATGAACCCCATCACGATCGTCGAGTGGCCCGAAAAGAGCCGCGAGGGGATCCGGATCATCGCCGAGCACAACACGCCGGGCGACACGGCGGCGTTTGGGCTCGAGTCGGCCGACCCGGTCGTCCAGGAGGAGAACAACCTCAACGTCAGCGCCGAGGAGTGCTTCGAGGCGGTCGAAATCGTCAACGAGGAGGCTGGGTGGCGACCGGGAGGGCCGAGGGACCCGAGGCCCTCCGATTGCGCGAGCGGCGCAGCCGCGAGCGCGGGCGAGGACCCCGGAGACGGTCCGAGTTTCGGTCAGGACGCTCCCAACCGCCTGCCGAAGCTGCTCCCCGGGATCAACCTGCTGCACGGTCTCAAGGGCGAGCGCGAGGAGACCTACGAGCGCAACCGCGAGTTCCTCCAGCGGGTCTACGACGAGGGGTACATGCTCCGGCGCGTGAACATCCGCCAGGTGATGGCCTTCGACGGCACCGACATGTCCGACACCGGGGCCGAGATCGCCAGGGAGCACAAGCAGCTGTTCAAGCGCTACAAGAAGCGGGTCCGCGAGGAGATCGACAATCCGATGCTCGAACGCGTCGCGCCCTCGGGGACTGTCCTGCCCGACGTCCACCTCGAATACCATCAGGACGGCAAGACCTTCGGCCGCCAGCTGGGCACCTATCCGCTGCTGGTCGGCATTCCGGGCGAACGAGAGCTCGGGCGGACGATCGACGTCGCGGTCGTCGACCACGGCTACCGCTCGGTGACCGGCGTTCCCTATCCGCTCGATCTCAACGCGGCCTCGATGGACGAACTCACCGCGATTCCCGGCGTCGGTGACAGCACCGCGGGCGATATCGTCGTCAACCGGCCCTACGAGTCCGTCGCCGATGCGAATCCGGGGACGACCTTCGATCTCTCCCGATTCGCAACCGTTCGACCGCTCGAGCGCGCGGACTGACCCCCTTCTCGGCGCGTCGGTAAGACAGTTACCCCGTCAATTGACGGCTCGGTGTCGGTAGTTCTATTATGGATGGGAATCAGAGGTGAAATAGAGGGTCTACCTGTGGAGATATCTGAAAAGCTGCTGTGTCTGTTCAGTACGGAGGTGTCGGCAGAGGAGGACCGATACGTCATCGAAGTACCACACCAGGAGGTCGAGACCGGCGATATCGATCCCGGTGAGGTCTACCGCGTCGCGCTCATCTCGCGCGAAGAGGGGGCCGCGGCCGACGACTCGACGTCGACGAAGCCCCAGAGCACGCCGTCGGAGCCGCAACCGCCGGTCGACGTGGGGGAAACCCGCTACGTCGAGATCGAAGACATCGGCAAGCAGGGCGACGGGATCGCCCGCGTCGAACGCGGCTACGTCATCATCGTCCCCGGAGCGGACGTCGGCGAACGCGTCAAGATCGAAGTCACCGAGGTCAAGTCGAACTTCGCGGTCGGCGAGATCATCGAAGACACGTTCTAAGGCGACCGCTTTGTGCTCGGGTCGGCTTCGGCGGCCGCTCGCGCAAACCCCTCGATCGAAAAGTGCCGAGCGCGCCGGAGGCGCGGGGAAACGGCACGCGAACCGCGCCGTCTAGTTGCTACTGACGTCTCTTGTAACACTATCCTGAGTCGAGTGCCCCCTCGCCGCGTGGCGAGACGAGAATCGAACGCTGCTTAGTCTTCGAGCGGCGTCCCGTCCGCCCGTTTCGCTCCTTCGGAGTCGTGGATGACGATCTCGCCAGGCGCGGGATCGACCGGTTCGTACTCGTCCCGGACGGCGATGGCTTCCTCGAGTTCGCGGACGGCGCGTTCCTTCAGCGCCCGCGCGAGGTCCTCGGCGTCCGTGCGGGAGATGTCCCGACCGAGGCCCTCGCACTCGTGGGCGCGGACGACGCCTTCCTCGTCGACCGCCTCGCCCATCGGTTGGCTGGTGCCCGCGAGCGCGACGCTGAAGGGATAGGTCCGGCAGATAAGCGGGCGGTCGTCGTGGGCGGCGCATGCGCCGGTTCCGTCGTCGGCTTCCTCGTAGAACGCGCAGTCCCCGCAGCCGTCGGTCTGGAGCGCCCACTCGAAGGTTTCCCCCTCGAGGTCGCCGTCGTCGGTCGCCGAGAGGCCGTAGGGCATCGGGCGGGCGACGTCGCGCCAGTCGTAGTCGCCGTCGTAGCTGTCACTTGCCTCTAGCTCGCGCACTTCCTCGGGGAAGACGGTCGCCGTGTGGTCGTCCTCGGCCTCGCCCGTACAGCAGGCGCCACAGCGGGTACACTCGAAGCCGATCGACTCGATCGCGTCCGCGAGGTCGTCGACCGCGAGCTGGCGAGCCTCCTCGAGTTCGGCTTCGAGCGATTGCACACCCGAGGGGAAGGAGTCGACGCTGAAAAGTCAGTCGCCCTCGTCCTCGCTCCCGCGCGTTGCCGGCGTCGCTCGTTCCCCGTCCCAGGCCAGGCGACCCTCGACGGCGAGTTTCTCGAGATGGGCGAGGACGGTCGCCCGCGCGAGGTCGCGCACGCCGGACAGATCCTTTTCGTAGGCCCCGTCGAGGATTTCGTCGAGCGTCGCGGCTCCGTCGGCGACCGCGTCGAGTACCCGCTCCTCGCGCCTGATCCGATGCGAGAGCAACCGTTCGAGGGTCGCCCGCGGCGCGTCGATGTCCGGTCCGTGACCCGGATACAGCGCCGGCGGGTCGATCGCCCAGAGGCGACGGAGCGTCGTCACGTACGCGCGCATGTCACCCTCGGGCGCGCCGACGACGACGCTGCCCTCGCGGACGGCGCAGTCGCCACAGAGGATCGGCCCGCCGCGGCCGACCGCGAGCACGACGTGATCGGGGGCGTGGCCGGGCGCATCGAGGATCCGAACCCGCTCGTCGCCGAGCGAAATCGCCGCTCCCGGCGCGAACGTGCGGTCCGGCTCGCGCCCCGTCGCGTCGCGAAACCGGTCGGCCCGCCCGTATCTGGCCCAGACCGTCGCGTCGGTCTCGTCTGCGTAGGCGTCGACGGCGCCGACGTGGTCGGGATGAGCGTGCGTGACGGCGATGTGCGCGACCTCGCGCTCGACGACCAGGCGATCGAGGTTGCCGGTTCGCGCCGCGGGGTCGACGAGGACGGCCTGGTCGCGGCCGATCAGGTAGGCGTTCGTCTCGCCGCCTGGCGCGCGCGTCGAGACCGGAACGGAACAACGAGTGACGGTGGGGCCCATACGACGAGGGTACGACCGGGCGAAAAAGGAAGTATCGGAGCGCTCGGAGTTCAGTGCTTGAGGTAGTAGACCTGTTTGCGTGCGTCGCGGAAGCTGTACCGCGAGCCGACGAGGCCGACGTCTTCGAGGCGGTTCAGCGCGTAGCGGACGGTGCGGTCGGGGAGCAGCGATTCCTCGGCGAGTTGCCCCTGCGAGAGCGGCGAGTCGGTCTCTAACACTTTCGCGACGAGCTTCGCGCTCGGGGGCAGGTCGCGGAGACGGTCGCGGTATTCGTCCTCCGAGAGAGTCTCCTCGGCGGCGGCGGCACGATCCTCGGCTGTACTCATGCTCATGTCCACGTGAGCGGAATCAGCGATGGTAAAGCTTCCCTATATGGGGATACGAATAGTCCAGTTTGTATAAGGCGTATGAATGAGGTATTAACACAGAAGCGCAACCGCCGAACACCGGCGCGTCGGGGCCCGACTCGGCGGTCGACGGCGGGCCGCGGTCGGGAGCCGTCGTGGACCGACTCCAGTATCGTTTTATCCCAGCACGACAGTAGGTTCGCCCAGTGTGAAAGGACAGGAGTGGTACCAAGCCGACGACGTCGCCGAGGAATACGACGACAAGCGGTTCTCTCAGGGCGGACAGCTGATCGACCGCCGGGAGAAAGAGGCCGTCCTCGAGGCTATCATGCCGGTCGAGGACCGGAAGGTCCTCGAGATCGCCTGTGGTACCGGGCGGTTTACGGTCATGCTGGCCCATCAGGGCGCCGACGTCGTGGGATTAGATATTTCGGCGGCGATGTTACAGCAGGGACGACGGAAAGCGCAGGACGCCGACCTCTCGGGCACACTCGAGTTTCTCCGCGGTGATGCGGGCCGGCTGCCGTTCCCAGACGATCACTTCGATACCGTCATCGCGATGCGCTTCTTCCATCTCGCGGACGATCCGGAGGCGTTCTTAGAGGAGATGCGACGGGTCTCTCGCGACCAGATCGTCTTTGACACGTTCAATCGATTCTCCGCGCGCAGCGTCTACAACTGGGCGCTCCCGATGGGATCACGGCTCTACTCGAAGAGCGAGGTGGCGGTGCTGCTCGCGAAGACCGATCTCACACTCGCCGACGTCGAGGACGATTTCCTCCTCCCCTACGGGCTCTACCGGTCGATCCCCAACGGGCTCGCCTCGCCGCTGCGGGCGATCGACAAGGCCGTCGGCGAGCTTCCAGTCACCGACCACGTCGCGTCGGTATCGTACTGGAACGCCCACGTTCGGTGATCACCGCGCGCCGATCGCCCACCCACCGACCGCCGACCGGGCTCGCAGGTCGCCGGTCACCGCTCGTCGAACGTCTCGATCGAATCCCATCTATTTACTATTCGGAGTTCCTATCGGAGGGTATGGAGCTCTCGGTAGTCGTGTCGACGCTGAACGACCGGGAGCGGTTGCTATCGTGTCTCGACGCCCTCGCGGAGCGAACGCCGCCGTCGACCGAGATTATCGTCGTCAACGGCCCGTCTTCGGACGGGACCACCGGCGTCGTCCGCGAGCGCGACGACGTCGACGTTCTCGTCGAAATCTCCGAACGGAACCTCGGCGTCTCTCGGAACGCCGGCTTCGAGCAGGCGACCGGCGACGTCGTCGCCTTCCTCGACGGCGAGTACGCGATCGACCACAGCTGGTACGCGGCCGTCGACCAGGCGATGGGCGAGCGCGCGGACGTCGTCACCGGCCCCGTCACCGGCAGGCCGGTCGACGCGGACCTCCGGTCGCCGCGGCGCGTCGCGGGTCGGGAGGTCACGCACTTCCACGGGGACAACGTCGCCTTCGAGCGGACGGTGCTGGAGGCCTTGGACGGGTTCGACGAGTACCTCGAGAAGGAGAGCGAGCGCGACTGCGCTCACCGCGTCTCCGGGCTCGGGTTCGAGGTGTCGTGGGACGCCGCGATGGCCGCCCGCTGTGAGGTCGGGACCGACGGCGGCCGCGCGGACCCCGACTGGGGGGCGGCCTACCGGTCGCTGGCGTACCGACTGCTGAAGAATTACGGGCCGCGGCCGAGCGTTCTCGCTCGGACCGCCGGCAGCGCGCTCCGAGACGGCGTCGCCAGCGTTCGCCGGCTCGCGTCCGGCGAGGCCGCCCCGACGGACTGGGCCGACGACGGCACCGACGTCGTCGCGAACCTCAGCCGCGGGCTCTGGGACGGCGTCCGCGCCCGCTACGCCGACCGCTCGAGTCGGCGCAATCCCAACGGCCTCTCGACGCGACACGACCGCGCGGTCCGGATCTACGACCGCCGTTGAATCTTGTCGCTAGCGAAGAACCATCTAGTTTTACCGTCTGCCGAGCGACCACGTCGCCATGAGCGAGCCGACCGCCGATCCGCGGCGCACGGAGTCGAACCGTATCGGACCGGGCCGAGGCCAGAAGGTAGATCCGGGTCTTGCTCCGGATTCGTCTGCAGACGCGGGCTCAGGCGTCTCCACGAACCGAGTGGGTGATCGCGCGTGACCGAGATCCGTGACCGGGACCGCCTGGCGGCGACCGAGGCCCGGGACGTCGCGCTCGACTGTCTGGAAGCGGGCATCGAGGCGGGCCACCCGCGGACGGTCGTCCGCGACGCCGTCTCGCTCGAAGACGGGACCCTTCGCATCGCGGACGCCGCGTACGACCTCGACGAGTACGACGAGGTCGTCGTACTCGGCGGGGGCAACGCCGCGGCCCACGTCGCCGCGACGCTCGAGGAATTGCTCGGCGACCGGATCGACCGTGGTATCGTCGTGACGGACGACCCGGTAGCGACGGAGCGGGTCGCGGTCCGCGAAGGCGACCACCCCGTCCCGAGCGAGCGCGGCGTCGAGGCCACGCGCGAACTGCTGGCGGAAGCGGACGCGGCCGACGAAGACGCGCTCGTCCTGGCGGCGATCACCGGCGGCGGCAGCGCGCTCATGCCCGCGCCCGCCGGCGACGTCTCGCTCGCGGACCTCCAGGCGACGACCGACGATCTGCTCGCGAGCGGGGCCGATATCGGCGAGATCAACGCGGTCCGCAAGCACCTCTCGGCGCTGAAGGGCGGGCGCTTAGCGCGCCGGGCCGCGCCCGCGACGGTCGCCTCGCTGATCCTCAGCGACGTGGTCGGGAACGACCTGAGTGTGATCGCGAGCGGCCCCGTCGCGCCCGACGCGTCGACGTTCGACGACGCGCTCGCGGTCCTCGACCGGTACGAGATCGACGCGCCTGCGGCCGTTTCGGACCGCCTCGAACGCGGCGCGGCCGGCGAGGTGTCCGAGACGCCCGGTCCCGACGATCCCGCGTTCGAACGCGTATCGAACCACGTCGTCGCCGACGGGATGACGGTGCTGGAGGCGGCCCGCGAGGCCGCGGCCGAGCGCGGCTACGAGCCGCTCGTGCTCTCCTCGCGGGTCCGCGGCGAGGCCCGCGACGCGGCCACCGCACACGTCGCGATCGCCGAGGAGGTCCGGGCTACGGGCACGCCCGTGGAACCGCCGGCCGTACTCCTCTCCGGCGGTGAGACGACGGTGACGCTCCGCGGCGACGGAACGGGCGGGCCGAATCAGGAGTTCGCGACGAGCGCGGCGCTCGAACTCGCGGGCGACAGTCGGGGCGAAGACAGCGGCGAAAGCGGGAACGGCACCGGAAACGAGAGCTCGATCACCGTCGCCGCGGTCGATACCGACGGCATCGACGGCGCGTCCGACGCCGCCGGCGCGATCGTCGACGAGACGACCGTCGACGAGCCGGCGGCCGCGCGCCAGGCGCTCGCGGAAAACGACGTCTATCCGTATCTCGACGAGCGGAACGGACTCCTTCTTACGGGGCCGACCGGAACGAACCTGAACGATCTGCGGGTGCTGGTCGTCGAATAGGAACGGGAATCGAAATCGGAATCGAATCGGGGCGGCTCAGACGATCATTCCCGCCACGTTCCGCAGGACGACGATCCAGAGGATGCTCGAGACGCCGAGCACCAGCGTCGCGAGCGTCCAGGCCTGGTAGGCCGTCGGCGTCTCCATGTCGGTGAACTCCGTGATGATCCAGAAGTAGGAGTCGTTGGCGTGGCTGACGGTCATGCTCCCGGCCCCGATCGCGAGGACGGTGAAGACCTGGCCGATCTCGGTGTCGAGGCCGAGCGAGCCAAGCAGCGGCGCGACCAGGCTGGCGGTGGTCAGGATCGCGACCGTTGAGGAGCCGAGTGCCGACTTCATCGCCGCGGCGACGACGAACGCGGCGAACAGGCCGATACCGAGGCCGCCCAGCGTGTCGGTGATGAACGCCTCGAGCGGGAGCGCCGAGAGGACCTCCCCGAACGCGCCGCCGGCGCCGGTGACGGCGAGGATTACGGCGGCGTTCGTGATGCCGTCGGAGACCCAGTCGTCGATCACGTCGCGCTCGAACTGCGGCACGATGCCGAAGGCGATGAACGCGCCGATGAGCAGTGCGACCGCGGGGTCACCGAGGAACAGCAGCCAGCGCTGGAGCGTCCCGGTGATCAGTTCCGGATTCTCCGCCTCGGGATAGGCGGCGATCGAGCCCAGCGCGATGAGCGCGATGGGGACGAGCAGCGGCGCGAACGACGCCGCGGGCGAGGGTAAGGTCCCGTACTCGTCTTTGATCTCTTCGATGGTCATCTCCGGGTTCGGATCGATGTGGTAGTTCGATGCGACCTTATCGGCCCAGATCGCGGCGACGAAGACGATCGGCGCGCTGACCAGGATGCCGGCCAGCATGACTAGGCCGATATCCGCGCCGACGATCCCCGCGGCCGCGATCGGACCCGGCGTCGGCGGGACGAAGACGTGAGTGACGTAGAGGCCGCCTGCCAGCGCCACGCCGAGCGTCGACAGCGAGAGCCCGGAACGCTGGGCGAGCGAGCGGTTCAGTCCGGAGAGGATGACGAACCCGGAGTCACAGAACACCGGAATGCTGACGATACTGCCGGTGATCGCCATCACTTCGGTCGTGTACTTCTCGCCGACGTAATCGAGGATCGTCTCCGCGATGACGATCGCCGCACCCGACCGTTCGAGACAGGTGCCGATGATCGTCCCGGCGATGATGACGATGCCGATGTAGCCGAGGATCCCGCCGAACCCGTCGGTCACCAGCGAGGCGACCTCCGCGGGATCGAGTCCCGCGGCCAGGCCGGTCAGGTACGCGGCGATCAGCAGCGCCAGGAACGCGTGCAGATCTAACTTCGCCGTCGCGAGGATGATAAATGCCACCGCGGCGGCGAGCAACAGTATCAGTGCGAATCCGTCGAGCATGCACCTGTCTCCCACTCATGAAATATGATGAATGTATCGATCCCTCAGCTGTCGTTATTTTCGACAGACGTTTTCACGGCGGATCCAGCGGGCGAACAGTGCGAATCGAACCACAGGACCTCTAAGATAGAAATTATATTCGGCTGACTGAGTGTTGTTCCGGCTGCGGCAGAGGTGAGTCCCGAGACCGGTGCTGGGAGCGGGGAATCGCCCGTCTCGCTCCGAGCGTAGCGCTCGCGGGAGCGCTTACCGTCCGGCGGGTGCGATGGCGACGCCGGCTCAGACGCCAGCGGTGGGCGCGAGCGCGTCGATCACGCGGCAGGCATTCTTCGAGAAGGCGCGGCGGAGCATATCTTCCGAGACGTCCAAGGTGAGGATCTCCATCACGCCGACGTTGGGATGACAGGCGGGCGCGCCGCTGCCGAAGAACACGCGGTCGGGATGTTCTAGGACCGCGCGTTCGAGTTCCTCGCGGTAGCGGACGAAGCTCGACTCGAGATAACAGTTATCGTACTCCTCCAAGAAGCCGATCATCTCGTTCATGAGCGCCCGATCCAGGGGATGGCCCCCGAAGCGGCCGACGACGACCGGGAACGAGCGATCGAGCAGCGTCGCCGCGAGCGTCGCGGGCGGCGCGTCGACGCCGCCGCGGACGATCACCGGCAGCCCGACGTCCTCGAGGGCCGCGAGGACGTCCTCGTCGGGGTAGTTGTCGACCGCGGGATCGAGGACGAACCCGTGGAACCGGTCGTCGTACGCATACTTCTCGACGTCGTCGGGGGTCGTGTGGTACTCCTTACGGCTGCTCACGGCGTTTCGCAGCCGTCCCGTCGGATTCCGTCCCGGTGTCTGGGTCCCGTTGATCCTGGCGAAGGCGACGAACGGCCGGTCGACGCTGCGCCTGGCGACGCCGTTGTTCGGTGCGACGTAGCTCGTCTCGGGTTGGGAGGGCGGAAAGACGACGGCCTTCGTGATCCCCGCCTGGTGCATCTCCCGCTCGAGTCGGTCGGCCGTGATCGTTCGATTTCGGGGTCCCCCGCTGCCGTCCGCCCGCGGCAGTCGCGTCGCGACGTCGACGACGCGAAATTCGTGTTCCAGCTCCAGCATTCCCATCGGAGTCTTCCGAGCGGACCTATATTTTGCTACCGGCTCCGCAGCGGGCCGTCCCGTCGGGGATTCGCGCGCGCAATCGCAAGACGGGGCGGCGTTTGGAGGGAAAGAATTATATAGAAGTGCTGACGACATGGTTAGTGAGGATCAACGATGGCACAACAGCGACGCATGGGCGGACAGCCTATGTTCATTTTGAGCGAGGATAGCCAGCGAACGCAGGGTCGCGACGCGCAGTCGTCGAACATCATGGCCGGCAAGGCCGTGGCCGAGTCGGTACGCACGACGCTCGGGCCCCGCGGGATGGACAAGATGCTCGTCGATTCCGGCGGGGATGTCGTCATCACGAACGACGGTGCGACCATCCTCAACGAGATGGATATCGAGCATCCCGCGGCCCAGATGATCGTCGAAGTCGCCGACTCCCAGGAAGAAGAAGTCGGTGACGGCACGACGACCGCGGCCGTGATCGCCGGGAATCTGCTCGGCGAGGCCGAGGACCTCATCGAGCAGGACGTCCACCCGACGACGATCGTCGAGGGCTACCACCAGGCCGCCGAGATCGCGCTCGACGCGATCGCCGAGCAGGTCAACGAGGCCGACGTCGACGACGAGATCCTCCGGCAGGTCGCCGAGTCGAGCATGACCGGCAAGGGCACCGGCGGCCTCACCGCCGAATCGCTGGCTGAGACGGTCGTCGAGGCCGTCCGCCACGTCAACACCGACGAGGGCGTCAAGCGGGACAACGTCACTGTCCACACCCAGATCGGCGCCTCGTCGAACGCGACCGAGCTCGTCCCCGGCATCATCGTCGACGAGGAACCCGTTCACGACGCGATGCCCAACGCGGTCGAGGACGCCTCGATCGCCATCCTCGACGTCGAACTCGGCGTCCGCACCGGCGACGTCGACGCTGAGTACGCCATCGACTCGATCGACCAGCTCAACGCTGCCATCGACGCCGAGGAGAGCGAACTCGACAACTACGCCGAGACCGTCGCCGACAGCGGGGCCGACGTCGTCTTCACCACCGAGGACGTCGACGACCGTGTCGCCACCGCCCTGGCCAACGAGGACATCCTGGTCTTCGAGGGCCTCGGCGACAGCGACGCCCGCAAGGTCGCGTCCGCGACCGGCGCCACCCGCGTCGGCGTCCTCGAGGACCTCGAGGCGGACGACTTCGGCGCGGCCGACCGGATCGCCGCCGAAACCGTCGGCGACGACGACCTCGCGTTCGTCGAGGGCGGTGCGGCCGCCGAGACCGTCACCGTCTTCGTCCGCGGCGGCACCGAACACGTCGTCGACGAACTCGAGCGCGCCATCGGTGACGCCTTGGACGTCGTCGCGACCGCGCTCGAATCCGGCGAGGTCGTCCCCGGCGCCGGCGCGACCGAGATCGCCATCGCGGACAAGATCCGCGAGGAAGCCGCCGGCATCGAGGGCCGCAAGCAACTCGCCGTGACGGCCTTCGCCGACGCGCTCGACGTCGTCCCGCGCACGCTCGCGGCCAACACCGGCTGGGACCCCATCGACGCGCTCGTGGACCTCCGCGCTGCCCACGAGTCCGAGGGCCGGGCCGGCCTGGTCACCGACGGCGACGAAGTCACGATCGACGATCCGTTCGAACACGGCGTCGTCGACCCCGCCGACGTCAAGCGCGAAGCCGTCGAGAGCGCGACCGAGGCCGCCACGATGATCGTCCGCATCGACGACGTCATCGCCGCCGAGTAACGTCGCTGTTCACCACGAATCGCCGTTTTTTCGCGCGCTAATCGACGGCCGGCGGCCGCTTTACCGGCCGGCACTGTTAGGTGTTAACACTCTACACTATCGTGTGTTATGTCCGGGACCGTTCCGCGAAAGGACCTGACGCCGGTCGGCGACGCCAGCGGTCACGCGGTCTACTTACACGAGGACCGCGGGACCTACCACACGTAGTGGGACGACAGCACCTACGAACCGGTGAGTACGGCACTCCTCGTGACCGTCTCGGCGGTGCTCGGCGTCGAGCCGGACGACCTCGAGGCGCTGTCAGCATCCGTCGATCTGGACGCCCTGAACGACCTGTTCGAGTACTGGCGTCACGACGAATCCGCAGTCGAGGACGGTTCGGTCTCGTTTCCGTACTCGGTCTGTGCCGTGACGGTCCACGCCGACGGTGAGATCGTGATCGTTCCGCCGGGAGGGTCCGATCAGTCGACAGACGGCTGACGGCGCCGGGGCTGCGAGTCGCGATCCGCGAGTCGGTCCGATCAGGTATCGCCGTTCTCGTCGGCCGGCTCGAGACCGACCTGATCGCCCGGTTCGAGACCAAACGCCTCGTCGCCTCGGCCCCGATTCACGTCGAGTTCGACGTAGCCGTGACTGCCGACGGTCGCCAGGCGGTCGCCGACCGGCACCGACGCGAAGGTGTCGCCGACCGGGACCTGCTGGCCGTCGACGGTAATCCGTTCTCGATCCGCGAGGAAGGAGCCGGGCACGTTGGTGATCGCGTTCCCGAAGTCGTCGACGACCAGTACCTCGCCGACGGCGCGGTCCGTCGAGAGCGTCGGCTCCGGGAACTCGAACGAGACGTACTCCGTGGCTGGCTCGAGGAACTCCAGCGTCTCGAGCCCGTCGGGGCCGACCTCGTGTGCCTCGGCAGCCGCGGGCGCGAACACGTCGCGTCCGTGGAAGGTATTGCTCGCCGGCCCATCCGGATCGCTCGAGGTTGTCGGTTCGCCTGGCGGGACGCTCCCGGTCGGAGCGGGCGACTCGACTCGCGTCTCGTCGACGACGTAGCGCTCGAGGTCGAAGTCGTCGGCGAGTTGCCGCGCTGCGGGCAGGAGGACGCCGTTGTCCGGGCCGACGAGGACGTGGTCGCCCGCACGGAGCACGAGCGCGTTCCGGTCGGTGCCGACGCCGGGGTCGACGACGACGAGGTGAGTCGCCGGCGGAAAATAGGGGAGCACCTCGCGGAGCCAGAAGGCGGCCGAGCGAACGTCTTGTCGCGGGAAGTCGTGTGCGACGTCGACGAGACGGGCATCGGTTCGCTGGAGGATGACCCCCTTCATCGCCGCCGGATACGGCGACCCGAAGTCGGATGCGAGCGTGATCATGTCCGCCTGTACCCCTCGGCCGAGGAAAGGCGATTCGGAACCGCTCGAACCTTCTCGAGCCGTGGGGCCCGAACACCGTCACCGAGGATCGGCAGGGCTCCGAACCCACCCGCCGATCCACGCGACGAGCCAGCGAACCATCGCCGTCAGGGGCCGCGCGGACGGAAATCGGCGCATGTCTCTACCCCGTGAACCGTCCGGAGAGGGGGAGTAGTGCACGATCAGCTGCCGTTCGAGTCCGTCTCGCTGACCATCTGGATACGCTCGATGCCGCCGATCTCGCCGACGACCTCGGCGACGGGTTCGGGGACGAGCGACTCCCAGTCGCCGTCGTTGATCATGCGTTCACGGACCTCCGAGCCCTCCAGAACGTCGCGGTTGAACATCGGCGACTGACGGATCTCGATGTCGGCTTCTCGGAACAGCTGGATGACCAGCGGATTGTTCGAGTAGGCGACGTCGAAGTCGGGACTCATGCTCTGGACGTGGCTCACCCACACCGAGTTGCGCTCTAAGTCCTCGATCGGGACGGCGTAGGTGACGAGGTCGTACTCGACGAGCGACTTCGTGATCATCATGATCCGCTCGCCGGCGGTAAACGGGTTTCTGGTCGTGTGCGAGTCGTCGGCGCTGCCGATCCCGAGGACGAGTTCGTCGACGTCCTCGGCGATCTGTTCGACCATGTTCAGATGCCCGTTGTGAAAGGGCTGAAAGCGGCCGATGTAGAACCCCCGGGTCATAGCGAGGACTGTTCGGTCGCGGCGCTTAAGTGTGGCGAGTTACCACCGGGCTATCGGTTCATCGAACGAGAATTCGGCCCAGTAGTGTGTGGCACCCCGTACCGTTGCTATTCCGGCCGAACGGCAGTCCGTTGACCGATCAGCGATCTATATATTCGCCCCGTCTGAAACGCGTATTAAGTCGTGCGGAAGAACGCCCTGATCCCACTCGTCGGACGCTGTGCCCCCCGGTATCCGCAACTGACACCATCCTCCGCATGGAGAAAGTATATCAGGCGCAATCCCTTCGGATCAGGTACCGAACAGAGTTCTATGAGTAACGATACGAACGTTGACGACCCTCCCGAAGACGCTCCGGGCACTGCTCCCGATCCCGACGAGGATCGGCGCGAGGAGCAGGCCGAGCGTCAGGGAGAGCGGTCGCCGATCGAGGAGGACGGCGACCGTCGTGACGACGTCGACGAGCCAATCGACGAGTTCGACTCGTCGTCCGACGACGAAGACGAGGACGACGACATCGAGACCGTCGAGGACCTTGGGAGTTCAGTCGAGGTCGATCCCGGCGTCGAGGTCGACGAGGAGATCGCCGAGGACGACCTGCTGGGCGGCCTCAGGATCGACTCGACCGAGGACATCGAAGTCCCCGATCGACTCGTCGACCAGGTCATCGGTCAGGACGAAGCACGAGATATCATCATTAAAGCGGCGAAGCAGCGACGGCACGTCATGATGATCGGCTCGCCGGGTACCGGCAAGTCGATGCTGGCGAAGGCGATGAGTCAGCTGCTTCCCAAAGAGGATCTTCAGGACGTCTTAGTCTACCACAACCCGGACGACGGCAACGAGCCGAAGGTCCGAACCGTCCCCGCCGGGAAGGGCGACCAGATCATCGACGCCCACAAGGAGGAAGCCCGCAAGCGCAACCAGATGCGCTCGATCCTGATGTGGATCATCATCGCGATCGTCGTGGGCTACGCGATCCTCACCGGTAGCATCCTGCTCGGTATCCTCGCGGCAGGTATCATCTGGCTGATCTTCCGGTACACCAACCGCGGCACCGACGCGATGGTGCCCAACATGATCGTCAACAACGGCGATCAGCGCGTCGCGCCCTTCGAGGACGCGACCGGCGCCCACGCCGGTGCACTGCTGGGCGACGTCCGCCACGACCCGTTCCAGTCCGGCGGTATGGAGACCCCGAGCCACGACCGCGTCGAGCCCGGCTCCATCCACAAGGCCAACAAGGGCGTGCTGTTCGTCGACGAGATCAACACGCTCGACATCCGCACCCAGCAGAAGCTGATGACGGCCATTCAGGAGGGCGAGTTCGCCATCACGGGCCAGTCCGAGCGCTCCTCGGGCGCGATGGTCCAGACCGAACCCGTCCCCTGTGACTTCATCATGGTCGCTGCCGGGAACCTCGACGCCATGGAGAACATGCACCCCGCACTCCGCAACCGGATCAAGGGGTACGGGTACGAGGTCTACATGGACGACACCATCGAGGATACCCCCGAGATGCGGCGCAAGTACGCCCGCTTCATCGCCCAGGAGGTCGAACGCGACGGCCGCCTGCCCCACTTCACCGACGAAGCGGTCGAGGAGCTCATCCTCGAGGCCAAGCGCCGCTCGGGCCGGAAGAATCACCTGACGCTGCACTTCCGCAGCCTGGGTGGCCTGGTCCGCGTCGCGGGCGACATCGCTCGCGCCGAGGATCGGGACCACACGACCCGCGAGGACGTCCTGCAGGCCAAGGAACGCTCGCGCTCGATCGAGCAGCAGCTCGCCGACGACTACATCGAGCGCCGCAAGGACTACGAGCTGCAGGTCACCGAGGACGGCGTCGAAGGCCGTGTCAACGGCCTGGCCGTCATGGGCGAGGACTCCGGTATCATGCTCCCCGTGATGGCGGAGATCGCGCCCGCCCAGGGCGGCGGACAGGTGATCGCCACCGGCAAGCTCCAGGAGATGGCCGAGGAGTCGGTCCAGAACGTCTCCGCGATCATCAAGAAGTTCTCCGACGTGGACCTCTCGGAGAAGGACATCCACATCCAGTTCGTCCAGGCCGGCCAACAGGGCGTCGACGGCGACTCCGCCTCCATCACGGTGGCGACGGCCGTCATCTCCGCCTTGGAGGACATCCCGGTCGATCAGTCGGTCGCGATGACGGGCTCGCTGTCCGTCCGCGGCGACGTGCTCCCGGTCGGTGGGGTCACCCACAAGATCGAGGCCGCCGCGAAGGCCGGCTGTAGCAAGGTCATCATTCCCGCCGCCAACGAGCAGGACGTGATGATCGAAGAGGAGTACGAGGAGATGATCGAGATCATCCCCTGTGCGAACATCAGCGAGGTCCTAGACGTCGCCCTGATGGGCGAACCGAAGAAGGACTCGCTGGTCGATCGACTCAAGTCGATCACCAGTACCGCGTTCGATCAGAACCAGGGCACCGTCGGCTCCGCCGGCGGCTCGAACCCCAGTCCGCAGTAACGGAGCGGGACTGACCATGCCGCAGTGGGCGACGTTCGTCGGCATCTCGGGCGTCGTCCTCGTGCTCTTACTCGTTTTATCGCACCTGACGCAGTCGGCGTTTACCGACGCCGGGAGCGAGAGCGATCGCGATTTTGACGACGACTTCCCGTCCGAAACTGACGCCACCGCCACCGATTCGGCCGTATCGATCGAGCCGTCCCAACCAGGCGACGCTGCGGTCGGCTCGCGACCGCGAGATCAGGGGTCGGCATCGCCGTCGGAGTCGCAGGCGGACGCAGATGAGAATCCGAACTCGAACCAGGCGGCGGACGGCACGGCGATCGAGGCCGACCGGCAGCATCGACCGACCGACCACGCCCGCGCCAGCGCCAGCGACCGCGATCACGGGATCGATCCGGACTCGCTGTCGACCGGCATGGTGCTCGCGAACGTGGCCTTCTCGCAGGGGCTGTTCGCGCTCGTCCTGCTCGGTGCGGCAGTCTACACCGCGATCCCGGCGTCAGCGCTGGGCATCGAATTTTCCGTCGCGTATCTCGAGGAGGGCCTGGTGCTGGGAACGATCGCCGGGCTCGGCTTCTACGTGGCGAACGAACTCGTTGCAGCGGCCGCGACCCACCTCGGCTTCGACCACGAGGAGGAGCTTCGCGAACTGCTCTCTCCCGACTCGGTTCGAGGGTGGCTCATTCTCTTGCTGGGCGTCCTGCCGATCATCGCCGTCTTCGAGGAGTTCCTCTTCCGGGCGGCGCTGATCGGCGTGCCCGCCGCCGGCTTCGGGGTGTCGCCGTGGCTGCTCGCGGTCGTCTCCTCGGTCGCGTTCGCGCTCGGCCACGGCATGCAGGGCTCGGTCGGCGTCGTCGTCACCGGCCTCCTCGGGTTCGTCCTCGCGGCCGTGTTCATCGTCACCGGGAGCTTCCTCGTGGTCGTCGTCGCCCACTACCTCATCAACGCCCTCGAGTTCCTGGTCCACGAAGGGCTGGGCCTCGAGTGGGCCGAGACCCTCGAAGGCTAAGGGCCGGGCGCGAGTGCGTTCTGTCATGAACGCGACCGACGGGTCGACGACTCGCTCTCGAGCGATCGTCGCCCTGATCCTCGGCTACTTCGCCATACTGGCCTACGCGACGATCGCGAACGATCCGCTCGCGGCCACCGTCGCGGCGCTCGGCTTCGGCGTTATCGCGATCGCCGTCGGCGCGCTGCTGTACGACCGCGTCCGCGACCCGGGGCCGGCGCTGCTCGCAGCCGCGGGCTGTCTCGTCGCCGGCGGTCTGGTCCAGTTCGTCGCCGTGCTCGCCGGCTCGCCCGCGGCCGACGGGCTCTCGTCGCTGCTGGTCTTCCTTGGCGTCGGCGCGTACGTCTACGCGGTCTGGTTTCGGAGCGAGTGACGCCGCCGACCGCGTCGGCTCACGGACTCGTCCGCAGCACCTGCGCCGTCGGGACCGTCCAGCCGTATGCGACCGCCGCGATGCGCGTTCCGACCGTCACGGCCGCACAGATCGCCGCGGCGACGCTCCCGGAGGAGCCAAGCGAGACGGCCAGCCAGTAGGTAGCCCCGCCGAGGACCGTACAGCTGGCGTAGAAATCCTCGAGCAGGATGAACGGCGACCGATCCAACAGGATGTCCGCGAGCGCGCCGCCGCCGACCGCGTTGATCGTCCCGATCGCGACGATGCCAAAGCCCGAGACGCTGGCCTCGGTCGCGACGATCGCACCGGTCGTGGTGAACGCGGCCAGGCCGACCGCGTCGGAGAACAGCGTCACCGGATGATCGTCGGCCGATTCGAGGACGACGCTCGCGGCGACGGCCAGGCCGACGCCGGCCAGGCCGAGCGCGATCTCGATCGGCGACTGGAGCGCCAGCGGGATGCGGTTGACGAGGACGTCCCGCGTCGCGCCGCCGGCGAAGGCCGTGACCAGGCCGACGACGGCGATGCCGAAGAGATCGAACTCCTCGCGGATCGCCTTGGTCGACCCGACCAGCGCGAACGCGACGAGACCGATCGCGTTCATGACGGCGAACGGATCGACGACCGCCGCTTGCATCAGCTCTCGACCGACCGCAACCGCTGGGACTGCTACTTCTGCCACTGCGTCTCGCTCGGCGGGCGACGGGCTTGAGGGCTACGTCTCGGTCAGCAGTTGCCGGAGTTCCGGTCGGTGCCAGAGATGGAAGAAAACGGATGGACGGGCGCTAAAACTGCCCGAGGCCCGTCTGCTGGGCCTCGGCGAGCACGTCCTCGCAGGTCGACCACGATTCGCGCGCGAACGGCGGGAGGTCGCCGTGCTCGTCGACGTACGACGCCAGGAACTCGCGGGTGGTCGAATCGCCCGGATAGCCGCTACCGATCGGGCCGTACTCCTCGGCGAGCGCGGCGATATGGGCGTCGCGTTCGACCTTGGCGATGACGCTGGCTGCGCCGACCAGCGGCGATTCGTCGTCGGCGCCGTGGCGCGCGTCGACCGCGACGTCGATAGCCGTCGGCGCGCAGGCGTCGGCGACACGCCTGGCGAACCGGTCGGCGTCGGTGTCACAGGCGTCGCAGAGTCCGGCCAGGCGCTCGCTCGCGGCCTCGTTCGGGCCGAGATCGGCGACCGCAGCCTCGATGGCGTCCGCGTGGGCCGTGACGGCCAGCGAGTTCATGTCCGTCTCCGGATCGTCGATCCGCGCCGGCGTGATCTCGGCGACGCCGACTGCGATCCGGTCGTCCTCGCGCAGCGTCGCCGCTAGAGCCTGGCGTCGCTCGGGCGCGAGCCGCTTCGAGTCCCTGATGCCGTCGGGGAGGTCGCCTGGCTCCTCGAGGTAGACGGCCGCAGCGAACATCGACCCGAGCGCGGGACCCTTGCCGGCCTCGTCGACGCCGAATGGCATATCCCGGGGATCGGCTGCGAAAACGAAAGTCGTTGCGACTCGTCGCGGTCGGTCAGTCCGCCGTCTCCGATTCCTCGCCGTCGACGTCGGCGGCCCGCGGCTCGTCCCGGAAGTACTCCTCGAGCTCGAACGGCTCGTCCTCGCCTTCGACGCCGGTCACGTCCAAGGCCGTCACCTCGGCGTCGGTCTCGAGCAGGCCCGCCAGGCTCGGCTCGGTTCGGCCGTCGTCGCTGCTGATGAGCTCCTTCACGTAGAGGCCGCCCTCGCCGTGGAGTCGGACCTCGGCCGCGGTCGGCGTTTCGAGGTCGCCGTCGATCTCGTGGACCGTCCGCTCGCGGGTGAGGCCGGCGCGGCGGTGGTCGACCCGCTGGGGAGTGTACTGCTCGACGGTGGTGCCCGAGAGTTCCTCGAGGGCGGCCTCGAAATCGGCCTCGTCGATCGGGTCGGCGAACTCGACGTCGGCGCGGTAGCGCTTGCTCGCGTCGTGTTCCTTGACGCGCTCGACCATCTCGTAGGTCGCGAGCCGCAGGCCCTCGACCTCGACGCTCCCGTTGGCAGCCTCGTTGATTTCGCGCTCGAGTTCCGCGGGGTCGGGATCGCGCACGCGGGGCCGCTTCACTTCGAGGACGAAGGGCCGCCCCTCGTCGAGCATGCGGGCGTCGACGTCCTCCCGGCCCGCGCCGTGGAAGGTGCCCTCGTCGCCGTCCATCGCGTCGACGACGTGCGGGCGGACGACCTGCTCGACGCTGGTGTCGTACATGTAGCCGGAGCCGCCGCAGTAGTCACAGGGCTCCTCGCCGTCGTCGCCCAGCTGGACGCCGCTGCCGCCACACTCCCGACAGGGCCACTCGGTCTGCGGAATATCCCGTTCGAGCTTGCGGTAGCGGCCGTAGACGAACGCGGGATTGATCTGTACGTCGACCGCGTGGCCCGTGACGGACTCCGAATCGAGAGCCTCGAGCGGATCGAATCCCTCGAGATCGACGACCGCCAGGACGTCCGGCCGGTCGAAGTCGACCTCGGTACCCGTCTTCGCGCCGACGCGCCGTCCGACTTCCCGGTTGACCTCGCGCTTGATCGACTCGCCGACGTCCGGTTCGAGACCTGCGTCCTCGCGGACCAGGCGCTCGTTCTCCTCGACCAGCGGCGGAACGCGCGTGCCGACCTGGTAGGTGTCGAAGTCGACGCCGTCGAGGGCGTCGACGATGGTCTCGGCGACGGCGTCGAAGGTGCCGCAGTAGCCCTCGCAGACCCAGCAGTCGGCGGGGTCGTCGGCCTCGTAGGGCTCGTCGTCGGCCAGCGCGACCGTCGTCCGCAGCGCTCGGCCGCGCTCGGCGTTGGTCAACCCGAAGCTCCGGTCGGCGAAGGGCCGTCCGAGACAGGAGTCGCAGACGGGCCCCGTCGAGAGCAGCGCGCGGGCGTCTTCCGTGATCATGTCACGGGAATCGGGCGGCCGCGGGTAACACGTTTTCCTTTCCCGCTCGGTCCGTTCGTGGGGTGGACCGGAGACGAAGGCCGAGATCGAGGCGGGGCGGCGTCGGAGGGTCGACCGCCGGCTTGCAATCGCCGGCAGGCGGCCCGGTAATTCAAATGGGTGGGATCCCATCCCCGCTCATGAACGATTTCCGACTGGATCGGCGGTCGCTTCTCGCGGCCGCGAGCGCCGGCCTGGCCGGCGCCGTCGCCGGGTGTGCCGAGCCCAGGATCGATCGGTCGATCGAGGGAAGTTCCTCGTACGATATCGACCGGGAGAATCTGGCGGACGGCTCGGTCTTCACCGATCTCTATACCGAACTCATCGAATCGGTCACCCAGGTTCGCGTCTTCGGCATCAAGGATCCCAACACGGGCGCCGAGGGCCGCGGGCAGGGATCGGGCTTCCTCTACGACGAGCGCCACGTCGTCACCAACGATCACGTCATCGCCAACGGCGAGGCGGCCGATCTCCGGTACATTACCGGCGACTGGACGGGGACCACGCTCGTCGGTCGGGACTACCACAGCGATCTGGCCGTCCTCGAAGTCGACCACGTTCCCGAGTCGGCGACGCCGCTCTCGCTGACCGATCGGCGGCCCGTCGTCGGCCAGCAGGTGGCCGCGCTCGGCAATCCCTTGGGGTTCGAAGGATCGATGTCGGCGGGGATCGTCAGCGGTGTCGATCGGACGCTTACCGTCTCCGAGCGGCGGTTCTCCTTCCCGAACGTCGTTCAGACTGACGCGGCGGTCAACCCCGGTAACAGCGGCGGCCCGCTCGTCGACCTCGACGGCGAGGTCGTCGGCGTCGTCAACTCCGGCGGCGGCGACAACATGGGCTTTGCAATTTCGGCCGCGCTGGCCGAGCGGGTCGTCCCCGAACTCATCGAGTCGGGGTCGTACGACCACTCCTATATGGGGGTCGGGCTCCGCTCCGTCGACCGACTCGTCGCCGAGGCCAACGACCTCGACGAGGCGACCGGCGTCATGATCACGGACGTCGTCAGCGAGTCGGCCGCCGAAGGCGTCATCAAACCCGCTTCCCGGACCGTTCGACGGCGCAACGAACCGATCCCCGTCGGCGGGGACATCGTTCTCGCGATGGACGGCGACCCGATTCCCGACCGCCACGCGCTCGAGACGCACCTCGCGCTCGAAACCAGGCCCGGGGACCGGCTCACGCTTCGGCTCCGGCGCGGCGATCGGACGATCACCAGAGACCTGACCCTCGGGAAGCGTCCCTCGCTCTCGGCCTAGGATTGCCGGTTCGTTCCGAGCGCCGTGCGCTCGAACCAGGCCGGCCGTCGACCGGAGAAAACCGTTCGAAACGAGTCATTACGTTGTCTTGTTCGCCTCGGCCGACAACCGATTCGCTCCGTATCGGAACCGTACACGTCAAATTCAATCGAGTTCTTTTTCGAGCGATTATATCGGCTGAATCAACTCGGAATCGGACGCTATCGACCGAGTTCGTCGCATTAGCATGTCGATAACAATAGTATCGAATGTTGTAGCAGTTCTCGGCGCGAGTACCCGGCGCCTGATACCGCAATGACCGACGCCGATATCCACCCGCCCGACGGCGAGGAATCAAGAATCGCACTGGACCACGTCACGATCGAAAACCCTGACGCTCCCGACGAGTGTGCGATGTTTCCTCGTGACGCCAGCGAGGACGAGATGCAGACCGCCTGGATTTCGGCCTACGACGACTCGTTCGTCAACCTCGAGACGATGCGCTAGCCAGTGCCGATGCACCTGACCCGCTCCGTCACCGCCGTCGGCTTCTGGATCGCCACCGTGCTGCCGATCGTTTACGTACCCGTCATCGCCGCCGGGATCGACTCGATGAGTCGCCTCTCGCTGTTCGTCGGCCTCCTCGCGATCAACGTCCTCGCCCTCGTCGTCGGCCACGACTATCAGGCATCGCGGTCGCGGTGACCGCCGGGTCCTCACTTTTCGGGTCCCCGCCGTCGGCGCGGACGCGACACCGCGGACTTTCGATCGGGTTCAGGATACCCACAGCGGCCTGAATGCGTCGAAAAACCGTGTGTCGTCTCGTGTCGGCGCGGTACCAGCGTCGCGCTCGATCCCGATCGCTCGCCGGGGATCGTCAGTCGAGCGACGTCGGCCAGACCTGAACCTGCGGCGTCCCGCAGCTGTTACAGAGGACGGCCTGGTTGTCCTTGTACGTGCCCCGCTCGAGTTCGCCGTCGGGGCAGTTCGGACAGGACCGTCCCTCAAGGATCGCGAGCAACTGTCGGTGACCGCCTGACTGCGACGACTCTGATTTCGCCATATAGTCATTGCATACCGGAAGCGGGGGAAACGGTTGGCCATGCCTATGCAACGCACCGGTAGGCCCCGAGTCGAAGCCCCTATACCCGCGTCCGGTGAATCGCCGGAGGATGTGGCCTTGGGGACACCTCGCCGTCGCGTACCTGCTGTACACCATCGTTACGCACCGTCGGTTCGGCCGCACGCCGCGCGCGATTCCGGCGATCGCGGTCGCGATCGGCTCGCAGACGCCCGATCTGATCGATAAGCCGCTCGCGTGGAACTTCGGAATCCTCCCCGGCGGTCGGACCCTCGCGCACTCGCTGTTCGTCGTCGCGCTGCTCGTCCCGGCCGTGCTCGTCCTCGCGGACCGGCTCGACCGCCGCCCGGTCGGCGTCGCCTTCCTCCTCGGCTACTGCTCGCACCTCCTCGCCGATATCCCGCCCGCGGTCTTCTCCGGCGAGTTCGCCTACGCGGCCTACCTCCTGTGGCCCGCGGTCGAGCAGCCGCCGGAGGACCCCGTCGCCGGCATCCTCGACGCGTTCCTCCACTACTACGCCATGGGGCCCTACGAGTGGCTCCAGTTCGGCCTGCTGGCCGTCGCCGCCATCGCCTGGTACCGCGACGGCGCGCCGGGGCTCGGTCTCGTGCGCGCTTCGATCGCCAGGCGACTGGGCGTCGGCTCCTGATCTCGATCCCGATCGCGGGCGGTCCCGACCGGCCCGCCACCGCCGAATCGTGGCGGCTATCCCGCCGGCCGTCCTTCTCCCGGTATGCGCCAGTTCGTGCTCATCGGTCACGACGTCCCGACGGACCCCGATTTCTCGCTGGACGACCTCGCGGGCGGGGCCGGTCGCCTCGACGCGCTCTGTCGGTCGATCACCGCCTCCTTCGTCACCTCTCACGGCATTCGGGAGGACGTTCGAGTGCACCTGATCGCCCAAGACGAACTCACCATCGTCTTCGACGGCAGCGACCTCCAGCGGCTCAACCCCGACGAGCGCAGCACCGCCGCGCTGGTCCGCAAGGCTCTCGAGCACCGCGACGAGGCCATCGGCGCGCTCCCGGCCGAACCCAGCCCCGGCATCGAGGTCTACCGCCGCGGATTCGAGGCCACGCTCGAGGAACTCGCCGCCGACGGCACGGTCGTCCAGCTCCACGAGGACGGCGACGCGGCGGCCGACGTCGACCCGACGGCACTCGCGGATCCGATCTTCGTGCTCTCGGACCACCAGGACTTCACCGACGACGAAGCGGCGCTGCTCTCGGACGTCGCCGACCGGCGACTCCGGCTCGGGCCGCAGTTGTTGCACGCGGACCAGGCGATCACGATTGCACACCACTACCTGGACACCGAGGGCTACGAACAGTTCTAACGCGGGTCGGGCGTCGGCGCGCCTGGCGGCGATCCGACTTCGGATTCGGAAGCGTTAAAGGACCGGACGCACTCCCTTCGAATGCGGGCCGGTGGGGTAGCTTGGTATCCTTCGGCCTTCGGGTGGCCGTAACCGCGATTCGAATTCGCGCCGGCCCACTTCTCCCGCATCGCAATCTGAGGAGCGGAGCGAGTAGTCTGTGTTACGGGAAGGGCAACCGCACAGATTCAGCAGATGAGACGCGTGTACCGCAGTAAGCGCGTCTCGGAGAGTCGCCAAGTTCGAGTCCGGAACCAGAAGTAGTACAGGGTCTTCCTTTCCGCAGTAGGTGTATGCTCGTCAATGGACCGGCACGGTGGCGATTACTCTTCCTCCGTGTGGTCCCACACCTCTCCGAGGCGAGAATCGATTTCGGCTAAGATCTCCTCTACAACGTCGAATAAGTCGGTCGGATACGCGTTGTCCACTGCATCCTCCGTTCGAGCACGTGGTGGCCGATGATAGTGATCTCGAGAATTGTGCGGATTGTCGTGGCGATCCCACCTCGCCATCCAGTCCTCACCGGACCTGACCTCGCGATAGATCACGTTGAAATCGTCGTTTTGGTACGCGCGAAGTTCGAGTTCGACGCGCCGTATCTCGTCAGGATAGTACACCGAATCGAACGTCGCGACGACCGACGCCGGCTTTTGCTGTGGGAACACGCGGACGGTGTCGATCAACGTCAGTGACCCGAGTCGGCGAGCGACCTCGCGCAACAGCGCTTCGTCGAGTGGCTTCCCGTCACTCGTCATCTCTCAGACTCACGCCGGAGCGTGTGCGCTCCCGTTTCGGTTCTGTCGGGCGTGCTCGAGTTCGCGAATCCGCCGTCGGACCGTCCGCCACTCCTGGAGGTCCATCCACACCGACTCGAGATCGGCGTAGTCGGCGTGCTCGAGCGCGTCGACATCCCCAGGTCCGTCGGCGTCGTATCGGTCGCGATAGTCGCGTTCTTTCGCGACGAGGTGCTCCAATTCCCGTTCTAACTCTTCGAGAGATTGCGTCTGGAGACGCTGGATGCGTCGCCATTCGAAGTACGCTTCGTTTCGGCTGAACAGAGCGGGCGATTCAGCGTCTTGGGTCACCATCCCGATCTCCGCGAACCATTTGAGATACTCGCGAGCGGTCTCCTTCGAGACGTTAGCCTGGTCTGCGACGGCCGCGACACGCGTTGGCTCGTACAGTTGGAGTGCCACGCCGTAGATGCGCTCTCTGGTCGACTGCTGGTCTTTCTGGGCACCCCATTCGTCGGCCAATCCAGGCGGCTGCTCTGGAGGCTCACCCGAACCCATAGCTAGAACACCGGGCTGCGACAGGATATAGTTTGCCACCGCGTAGTATATTAAGCGCCTTCGCGGAGACTCGAGAGGGACGGCCGATTACGTCGAGAACGCGCGCCGAGTCGCTCAGGAGATGCTCGACGCCTGGCGGCACTCGGGGAACGACGTTGTTCTGGTTATACGGTCTCGACGGTCTGGCAGACGCCAGACGGCGGTCGAGATAGCCACCGTGTCGGAGCGCTCGCCGACGAGACCGGTGCCGGCGACGGCGGCGATGACGAGTGAGGAGTGACGGCCAGGCGTCGGCGACTCCGACACAGTAGTAGCGCAGGAGCCGCCTGGTCGATCTAACTGAGCCCACGAAATCGTCCGATTAACCAACGCGACCAATAGCCGAAGAGAGGCCCCTCCTCAGAACGGATACTCCCGCTCGTCGTGTTGCAGTGAGATCCACTTCTTCTCGGTGACCTCGTCCATGATGTCGGTGCTGTTGTAGCCGCCGACGCCGGAGGCCTTCGTCCCGCCGAACGGGACGTGAGCCTCGTCGTTGACCGGCTGGTCGTTGACGTGGACCATCCCGGTGTCCAGTCGCTCGGCGATCTGCAGGCCCGTTCCCACGTCGCCGGCGTGGACCGACCCCGAGAGACCGTACTCGGTGTCGTCGTGGATCTCGATCGCCTCCTCGATATCGGAGAACGGGATGACCGGCGCGATGGGGCCGAAGTGCTCGAAACACGCGGCGGACATCTCGTTGGTCACGTCCGAGAGCACCGTCGGCGCGACCACTAACGAGTCGTCGACGCCGTCTACCTCGACCGTCTCGCCGCCGGTCTCGAGCGTCGCACCGGCGTCGACCGTCTCCTCGACGTAGCCGAGCATCTCGTCGCGCTGGCTCTCGTCGATGATCGGCCCGACGACCGTGTCCGGATCGTGGACGCTGCCGACCGGCAGCGACTCGGCGCGCTCGGTCAGCTTCTCGACGTACTCGTCGTAGACGTCCTCGTGGACGATATGGCGGTTGATCGAGATGCAGACCTGGCCCTGGTGGACGAACGAACCGAAGGTGCCCGAATCGACCGCCGCGTCCACGTCGGCGTCCGCGGTGACGATGTGGCCGTTGTTGCCGCCCAGCTCCATCGCCGCCACGGAGAGGTTCTCGCCGGCCGCGGCGGCGACCCCGCGACCGACCGGCGTCGAGCCGGTGAAGGCGACGACGTCGCTCTCGGGGTGGCTCACCACCCGATCCCCGATGTCGGAGCCGTGGCCGGTCACGACGTTGATCAGCCCGTCCGGCAGCCCCGCCTCCTCGTACAGCTTCGCGATGAGCAACCCGCCCGTGATGGGCGTGTTCGTCGCGGGCTTGAGCACGACCGCGTTCCCGGTGGCGAGCGCCGGCCCGATGGCCCGTCCCGAGAGATTCAGCGGGAAGTTCCACGGCGAGATCACCGTGACGACGCCCTGCGGAACGCGGCGAACGAGGTTCTCCTTTCCCGGAACGTTCGAGTCGGCCTGCTCGCCCTTCATCCGCCGCGGGAACGTGGCCGCCTCGGCCGCCTGGTCCGACGAGATCTGGACGGACGTCTCGCCCATGATCCGCGTGCCGCCGGCCTCGCGGGACAGCAGCTCGATGATCTCGTCTTTGCGCTCCTGGAGTAGCTGCGCGTAGCTCTGGGCGATCTGCTCGCGTTCGATCGGCGGCGTCTCCTGCCACTCCTTCTGGGCCTCGGCGGCGGCCTCGTAGGCGGCATCGACGTCCGATTCGACGCCGGCCGGGACGCGCGCGATCTCCTCGCGTGTCGAGGGGTCCGTGACCGCGATCTCCTCGCCGCTCTCGGAGGGGACCCAGTCGCCGCCGATGTAGAGTTCGTTCCAGTCGGCTTCGATCGAGAGGTTAGGTGACATGGACCGCCCTACGCGGCCGTCACGGAAAAGTCGCCGAGGGCGATCGGCGTGAGAGTCCGGACGGCGTGAAGGGCGTCTCGCAGCGAGTGTCCGGCCGGCCCGACTCTCGCCGCCGAGTACGATCGGAATCGACCGCCGATTCCCAGCGGCCGCCTCAGTCGAGTCGGACCTCGATCAGTGCCGGGTCGTCGGACGGCACCGCGTCCGCGAACGCCTGGTGGATCTCGTCCCACGACTCGGGCCGGTAGGCCTCGATGCCGAAGCTCTCGGCGAACGTCACGAGATCGGGGTTCGTCAGCTCCGTTCCGGTGTGCTCGCCCCGGTGCGATTCCTGCTTCTCGGAGATCAGCCCGTAGTCCTCGTCGTTGAAGACGACGGTCGTGAAGCTACAGTCCAGCCGCGTCGCGGTCTCGAGCTCCGCCGCGTTCATCATGAACCCGCCGTCGCCGGTCGCGGCGACCACGTTCGCCTCGGTCGCCAGGTCCGCTGCGAGCGCGCCCGGGACGGCGATGCCCATGCTGGCCAGGCCGTTCGAGATCACGCAGGTGTTTGGCTCGTAGGTCGGGAACGACTGAGCGATCGCCATCTTGTGGCTGCCGACGTCCGAGACGAGCACGTCCGCGTCGTCCATCACGCCGCGCACCAGCGGGAGGGCGTTCCGAACGGTGATCGGATCGCTTTCGGCGGGCGGCTCCAGCACCGAGTCGAGCAGCCGATCGTGGAGGTCGTTACACCACAGCGAACACGCCCCGTCGGGCAGGCGCTCGTCGATCGCTTCGAGCGCGGCGCCGACGTCCGCGACGATCTCCACGTCGGGGTTGTAGTGGCGGTAGACCTCCGCGGGCTCGTAGTCGACGTGAACGATCGTCTTGTCGAGGTCGGGGTTCCACCCCTCCGGGTCGTGCTCGGCGATGTCGTAGCCGACCGCGACGACGCAGTCGGCCCGCTCGATCGCCCGCGCGGCCTCGTCGTCGGGGCCCGAATCGAGGGTCATCAGCGAGGCCGGCTCGCGGTCGGAGATCGCGCCCTTGCCCATGTACGTCTCGACGACGGGCACGCCCACGCGGTCGACGAGCGCGCGGATGCTCTCCGACGCGGGGGTCCGCACCGCGCCGTTGCCCGCGAGGACGATCGGCCGCTCGGCCGCCTCGAGCAGCCGCGCCGCGCTCTCGGCCGACTCGTCGTCGGGGTCCGGCCGGCGCACGGGATCGCGGATCGCGATCGGCTCGGCGTCGACCGCCTCGGCGGCGACGTCCTCGGGGAACTCCAGATGGGTCGCGCCGGGCTTCTCGTACTCGGCGAGCTTGAACGCCTTGCGCACCGATTCGGGTGTGATCTCGGGCTCGCCGATCTGGGTGTTCCACTCGACGATCGGCTCGAAGATGTCGACCACGTCGAGCGCCTGGTGACTCTCCTTGTGGAGGCGCTCGCGGCCGCCCTGACCGGTGATGGCGACGACGGGACTCTTGTCGAGGTGGGCGTCGGCGACGCCGGTCATGAGGTTCGTCGCGCCGGGGCCTAGCGTCGACAGACAGACGCCCGCGTCGCCGGTCAGCCGCCCGTGGACGTCGGCCATGAACGCCGCGCCCTGTTCGTGGCGCGTCGGGACGAATCGGATCGAGGAGTCTCGAAGGGAGAACAGCAGATCCTCGATTTCCTCGCCCGGGACCCCGAAGACGCGCTCGACGCCCTCGGCTTCGAGACAGTCGACGAGCAGGTCGGCTGTGGACTGCATGGTCGACCCGTCCACACCGCTGTCCATTAATCGCCCACCCTGCAGCTCCCGCAGAAAAGCCGGGACCGGTCGTCGAACCGCTTCGGACGCCGAGGGTTCACAGGACGCGATCCGGCCGAATCCGCAGGAGCACGCGTTCGGTTTCGATCGGATTCGGATACTCGTCGACGTCCATGTACCGCTGGGCCAGCACGTCGATGTGTTCGCGCGCCCCTTCGGTCGTGATCTCGTCGACCTCGCCGATCACCGAGAGGTGGGTGTAGGGGTCGTCGGGATCGGTCATGCTGACGCCGACGCCGGGATTGTTCCGGACGTTTCGCTCCTTCTGGCGGCCGCGTTCGGTGTTGACCAACAGGCGGTCGTCGTCCGCGTCGTAGTCGATCCAGACCGGCGTTACGTGCGGGAGCCCTTCCTCGGTGAGGGTGGCGACGTGCGCGAACGTTTCCTTCTCGAACAGCTCGTGGAACTCGTCGGGAATCGAACCCATGGACCGGCGTTCGTCGGCCTGTGACTTGGCTGTAGTGCCTACTCATCCCGACGGCAAACCCGCTCCGTCGTGGACGGGTTGACGGTAAGACGGAGAGACGGGTCCCGGCGCGATTCCGTTCGTCCGCGCCCCACCCACCCGCCGCCACGCAACGACCACGCAAGTGTCGGCTGGCGGCTTATCACGGACGACGGCGAGGGCTCCCGTATGACCGATCGGGAGGCACTCGGCCGTCGGCGAGTACTGCAACTGACCGGCGCCGCTGCGTCGACGGCCCTGCTCGCCGGCTGTGGCGGCCCGGGCGGGGGCGGGACCGGGGAAGAAGAGGAAGAGGGCGAAACCGAGAGCGAAGAGGGAACCGGCGACGGCCAGGACGTCGAAGACTCGCCGACCGGCGACAACGCGAACGAGACTGGCGAGGAATCCAACGAGAGCGAGAACGACTCGGGCGGCGCCCCCGAGGGCGAGAGCGCGGAAGGCGGCGAAACTGAAGCGGAGAACGAAAACGAGGGCGGCAACGAGAGCGGTGGTGGAAACGGAGGCGGAGGGAACGACAGCGGGTGAGTCTGTCGGCCGCATCGCTCGCTCGATCGGAGCGGTCCGATCGCCGCCCTCGCGTCGCGCCTCGACCGCCTCCCGACCGTCGCTTCGACGGTTACCGTGGCCGCCTTGCCGCTCGTCGCCCCGAGGCACAACCGTTACTGTCCGTCGGGCCCTCCCTCGACTGATGACCGACGGACTCGAGACCGACGTCGAGGGGATGGACGAGATCGCCGAGCGACGCAACGACCTGGCGGCCCGCGTGCGCGCCCACGCCGGCGAGATCGCGCGGGAACTCGCCGTCCTCCAGGGCGGCGACTACGGGCAGGAGACCTTCGAAACCGACGGCGGAGAGTGGACGCTCAAGTACGAGGCCGGTGACGTCGACTACCTCCGGTTCGACCCGAATTCGGGCGCGGAGACCTACGTCGTCTCGAGCAAACAGCCGCCCGAGCCCGAGGCCCTCGAGACGGCGATGGCTGACTACGGCTCGTTCGTCCGGGCGTACAACGAGTACGTCCGTTCCTTCGATGGGCTGTTCGCGGACGCGCCGGACGACTTCCCCGAAGTCGAGTCGACGGCGGAACTCGTCGCCGAGCGCGACCGCATCGTCAATCGCGTCCGCGAGGTCGGAAACGCGATGGCCAGCCAACTTCACCGCTACAACGGCGACTACGGCACCTACGCGACGACGATCTCGGGAACCCGCTGGGAGCTGAAGTGGGACGGCGACGTCGCCTCCTACCTGCGCGTCGGCGGCTCCGACGGCGTCTACCTCCTCTCGCAGTACGGCCCGCCCGCCGCTCCCGAAGTCCGTCGCCTGGTCGACGACGTGCCCGCGTTCGTCGAGGCGTTCAACGAGCACGTCGCGGAGTTAGAGGCGGACCTCGACTCGGTCGAGTTCTAGTCACCGGGAGTCCGGGCACCGATCCGAACTCCGGCTCGGACCTCGACATCGGCGGCGGTTCGCGTGGTCGGCCGGTGCTGTACGGAGCCGTTTCTCTCGTTCACGGGTCCGTACGAACTGTTTCGAGTCCCGTACTCGCGGTTATCGCCGTCACGGCGCTCTCGGATCGGCGGTCGGTGGTCGGCGATCCGGGTCGACGTCGAACCGGATCGAGACGGTTCCCGACCGGTACCGAGCGCACCCGAACGCTCTATACCGGAACTAGCAGTGGTTTTGTACCGTCTGCGCCTAGCGGACGGTGGCGACGGTGCTCGCCTGGACTATCATGGATGGCTCTGCCGACGGGACCGACGAGGGAACTGCCCACGAATACGAATCCGAATCCGCGACCGAGACCGATGGGAGCGACCCCGACGCGGTGCTGTTCGACGCCATTGTCGTCCGCTACGAGTCCGGCAACGATCGCTGCACGCTCGTGCCCCACGACGGCTCGACGACGGAGAAACTGAACGCGTGGCTGACCGCGGATCTGGAGACGGTCGTCGATCTCGACGACGCTCGGTGACGGCCGTCGACCGATAGCCGCCGAACGGTCGCCGATAGCCGCCGATCGACCGTTCGGTCCGCGGCCCGCCGTTCACTCGACTGGACCGCGCGAGCCGTTCCGAGACGGACGCGACGCGTGAAGACGACGGCGAACGCGAACCCAGCCGCTATTCGGTCACTGTGGCAACGCGAGAGAGCACTGCGGCGTCAGAAGTCAGACGTCGACGTACTGGTCGACCCACTCCTGACGGCGCTGCAGCGCGCGTCGGCCCTTCGGCGTCAGCGCGTAGTAGTTCGTCCGTCGGTCGAGTTGTCCCTTCTCGACGAGGTCCTTCTCGACGAGCGTATCGAGGTTCGGATATAGCCGGCCGTGGGTGACCGGCTGCTCGATATAGTCATTGATATCGTCGAGAATCTCCTGCCCTGACGGCCGGTCTTTCCCTGCGATCACGTACAATAGGTCACGTTGGAAGCCAGTGAGCTGGTCCATGGATCACCCTCTGAGTGACGACGTTCACCGTCCTGTGGTTTTGTTATGAAGCGGCCAAGGCGTCCGGGACGGCCTTTAACGGGAGATGAAACCGGGACAACGGTGGTCGTCGTCCGCCTGGCCGTCGCGCGTGCAGTCCGCGTCAGAACCGACCCGAACGCGAACCGCCGAGCGGGCGGAAGGCACCACGTAGAACCGCTTCCGTGCCGGTGATTCCGCCAGCCGTAGCGACGCGCGTCGGCGACGACGCATGCGTGACGCGGCGTTTTTGACGGCCACTGCCGTAGCAGCCGCTATGTCGGACGATCGACTCGCCTGGGAGACCACCGAGCGCCGAGTAGCCTACTCTTGTCCCGGTTTTGATGTTGTTAACGAATCCGTTCAACTGCCGGACGGCACTGAAACCGAGTTCGATTACCTCTCGGAACCGCCGAGCGTCTGCGTCCTGCCGTTTACCCCCGACGGCGACGTCGTCTGCATTGAGGAGTGGCGCCAGGCGGTCTCCCGGATCAGCCGCGGCCTCCCCGTCGGCGGCACCGAACCCGAAGACGACGATCTCGAGGCCGCGGCCAGGCGGGAACTTGCCGAGGAGACGGGCTACGAGGCCGAGTCGCTCGAGCCGCTCGTGACCGTCGAGCCAGCCAACGGGATCGCGGACGCCGTCTTACACTTTTTCGTCGCCCGGGGCTGTCGGCCGACCGCTGAACAGCGACTCGATCACAACGAGAGCATTCGCGTTCGGACGCGGTCGTTCGACGAGCTGACGGATGCAGTTGCGGACAACGAAATCCGCGACGGGCGGACGGTACTCGCTCTCTCGTACTATCGCCTGTTCGAGGAGCGCGGACCGGACCGAAAATAGCGCGCCGGTCCGGCGCGGGTAGTCGGCCGTCGGAACGGTGCCGACGGCACGTCGAATCACTCCGGTACCGATTCGACGCTACGGCGGTGCAACCGATCGGTTCGGCTGGTCAGCCGAGTGCCATGCCCTCGTCGCCGCCGTTAGACTCGTTGCCGCCGCCCCCGTCTGACTCGTTGTCAGATTCGTTCCCGTCGTCGGTCTGATTGCCGCCGTCGGACTGTTGCTGTTCGAGTGCGTCCTGTAGCCCCTCTGTTTCGCCGAGGGAAACGGTATCAGCGGTGACGTTTTCGATCGTCATCGTCCCCGCGGAGAGTGACGAGATCGTCTCGCCCTCAGCTCCGTCCGCGGCGGTTTCGTTGCCGTCTTCGGCTGACTCGTTGCCATCTTCGGCCGATTCGTTGCCGCCATCGGCTTCGGTCTCGTTACCGTCTTCGCCCTCGTCAGTTTCGTTTTCGCCTGCGGCCGCCTCGTCGTCGGTTTCGTTCGTCTCGTTTTCCGTCTCGTTGCCGTCTTCGGCCGTCTGGTTCCCGCCGTCCTGGCTCTCGAGGGTGTTGACGTCCATCGTCTCGACGGTGATCTCGTCGACGTCGAACTGCTCAATGGTCAGCGCCTCGATCTCTTCGCCGCCGGCGTCGGACTCGTTCGCGCCGCCGTCGCCGCCGTCGCCACCATCGCCACCGTCGCCGCCGTCACCGCCGAACAGACCGCCGACGAAGTCGGAGATACCCGAGAGGATGCCGCCCTCGTCTTCCTCGACGTTGAGGTTCTCGATCGTCAGCTGTTCGGCGTTCATCTCCTCGATCGTCAGGTCCTGGATCGTCACGTTGTCGGCGTCCTCGCCGATCACCTGGTCGATCCCGGTCGACTCGTTGCCGTCTTCGGCCGATTCGTTGCCGTCTTCGGCGGACTGGTTGCCGTCCTCCGACTCGTTGCCGCCATCAGCTTCGGTCTGGTTACCGTCTTCGGCTGACTCGTTGCCATCTTCGGCGTCGGTCTGGTTACCGTCCTCCGACTCGTTGCCGGCATCGGTCTGGTTACCGTCCATGCCGCCTCCGTCGGTCTGGAGATCGTCGACAGAAACGTTCTCGAGGGCCAGCGTCTCGAAGGAGACGTCTGAGATCGTCACTTCCTGTTGGGACTGGTTATCTCCCTCGGCGCTCTGGTTCTCAGCGCCATCGCTTTGGTTCTCGTCGCCCTCGGACTGGTTGTCTTCGCCCCCGTCTTCGGTATCGTTCAGTTCTTGTTCGAGTTCCTCGCTGTCCTCGATGCCCAGCTCTTGAACGCTGAGTTCCTCGATCGTCGCGTTCTCGACGGTGACGTTCTCGAGTTCCAGCGTCTCGACCTGTACGTTTTCGAGCGTCGCGCTCGGTGCGCTCATGTCTCCGGCATCGTCGTCCGCGGCCGCGCTCGTGGTCGTGCTACCGGCGAGGGCGGGACCCCCCGCGAGCACGACGAGCACGGCAACGAACGCGACACCGAGTGTTCGCGGTCGTGAAACCATACGCCCCGACGTACAGCCGTTCTCGGGCTAAAACGGGCAGACTGTTACGAGATTATCGTCGAGAAAATCGCCGTTGAGAATTCGGCGTGAACCGGACGTAACCGGTTTTGAGCGGCTGTGAGCCGCGCATCGCCGTCGTTTCGGACCGCCAGTCGTCCCGAATCGAGTCGGCACCAGGCGGAACCGAGCCGTTGGATTCGCGTCCCGTCGAATCCGCCGTCGGTGTCGGACCCGGCGTTGCGCCGAGTCCGTCGTTCGTCTAAGCGAGTTGTTACCGCACTTCAGGCTCGAAAAGCATCCGTTGTCGTGACGAAACGGGCCGTCGCGGCCGGTCTCGGGCCACCGCCGGCGCTAACCGCACGTCGGCGGCGGTCGGTCCACCGTCCGTCGATCGTTGGCGCGGACACGTTACCCGAGCCGGAGTTCCCTGGTCTCGACGGCGTCGCAGGTCGGGCAGATGAACTGGTAGCGGACGCGATCCCCGGTGGTGGTGACGCGCCAGCTGCCGTCGGTGTCGACGTAGCCACACGCCGGACAGCGCATTTCGGACTCGTCGAACTTCTCGCGGAGTCGTTCGAAGGGTGAACGGTAGGTCGACATATGGACGGTTAACACGTGGTAACGTATAACACTCTAGCCTTCGTGTCCGAAACGGCCAGGGTCCGAACGTGACGGGTCTTAGACGCCTGTATCGGCGATCGAAATCTCGTAATCGGAGCGATTTTGCGCCGAGGACGATCAGACGTGCGGTCGAGCGCGGGCGCGGACCGCACGGGATCGAGTACGGGCACCTCTCCGCCGAGACGCTTGCGACTGATTCGCCCATGTCCCTGGTGATCGTCACGAGCACGACGCGACAGCGAGTCCGACAGCGAGACTCGCCAGGCGTTCGCCGCCAGCCTGGCGGCGGCGCTGATCGACCGGCAGGTTGCCGCGCGTTAGCGGGCGGCCCTCGGCGGCTACGTCGAGTGGCCGCGGCCGTCGATCGGCGAGGAACTGGTCAGTCGATGGCCGTCTCGCGGCCGACGTTCTGCGAGTGCCTACGGACGACCGAGGCGAAGCGGTGTCGGCCCGTCTTCGGCGCGGAGAAGCGTACCGCTCCCGTCACAAATCGGATGAAAATCACCGCGAGAGACCTGTAGATGCCAGTTATCCCGCGGACAGTCGCCGGCGTTTATGTGGGCCGCCGTGGGAGCGGGTCGTATGCTCACGTTCGCAACTCCACTCCAGATGGGCGGCGGTGGGTTCCTGTACTGGGCGATCATTTTCTTCGTCCTCGCGATCGTCGCCGCCGCCGTCGGCGCCCGCGGCGTCGCCGGCGTTTCGATGGAGATCGCGCGCATCTTCGTACTGATCTTCATCATCCTCGCGGTGGTCGCGTTACTGTTGTAGGTCCCGAACCGTCTGCGGCGACCGCTGTCGTGCGGTTCGACCGCTCGCACGTCGCGGCATCCATGTCGACTGCAGCCGCGACGTGAGTACCGTCGGTTACGCGACTGCAGGACGTGCCAGTTCGCGGGAGAGTCAGCAACGGATCCGTCGCGGGCGTTCCCGCGAGAATCCGCACGTCGGTTCCGCCAGCGCCGTAATCGAATCCGGTTACCGGTGGGAGGGAACGCCTAACACGATAGGCGTTGTAGATAAGAGCGAGCGTTTACCATGACCGAACTCGGTGGATTCCAAGATAGGGTCGCTCGCATCGATCTCTCGGACGGGGAGGTCGCGTACGAGTCGATCGACGACGAGGACGCGAAGAAGTATATCGGTGCGCGCGGCTTGGGGGTAAAGTACGTCTTCGAACAGGGACCGGACGTTGATCCGCTCGGACCCGACAACCTGCTCGCGTTCATGAACGGCCCGCTGTCGGGCACCCAAGTGACCATGAGCGGCCGGATCGCCGTCTGTACGAGATCGCCGCTGACCGGCACCGTCACCGACAGCCACCAGGGCGGCTGGTCGGGCGCCCGACTCAAGTGGGCCGGCTTCGACGGCCTACTCTTCGAGGGCCAGGCGGACGAACCGGTCTACGCCGTCGTCGAGGACGGCGAGGTCGAACTTCGGGACGCCTCGCACCTCTGGGGGATGGGCTTCCACGAAACCCGCGACGCGATCGAAGAGGAGGTCGAGGGCTCCTACGGCAAGAACCTGAGCATCATGGGGATCGGTCCCGGTGGCGAGAATCAGGTTCGCTACGCCACGATCATGAACGAGGACGACCGCGCCTCGGGTCGGGGCGGCACCGGCTGCGTCGCCGGCTCGAAGAACCTCAAGGCGGTCGTCGTCAAGTCGAACACGCGGATGCCCAAACCGGCCGATTCGGAGACGTTCCGGGAGGGTCACCAGCAGGCGATGCAGGCCATCCAAGAGTCGGAGGTCACCGCGCCCAACGAGGGCGGGCTCTCGAAGTTCGGGACGAACGTCCTGATGAACCTCACCGAGGAGATGTCCGGGCTCCCGACGCGCAACGGGAAGTACACCTCGACCGGGGACGCCCGCGACGACGGCTGGGCCGGCGACGAGTTCGACTCCGAGCAGGTCTCCGGCGAGAACGTCCGCGAGAACATCCTCGTCGACGAACCCACGTGTCACTCCTGTCCGGTCGCCTGTAAGAAGGAGGTCGAAGTTCAGGCGATGCACAAGGGCGAGGAGATGAACGTCCGGACGGAGTCCTACGAGTACGAGTCGGCGTTCGCGCTCGGCCCGAACTCCGGCCACACCGACCGCGACGACATCGCCCTGATGATCGACCGCTGTAACGACATGGGCGTCGACACCATCGAAGTGGGCAACATGATGGCGATGGCCATGGAGATGACCGAGGAGGGCAAACTCGACGACCTCAACGATGTCGACGGGCAAAGCCCGTCTGCTCGTGGGACAGAGTCCCACGCTGGCCTCGACTGGGGCGACTCCGAGGAGATGGTCGACATGATCGAGCGGATCGCTCACCGCGAGGACGACCTGGCGGACCTCCTGGCCGAGGGCGCCGACCGGATCGCGGAGATGCGAGACGCCCGCGAGAACTCCCTGGCGGTCAAGGGCCAGACGATTCCGGCCTACGACCCCCGCTGCATGAAGGGCATGGGGATCGGCTACGCCACCTCAAACCGCGGGGCCTGCCACCTGCGCGGGTACACGCCCGCCGCCGAGATTCTGGGCATTCCCGAGAAGGTCGACCCCTACGAGTGGGAGGGCAAGGGCGAGCTCACCGCCCAGTTCCAGGATCTGCACGCCATCTCCGACAGCTTCGACATCTGCAAGTTCAACGCCTTCGCTGAGGGCATCGAGGAGTACGTCACCCAGTACAACGGGATGACCGGCCGCGACGTCACCGAGGACGACCTCCTCGAGGCCGGCGAACGGGTCTACAACTTGGAGCGCTACTACAACAACCTCGCCGGGTTCGACGGGACCGACGACTCGCTGCCGGACCGCTTCCTCGCGGACGGTATCCCCGGCCAGGGCGCCTCCGAGGGCGAGTACTGCGAGCTCGAGCGGATGAAAGAGGAGTACTACGACTACCGCGGCTGGGTCGACGGCGTCGTCCCCGACGAGAAACTCGACGACCTTGGAATCGAGATCGGCCCCGGTACCGGCGTCAGCACGGGCGAGGGCGGTGCCGCGGCACCGAGCGACGACTGATCGCCGCCGATCGCGTCACGGTTTCTCATTTCTCACCCCTCGAGAGTGACGATGCTCCCCGTTCGATACAACTTCGGTCTGTACCACTGGCGGCGGCGATGCCGGGCGGTCGGCGCCGCGATCGCCGTCGCCGTCCTCGCGCTCGTCGCCAGGCGGCGGACTGACGATTCCCGCGGGCGGCTCGCTGCGGGTCTCGTCGCGACGGGGGCGGCCGTCCACGCGGGCACGATACTCGAATCGTTGCTCTCCCCGCCGCCGTGGGCGATCGAACGCGGCAAGTACGACGCCCTCGCGGCGCGACTCCCGCTCGATCGCGCCGATCGGATCCTCGACGTGGGCTGCGGGACCGGGCGCTCGCTCGTCGGACTCGCACCTCACGTCCCGCCTGGCCGGACCGTGATCGGCCTCGACGTCTTCGACGATCGGGTCATCTTCGGCAACGGGCCGGCGCTCGCGCGCCGGAACGGAACGCGGGCCGGCCTGGCGGTCGAACCGATCGCCGGTGACGCGGCGGCGCTGCCGCTGGCGACCGATTCGGTCGACGTCGTCACCGCCTGTCGGGTTCTCCACGACCTCGACGCGCGGGACGTCGATCGGACGCTGCGTGAGAGCCGGCGCGTCTGCGAGCCCGACGGGACGCTCGGCGTGCTCGAACTCCCGCTGGTTCCCGACGGCGTCGATCGCGAGCCGGAGGGGTACTGGCGGGAGCGCGTGTCGGCGGCGGGCTTTCGGATCGAGACGGTCGATCGGATCGAGCGCGGCCGGTCCGACGAGCCGTATCTCGTGCTCGTCGCGACGCCGGCGTCGGCTGCCGACCGGTGATACGCGGGACCTGCTACTACCAGGGAGAGCCATCTGCGCTCGTATCGACCGCCTACCGCTGCCGTCGCGGCGTCGCTTTCGACGAGTTACAATTCGAGAGTTGGAACGCGAGCGGGAGGTTTATTTGTCGAACCGATGACTGGATTTAGATATTCCTTATAGGTCTGGAATTCTTCGATAAGCATTATCAAATCAGGAGATGGCAGTAGGTGTGCAGTGGTAGCATGAAACAAATACGCACTGCGTCACGAACGACGGTTGCGGACCGGCGTGACCTGACGACGAGACTCGGAGTCGATGTACCGGGGGACGGTCCTCTCACGTGGGACTCGCTCGCAGGGAAGGTCGAATCGCAGACCGACTCGGCGCTGGCCTCCTGCGGGGAAGCAATCCGAGCCGATCTCGGGGCGCAACTCGACCGCGAACTGATCGAACGGGAGCGCGAGAACGTTGCGGACGAGATCCAACGCTTGTCGGCCGTCCGCGATGTCGGCGTCCCCGACGTACCTGAGGGACTGTATACTGAGGTAGCGGCACCGGGCTGGCACCTCTACGACCACTTGCTCGATGTCGGCTTCTTCGAGAGTGTAGACGAGAACCTGCCGCGGTTCACGGCGGACCACATCGAGCACACGACGCGCGAACTGGTCCTGACCGAGCCGCTGTCGGCGGCGCTCGACGATGTCGGGTTCGACGAATCGGAGAAGACGGCGATTCTAACGGCGGTCGCGAACAACGACGAGCGACTCGCGCGCTGGGTCCCCTCGAACCAGATCCCCGACGGGGTCGAGTTCGACACCGAAAACGTGCCGCCGCTTCATCAGCGCGCGATGGGCGGCGTCCTGCTGTGGATCAACGGGCTGGACAGGCACCTCTGGCAGAACGAGGTGCTCGTCACCGACGACATCCTCGACGACGCGGCCAGGTACGTGAAGGCGATGCTGGGCGGGCTGTTCGTCTCGGCGACCGCCGCCTGCGATCTCGCCGGCGGGGGCGAGGGCGAAGACCGGTTCACGGACGAACAGCTGACAGCCGCGTTCACCGCTGGCGCGGCCGTCCAGATCATCAGCCAGGAAGAGCTGTTGCACGACGTGTTCTACATCACGGACGAGAAACGCGCGCCGAGCGAACTGAGGTGATTTTAAATGGCACTTCGCAACGATAAGGCGGTACAAGCCGCCCGAGACATCGAACTGAGAGAGATCGAGGACGGCTATACGCTGGTCGGGGGCCCCGAGGAATCGATCACCGAGCAGCACGATCCCGAGCGCATTCCTGAGCAGGACGTCGACCAGGAGATGCTGAGTAATACCGGGGAGAATCCCCGGTCGTGGTTGATGTACGGCGGGAACTACGAGCAACATCGAGTCACGACCGCCGACGCTATCACGCCCGACAACGTCGACGATCTCGAACTCGAGTACGAGCTGTCGGTCGGGACGGGTTCGAGCATGGAGGGGACGCCGATCGTCGTTCCGGGCGATCCCCCGGTCATGTACCAGACGAACGGCCCGAACCACATGAAGGCGATCGACCCCCGCGAGGGGGAGGTCCTCTGGAGCTACACCTACGCGGTTCCGATGGGCGTCGAGCTGTGCTGCGACGACAACAACCGCGGCGCCGCCGTCTACGGCGACAAGGTCTACATGACGACGCTCGACTCGGGCGTCGTCGCCTTGGACCGTTACACCGGCGAAGAGGAGTGGTACACGAGTACCGGCGAACACGAAGTCGGGTACTCCGCGACGTGGGCCCCAGTGATCTACGACGGGACGATCTACACGGGCAGCGCCGGCGGCGAGTACGGCGTCCTCGGATTCGTCGCCGCGCTCGACGCGGAGAGCGGCGACATGCTCTGGCAGAACGATACGCTCCCGGAAGACGAGTGGATCGGCCAGAGCCGCGAGCACGGCTGCGGCACGACCTGGATGACGCCGACGATCGACGAGGAGCGGGACGTCCTTTACACGGCGGTCGCGAATCCCGGACCGGACTTCGACGGGACGGTCCGGCCGGGACCGAACTTCCCCACCTGTGGGACCATCTCGCTGGACTTGGAGAGCGGCGAGTTCCAGTGGGGCTTCCAGAGCAGTCCGCACGACGTCTGGGACTACGACGCGGTCGCGCCGCGAGTGCTGTTGCGCGACGTAGACGTCGACGACGGGCCGTCGGAGATGGTCGTCGGGTCCGACAAGACCGGCTGGGTGTACATGATGGACGCCGAGTCCGGCCAACTCCACGAACGCAGCGAGGAGATCTGCCAACACATCAATATGTGGGAGATGATTCCCCACATCAGCGAGGACGAACGCGTCCCGTTCGTCCCCGGCGCGCCTGGCGGCAACGACTGGCAGCCACCGTCGTACAACCCCGAGACCGGGTACGTGTACGTCGTCCACCAGAACTACCCGCAGGACCTCTACTGGCGGTACGAGGAGTACAGCGAGGGTAATCCCTACTGGGGCGGCGGCCTGGCCGATCCGGCCGAGGAGTTCCCCGACGAGTGGAACGACTCGATCACCGCCTTCGCGGCGGTCGATCCGGCGACGGGCGAGCGCGTCTGGCGCGACTGGATCGAGAGCGAAGACGAGTACTACATGTGGGGCGGCTCGATGTCGACCGCGACGGGACTCGTGTTCAACGGGACCCAGAACGGTGTCCTCGTCGCCTACGACGGCGAGAGCGGCGACCGCCTCTGGGAGTACGAGTTCGACGTGCCGATCAGCGCCTCGCCGATGAGCTGGTACGACCCCGGCGAGGAGAAACAGTACGTCGCCGTCCAGGTCGGCGGCAGCGGTTGGCTCCGTCAGGGAGATCGCGGCGACACGCTCGCCGTGTTCTCGATGGACGCCTGAACACCACGATAGCACTCACACAACTATGTCAAACGAAAAGCAATCACGCGAAGACGTTTCCCGTCGCGGGGTACTGAAGGGGGCGGCGATCGCCGGCACGGCTGCGATGGCCGGCACCGCTGGCGCCTACCGCGACGAGATCGATTTCCGGCTTCCGGCTACGCAGAACGACGGAGAGGGACGGACGCTCTCGTTAGTGGGTCTCGTCGGTGGCTGGCAAGGCGTCGCGCCGGCGGAAATCGACGGCGCCTCCAACCCGACGCTGCGACTGATCGAAGGCGAAGAAAACGAAGTCGTCTGGACGAACGGCGACGGTTCGCGGCACAACTTCGTCCTCGAGGACGAGAACGGCGAGGTGGTCGAAGCGACGGACTTCGTCGAGGAGCAAGGCGAATCCACCTCGCTCACGTTCACTCCCGAAGAGGGAGTGGCGGAGTACTACTGCATGCCGCACCCGGTCCAGATGCGCGGCCCGGTCGAACTGGTCAGTCCGGACGAGGTCCGGGAACTCCGGGTTCAGGTCGAAGACGAGGAGGGGAACCCCCTCGAGGCCGAGGTGTTCCTCAGGACCCCCTCCGAGGAGTACCACGCGTTCTCCGATATCGCCGCGCGACCCGCCCCGCCGGAGGAGGAACAGTCCCAACGGGAGCCAGGCGACGACGAAGGCGGAAACGAGACGGGCGGGAACGAGACGGGAGGGAACGAAACGGCCGGAAACGAAACGGCCGGAAACGAAACGGCCGGAAACGAAACGGCCGGAAACGAATCGGACATGGGCGGCGCCCAAGAGGAAGAGACGCCGGCCGAGGAGGACGCGCCGGCGGTCGCCCGGTTCGATATGCTCCAGGACGGCGAGTACAACCTCGAAGTCTGGACCTACGGCCACGAACGGGTCACCGACACGGTGTCGGTCGACGGCGACGGTCAGGAGGTCACGGTCACGGTCCCGGCGATCGAAACGGGTGACCCGACCGAGACCTACTCGTTCGCGCTCGAGGAGGGCCAGTGGGTCGGCGTCGAACCCGATGATATCGCCGACGAGGAGAACCCGCCGCTCGAACTCGAGGCGGGCGAGACGTACGCGGTCGAGTGGGAGAACGCGCTCGGTCGTCACCAGCCCGAAGCGGAAAACATGACCTTCGAACCGCTGCCCGGCCACAACTTCGTGATCGCCAGCGGCGGCGACACCAACGAGTGGAGCACGTACGTCCGGTCGAACTTCACCAGCGAGGAGGGCGAGACCCAGACCGTCGAATTCGTCGCCCAAGAGGATATGGGCGTCTACCTCGATCAGTCGCAACTCGATGCGGTCGGCGAGATCACCGTTCAAGGCGAAACCGAAGCGACGGGCGAGATCCAGCAAGAGGAGATCGAACGGGGCGGTGACGGGATGGGCGGTAACGAGACCGCAGACATGGACGGAAACGAGACCGGGGACGGTAACGAGACCGCCGAGGCGGAGGGCAACGAAACGAACGGCGACTGATACCGGTTCTCCGCCCGGCGGCGCTCGCTTTTCTTCGGTGCGATCCGAACGCGGTAGAGCGCCTGGTACGCGTCGAGAACCGGCCGAATCTGCCGTCCGTGCCGGAGATCGATGACCGCCGAACTCGAGGCGGCCGTTACGCGGAGAGTTCGTCGAATTTGTCGACGCCCGACTCCGCGACGTCCATGTCCTGCTCGACCGCGCCCCCGCTGACGCCGATCGCCCCGACGACGTCGCCGTCTCGCATCAACGGGTAGCCGCCGCCGAAAATGACCATCCGTCCCTGGTTGGTGTTCTGCAAGCCGTACAGCGATTCGCCCGGTCGGGTCGGATCGGCCAGGTCGTGCGTCGGCATGTCCAGGGCGGCCGCCGTGTAGGCTTTGTTTCGCGAAATATCGACCGACGCGAGCCACGCGCCGTCCATCCGGTGTTGGGCGATAAGGTTCCCCTCGGAATTCGCGACCGTGATCACCATGGGATTGTCGATCTCCGCCGCCCGTTGCTCTGCCGCGTCGATGATTTCCTTCGCCGTGTCGAGACTCACTGTATCAACCATGCGGTCTCTTACCACAGTATGAGGCAATATAAATATCCATTGTAAAAAACATAATATATTCGATTGATGTGAGTATATTTTGGAGTCATCAAGCGGCGGTACTCTCCAGTCACACGAGCGTTGATGAACGGCGGCAGTCACACGAACATTTACAACGGCGTCTGTGGACGGTTCACTGAGGGTCGATACCAAATGTCAATGAACGCCGTCGTATATCAGGGACCGCACGATGTCGCCGTCGAAGAGGTCGATGAACCTGAGATCGAACACGAGAACGACGTTATCGTCGACATCACGACGACGTGCATCTGTGGCTCGGATCTCCACATGTACGAGGGGCGAACCTCGGCCGATCCGGGGATCGTCTTCGGTCACGAAAACCAGGGAATCGTGAGCGAGGTCGGCGACGCCGTCACGACGCTCGAAGAGGGCGACCGCGTCGTAATGCCGTTCAACGTGGCCTGCGGGTTCTGTCGGAACTGTGAGAACGGCTACACCGGTTTCTGCACCAACGTCAATCCCGGCTTCGCCGGCGGCGCGTACGGGTACGTCGCGATGGGGCCGTACAAAGGTGGCCAGGCCGAGAAACTTCGGGTGCCGTACGCCGACTTCAACGCGCTGAAACTGCCGGAGGGCGACGAACACGAGGACGCCTTCGCGCTCCTCGCGGACATCTTCCCGACGGGATGGCACGGTACCCGACTCGCGAACCTGGATCCGGGCGAATCGATCGCGATCTTCGGGGCCGGCCCCGTCGGCCTGATGGCCGCCTACAGCGCCAAGATCCAGGGCGCATCGGAGATCTACGTCGTCGACCGCGTCGAGAGTCGCCTCGAGTTGGCCGAAGACCACTGCGACGCCCGCCCGATCAACTTCGAGGAGAGCGATCCCGTCGAACAGATCAAAGACGCCCACGGCGGCGGCGTGGACGCGGGCGTCGACGCCGTCGGGTATCAAGCGATCGACCCCGAGACCGATCCGACCGACGACGCCTACGATCCGGCCCGAGAAAACCCCGCGATCGTACTCAACCAGCTCATCCAGACCATCCGTCCGACCGGCAATCTCGGCATTCCGGGACTGTACGTCCCGTCGGACCCCGGCGCTCCCGACGAGATGGCGGCCCAGGGCCGACTCGGGATCGACTTCGGCAAGGCCTTCGAGAAGGGACTGAAGCTGGGTACCGGCCAGACGAACGTCAAGCAGTACAATCGGGAGCTGCGAGACATGATCATCGAGGGGCGCGCCGACCCCAGCTGGGTCGTCTCCCACCGCGTCGACCTCGAGCAGGCGCCGGAGATGTACGAGAAGTTCGACGAGCGCGAAGAAGGCGTCATCAAAGTCTTGCTCGAACCGTAACCGGTTCGACGGCGGCTCCGATCGGAGCCGCGTTTCGGGACCGAACGGACCGAGACCCTGCTCGGTACGCGAGCGAGCGCGGCTTCAGCTCCGTAGCCACGTTGTCGGGTGTTCGTCGCGAAGGTGATCCTGATACCGTTTGATCAGTTCCGGGTAGGACCCCGCAACCGCGTGCCACTCGCAGTGATCGCACTCACGCTCGATCGTGTCGTCCGCGCTACTGACGTATTCGCCTCTTCGATTCATGCTCCTCATCACTCCCTCGGAAGGTCGTCGCTCGTCCGGCGCATCCGGTGGTCACTCGCGTTCGATGCTGCCACAACTTCGCCCTGTTGCTTGCGATCCGAGCGAGTCCGATCGCCGTCCGTTCCGATAGCGGGTTTCGATCACGATTCGGTACCGTCGAGGATGCCCCGTCGCGCTCCGGAATGAGTGAGGTGCCCGCGATCTCGCCGGCCGCTCGATCGGAGAAACGGGTATACCGTCGACCGACGTAGCCGGATGCATGTGCCAGTACTGCAACTACTCCTTTCACGACGGTTGGACGCGGTTGCTCGAGTACGACGACATCTATCAGAACGCCCTCCCCGACCGGACGACAGATCGGTCGACCCACGGCTTTCACGAGTCCTGGGAGGAACTCAGCGACGAGCTGGAGCTGTAGGGCCGTGCGGATAGCGGCTACAGCGGGAACGGATCGGCCGCCGCGTCCACCGTCTCCGGGTCGGGACCCTCGACCAAACATGCCTCGAGTTCCGTCCGAATTCGATCTTCGTTCATCTCCCGGCCGATGAACACCAGCCGCGTGCGCCGGTCGTCGTCCGGCCGCCACTCGCCGATCGGGCCCGCCCTGACGGACGGCCCAGCCTGGCTGACGCCGATCACCTCGTCGCGGTTCGCGACGTGGCAGACGCCTTTCGCTCGAATAATCGCGCCGTCCCAGTCCTCGAGCCAGGCGGCGAGTTGCTCCGGGTGGAACGGTCGGTCGGATCGGAAGACGAACGACGAAACGCCGTGCCGTTCGGCCGTGCTCGGTCCCGCGTCGTGGTCGTGTCCTTCTCCGCGCAGGTGGCGTTTCCACCCCTGGGAGCGTTTCGCCGTCGCGAAGTCGAACTGGCCGGTGTCGAGGATGACGTCCGGATCCACCTCGGAGTAGGTCGTTCGGAGTCGCTTCGCCCGCGGCTGGAGGGTCTCGACGACCGCTTCGATCTCCTCGAGGACGTCGTCCGGAACCATGTCGGACTTGTTGAGGAGCAAGACGTCGCAGAACTCGATCCCCTCGACGAGGACCTCGCTCAATGGCCTATCTTCGTCGGGTTGAGCGCCCTCCGGCAACTGCTCCCCGGCGTCGAACTCCTTCCAGAACCCGTAGGTGTCGAGGACGGTCACCATCGTGTCCAACCGGAACAGGCTCGTCGGGTCCACGTCGCTCTCGTCCGTTCCCTCGGTGAATACTTGCGCGACGGGAATCGGTTCGCTAATCCCCGAGGATTCGACCAGCAGGTAGTCGAACGTTCGGCTTTCGGCCAACTGGGCCGCTTCCGCGAGGAGATCCCCCTGTAACCGACAGCAGATGCAGCCGTTCGAGAGGTCCACGATGCCCTCGTCGTCGTTGGTTCGCGCGATCAGTTCCGCGTCGATATTCACTTCCCCCATATCGTTGACGATCACCGCTACCCGCCGATCCCCCGGATTCGACAGTACGTGGTTGATCAGCGTCGTCTTCCCCGCGCCGAGGTAGCCGCTGACGACGGTTACGGGAATTCTGTTGTTGTGAGCCATACGGTGTCAGATACCACGACGGGGACGGTACTAAGTGACCGGGCGAACCGCACCGACTGTATCGGGCGGAGACGGTTCTGCACGGATTCAGGAACGGCCCCGAGACGGTTCCTCGTCCGAGGCGGTGAGCGCCAGCCCGTCGAGTACGTCGTCGATTCCGCGGAGGAGCAGGGCCGCTCCCTCGACAGTCACGGCTCGACGCGGTCGGCGCGCTCAGCGGCAAGTAGTTCACCCGTCCGCTCCGTTTTCGCCGCCGCTCACTCCCCCTCGAGGGGTGCTCCGCGTCGATCGATTCGGGTCGCGGGCAGTCCGGCCCGATCGGCGTGCTCGCGGATCGCGTCTTCGCCCTCGGCCCGGTAGTGACAGAACGTGCCCGTAACCCGGCCGTCCTCGTCGGTCATCACTTCCGATTCGACCCAGCGGATGGCGACGTCCTCGTCGCGCAGTTCCGAGAGCGCCTGGCCGGACTGCTCGCCGGCGGCCTCGAGTTCGTCCGCGGTGATCGGTTCGTCGAGCGATCGCAGGATCAGGAAGTCGGTCAGGTCCTCGTCGGTGGTCGCCTGGTCGGTCATGTGGTCCGACCGGCCGTTTGCCGCCCATGATAATGAATGTCACATCCATTCTCGGCTCGCGAGACGGACCGATCGTCCCCGGTGTCGACTCGTCGCCCATCGAACTGCGACCGCCGACTCACACCTCACCGCCGAGTCGCGCGGTCGCGTCGTCGAACTCCTCGCGGGTATTGACGTTCTCGAACGTTTCGAGCGCGGCGTACTCGCGGACCTCGTCCTCGTCGACGACGACGTAATCGAGGTCGAACAGCGGTTCGACGATCCGGCGCTCGTCGCGCTCGAGCGCGCGCTCGCAGGCCGCAGCCATCGGCTCGGCCCGGTAGACGGCCTGGGTGGTCTGGAACCACTGGTCGTCGAGCCGCGGGACCGCGGCGTCGCGGCCCGCCGCGCGCTCGAAGAGGTGGTCGACGAGATCCGGTTCGACGAAGGGCATGTCACAGGCGACGATGACGGCGTACTCGGTCGCGGTCTCGCGCAGCCCGGTCATGATGCCCGCCATCGGTCCGCGGTCGGGGATCGGATCGACCGCGAACGACGCCGCCGGCCCGCCGTCGAGCGCGTCCCGGATCGCCGGCACCTGATCCTCCCGGCAGTTGATCACGAACTCGTCGACCGCCGGCTCGATCCGATCGACGACCCGGCGGATCATCGGCGTGCCAGCGAGTTCGGCGACGGCCTTGTCCTCGTCGCCAAAGCGGGTCGAGTGGCCGCCGGCGACGATCAGGCCCGTCCGCTCGTCGCGCCCGGTTTTGGGGGTCATACTCGACGGTTCGTCCAGCGGGGGCAAAAGCCTCCGGTCGCGTCGTCACGAATCGCTTCGCCTCGTTCGGACTCGTCACTCCGACGACGCCAGGCGCCACAGCGCACGATACAGCGACGGGAGGTCGCAGTCGAAGCGATCGGCGAGCGCTCGACACCGCTCGAGGTAGTCCTCGTACGCCGGAACCGACGGCGGATCCGGGTAGGACCGGTCGAGTTCGCCGGCCTCACGGAGCGTCGCCCACACGCGGGGGCCGACGACGACGTATTCGTCCGGCTCGATGAACGCGAGGAACGCGGACGCGACGGGGACATCGACCGCGTCGAGGTCGGTCAGCCGATCGAGTCCCGTCGCGGCGTCAGTTGCGGCGACGGCGTCCGCGATCGCTGCCCGGACGGCCTCGAAGTCGTTCTCCCGAAACGCCTCCTCCGCCGCCCGGCGCTCCCGGTCGGGGTAGTCGCCCAGGAACCGCCGGTAGTACCACCTGACGACCCAGGCCGCGTCCCGCCGGCCGTACTCGCCCGACGCGAACGCCGCTGGGAGCGTCTCGATCTGTTCCCGTTCGACCGTGTCCAGCGGCTCATTCTCTCGGTATTCACGGGCTTTCGCTGCGACGAGCGAACGACTCAGCTCCATCGTGCGACTATCTCGCACGGACCGTCGTCAGCGTTTCCCCGATTCTCCTCCCGCGAGCGGCGATTCTCGTCGCACTCCGCCGGAGCGATCCATCGCTCGCCGCTACATACCGCGAGTACGGTAGAAAACCTCATACACGATAACGTAGTGGGTTGTGCTAACGGGGATCAATAGCCAATGTCGAGTGATCAGCAAGATCCAGTCAAGACGATCTGTCCGTACTGCGGGGTCGGGTGCGGCATCCAGATCCAACAGGGCGAGGAACCGAGCGACGTCCGATTTATGCCGTGGGGCGACGCGCCGGTCAACGAGGGGCGCGTCTGTATCAAGGGCGGCGCGGCGACGGAGGTGATCGACCACGAGGATCGGCTCACCGACCCGCTGCTAAAGGAGGACGGCGAGTTCCGCGAGGCCACCTGGGAGGAGTGCTTCGAGTACGTCGTCGACGAACTCGAGCGCATCCGCGAGGAGTACGGCCCGGACGCGATGGGCTTTTTCGGCTCCTCGAAGACGATGAACGAGGAGAACTACCTCCTCCAGAAGCTCGCCAGGCGCTACGGCACCAACAACGTCGACAACTGCACGCGGATGTGCCACGCCTCGACGGTCTGGGCGCTGCGGACCAGCCTCGGCGCGGGCGCGATGACCAACAGCATGCGCGACCTCCGCGAGGAGGCCGACGTCTTCTGGATTCAGGGGGCGAACCCGGGCGAGCAACACCCGATCGCCAACAGCCAGTACTTCCGCCAGGCGGTGCTGGACGGCGCGACGGTCATCCAGGTCGACCCGCACGCGAACAAGACGACGCGGTCGTTCGGGATCGACGACAGCGACCGCCACATGCACCTCCAGCTGAATCCGGGGACGGACATCCCGCTGCTGAACATCGTCCTCAAGACGATCCTCGAGAAACACGAGGAAAACCCCGACGAGGGCTGGATCGACGAGGCGTTCATCGAAGAGCGCACTGAGGGGTTCGCGGACCTCGTAGAGACCCTCGAGGGCTTCGACAAGGAGGCCGCGGCCGAGGAGTGCGGCGTCCCGCTCGAGGACATCGAACTGGCCGCGGAGAAGTACGCCACGGCCGACAACGCGGCCATCTTCACCGGAATGGGGATGAGCCAGCACGCCTGCGGCGTCGACAACGTGCAAAACGAGATCAACCTGGCGCTGATCACGGGCAACCTCGGCCGGCCCGGCACCGGCGTCAACCCGCTGCGCGGCCAGAACAACGTCCAGGGGACCAGCGACGTCGGCGCGATGCCGAACGTACTCCCCGGCTACCAGCTCGTCGACGACGACGAGGCTCGCGAGTCCGTCGAGGAGGTCTGGGGCTTCGAGGTCCCCGACGAGCCGGGGCTCACGAACGTCGAGATCTCCTACGAGGCCGGCGACTCGATCAAGGGGCTGTACGTCATGGGCGAGAATCCCGTGATGAGCGAGCCCGACGCCAACAGCGTCGCCGAGCGGCTCAAGGATCTCGAGTTCGTGGTCGTCCAGGACATCTTCCCCACCGAGACCGCGGAGTACGCCGACGTGATCCTGCCGGCGACGACCTGGGCCGAGCGCGGCGGCACCGTCACCAACACCGACCGCCGCGTCCAGCGGATGCGCGGCGTCGGGAAAGTCCACGAGAACACCAAGCACGACCTCGAAATTCTGAGCGAGGTCGGGACGCGTCTCTTTGACGAGAGCGAGGACCGAGGTTCCTCGGAGAGCCGGACGGGGTCCGGCGGTGGGTTCGACTTCGACGATCCCGAAGCGGTCTTCGAGGAACTTCGCCAGGTCTGTCCTATCTACCACGGGATGACCTACGACCGCCTCGGCAAGGGGGGCCTACACTGGCCCTGCTACGAGCCCGGCGACGAGGGCGATCCGTACCTCTACGCCGAGGAGTTCGACACCGAGAGCGGGCTCGGGCACATCGAGGGCGTCGAGCACCAGCCCCCGGCGGAGACGCCGGACGAGGAGTACCCGCTGATCCTCACGACGGCGCGACTCGAGGAACACTACAACACCGGGACGATGAGCACCAGGTCGTCGACGCTCAACCGCCAGACCCCGGAGAACTTCGTCGACGTCCACCCCGCAGACGCCGACCGGTACGGCATCGAGGACGGCGAGTACGTCCGGCTCAGTTCCCGCCGCGGCGAGATCACGCTCGAGGCCCACGTCACCGAGGACACCAAGGAGGGCGTAGTCTGGACGACGCCGCACTTCGCCGCCGCCTCGGCGAACAAGCTCACGAACCACGTACTCGACGAGCGGGCGAAGATTCCCGAGTACAAGGCCGCCGCCGCGGAGATCGACGTCGACGTCGAACCGCTCGGCGAGCCGGCCGATCCCGCGGGCGACGACTGATCGCCGGCCCCGATACGGCGGCTGACGGCAGCGACCCGCCGCCGCGCCGTCCCCTTCCAATCACGTTGCTAGCTATCGTTGCTCAAAATACTCCGGACACTGGCGGAATGTGTCCCTCAGCCGCCGATTTCGTCTTCGTTTTCGTTCACGTCCTCGCCCGCGACCCTGATTCCGGATCCGGTCTCGGTGGATTCGGACTCGTCCCCGGTTCCGACGACCACCGGTTCCCGAATCTCCAGCGCCGTCTCGAACTCGTCCTCGCGGTCCGTCCGCCGGCCGATCCGCAGTAACTGTTCCTCGTGGGCGCGGCGGATCGCCGACAGCTCGCGGTCGGATACGCCTAACTCCGCACCGATCTCGTCCCAGTGGCCCCACTCGACGAGGAAGATCTTGAGGTCGTCGTCCGCGTACAGCCGCTCGTACTCCCGGCGATAGCGCTCGCACTCCGATTCCAGTACCAGCTGGGCACGCTCGACCAGGTCGGGCAGCCTGGTCGGCGACACGCTCGCCTTGGCGGCCGTCAGCACGAGCACCTGGCCATCGATCGGCTCGCCTGCCATCTCAGCCACCTGCACGCATCGCCTTCTGGGCGAACTGCTCGACGAGCGGCTCGAGGGTGTCTTCCTCGCCCTCGAAAACGACCGTTACCTCGGTCAGTTGCATCGTGGGGCCGATGTCGACCTTTTCGGAGGAGAGCGTCGCGGTCCAGCCGTCGCCCTCGACGGTGTTCTCGCCGACGCGATCGCCGCCGAGCTTCGTCAGATACCGGATCGCAAGTCGCTCGGAAATGCCGCGAAAGGAACGCTCTAGACGAGTCGTCATACCTTCGCGTTCGACCGCCGGACGGATAAATTCGCGTTCGTCGGTAACGGTGAGAGCGGCGGCGCGAGTCGGCCCTCAGACGACCGTCCGGAACAGGACCACGGCCCCGACCCCGGCACACAGCGACGCCAGGATGCTCTCCGTGCGCCACATGACGACCAGCACGACGCCGGCCGCGGCCCACTCCGCCGGGCCGCCCTCCGCGAGCTCCGGCCCGAGGATCGCGATCACGATCGCGCCCGGAAGGACCGAGAGCCCGGCCTCGAGGCGCTCGCTGACGTCGATCCGGCGCAGAAGCCAGAGGCCGCCGACCTTCGTGAGCGCCGTCACGACCGTCATCGCGACAATGACGCCGACCACGAGTGGATCGAGCGCGAGGACCCCCTCACCGACCATGGCGGATCACCTCGACGACGGCGGCCGCGACCCCGCCGAGCAGGATGTACCACCGGCCGGGGAGATACGCCGCCGTCACGAGCGCCGTCGCGAGCGCGACGAGCCAGGGAACGAGCGTCGGCTTTCCCTCCCAGAGTTCGGCCGCGAGCGCGACGAACACCGCCGCGAGGACGAAGTCGAAGCCGTACTGCTCCGGATCGCCGATCACGCCGCCGGCGGCCGCTCCGAGCACCGTCGAGCCGACCCAGAAGAGCCAGATCGCGATCCCGGTGCCCAGAAGGAACGCGCCCCGACCGCTGCCGGATTTGAGTTCCCGCATCGTCAACGCCCAGTTCTCGTCGGCCATCAGCAGGAGACTCCCGTAGCTCCGCAGCGGCGAGAGCCGCGCGAGCCACGGCCCCAGCGCGGCGCCCATCAGCGAGTAGCGCAGGTTGATCGCCAGCGTCGTGAGGACGATCGTCGCGACCGGGAGCGGCTCCGTCCAGAGCTCGACGGCGACGATCTGGGCCGCGCCGGCGATGACGGTCGCGCTCATCAGCGCCGCCTCCGCGACGCTCAGCCCGGCTCGACGGGCGAGCATCCCGAAGGCGATCCCGTACCCCCCGACGCCCAGCGCGACCGGGAGACAGGTCAGGAAGCCGGCCCGGATGCCCTCCCGCTCGAACGTCACCGTCTCGGGCTCCGCGTCCGTCGGCGTCGGCTCGTCGCCTGATATCGCGTCCGTCGGCCGATCGGTCCGGTCGGGGTCGGGTGGATTGCCGTCAGTACCTGCCACGTTCGTTCCCAATCGAACGACGCGTAAATCGCTCTCGAATCGTCCGCGGCCGTCGCGGTCGTCGGTCGATCACGGCGGCGGTCCGATTACCGACCAACAGGAGTCGCGCCCGCGATACCGTCGACGGCCGTCTCTCGCTTTTATCGGACGGTATCACCCCCTCCCCCCTGTCCTGTGAGTCCGTCACCGGGTCCGACTCAGCCGCCGGCGACCGGCGGGAACACCGATACCACGTCGCCGTCGTCCAGCGTCGTCTCGGCGCCGTCCATATGCATCACGTTGCGGCCGTTTTTCAGCACGCTCAGTTGCGGCCGGATCGTTCCGTCCGCGAGCAATCGCTCGTCGAGTCCGTCGTAGTCGTTCTCGAGATCGGCGAGGACGTCGCCGACGGTGGCCCTGTCCGCGACCGTCCGCGTGCGCTCCTTCTGGCCGACGGCGTCCCGATAGGTGGCGAAGAATCGGAGATCGATCTCCATACGCTAGCCTCGTGAGCGGATGACATAAGTCCGGGCGGTCGATTCGGCAGCGCGTCCGCCGTGTCGGGCCGTCAACGTCGAGGCGCGTCCGAAACGAGTCGACTCAGGCCGCCGACGCCGCCGGCGACGACGTATACGTGACGGACTCGACGCCGGCGTTCGCGAGCGCGTCGTCGATCGCGTCCGCGCCGATCTCGGTCGCCTGGTCGGCGTCGGCGGCGTCGACGGTGACCGTTACCGTAAACGAAACGGCGATCGTGTACGGATCAAACGGCGCAGTCGGGTGTTCGTACACGTCCGCGTCAGTGATTTCCCAGGCCGTAACCGTTTCCGCCGCCGCGAGGGTTTCGAGGCTGTCGGCGAGGTCCGACGTCGCTTCCTCGCAGGCGGTCGTATCGGACCCCCCGTGGAGGGTTACGAGTGTCGTCCCGTCGCGGGACACAGCGAACTCCATATTTGTGTTACTCAGTCCCACTAGTTGAACGCTTGGGGTACGGTCGGTATCGGTCAGCACAATTGCTGCCACTAGTACGCGTCGCTCCGGTGCCCTGTTTCGGCGGTCGCTGGATTGGCAGCTCTACCGCAGTCTCCAAACCGGAGAAGGCCGTCAGTTTCTCCCTTGGCAGCGGCACTCGACGGCGTTTCGAGTTCCAGAATTTCGTCACAATCGGACCTCGTGCCGATGGAGTGCAGCGATGAGCCGCGGTGTCGAATTGACGAGAACCGCGACCGCGGGTCGCTGCCGTCGTCGTTCTACTGCTCCCGGCGGAACCAGTACGCTCCGCCGCCGACCACCGCGGCGACGACTGCGGCGAGTCCAGCCCAGACCAGGCTGCCATCGACGAGATCGTCGTCGCTCGCTTGTCTGGTGTCGTCTGTGACGGTGAGCGTCGCCGTTGTCGTGTCGGTTTCACCAGCGTCGTTCGTGACTGTGAGCCAGACCGTGTACTCTCCCGGTTCGTCGATCGTTGCTGTGATCGTTTCTCCTTCGAACGTCGTGTTACCGACCATCCACTCGAAGGATTCGAGGGCCAGGTTGCTATCGATCGATCGACTGCCGGAGAGTTCGATCTCGTCTCCGGCGGTAATCGTCCCGGACTCGAGTTCAACGGCTGCCGTCGGCTGGCCGACGTCGCTCACGACGAAACGGCCGACTTTCGGCGTGTCAGCCTCGAGAAGGACTGCAGCGCCGTCCTCGGTGCCGTCTTTGACGACCGCTGTCTCGAGTTGCGTCCAGCCGTCGTCGGTCGCAACCATGATCCGGAGATTGTCGGGACGCTTGTCCGTACGTTGCGCGGGATCGACCGCGATCCGGATCGTCGCGGACTCGTCCGTCGCTTCGTCGGAGATGCTTACCTGGCTGACGCTGAGCGTCTCGCCTGGTGCGGGTCCGTTCGCGGACGGTTCCGTGTCGAAGTCGCGAACCGTGACGGACCACGTGGGATCGGGGTCGTCGAACTCGAGCGACTTGACGGCCGTCTGCCTGAAGGCGACTGGTTCGGTCGTCGTGACGATTCCCGACTCAGACTCGAGGACGGTGACGTCGCTCGGCGCGGAGCCGACCGTGTTGGTGGATGAACTCGAATCCGTGCTCGAACCCGGGCCCAGTGGTGGGAGTTGTAGCCCGCCGCCGGGACCTGAGTCATTCGAACTGGAATCGGATTCGAGCGACCCATTCACTTCATCGATGGGTGAACCGACAGAAAAATTGATGCTTCTGTTATTGAACTCAATCGTCGGCTCATCACTACTGAGGGATGTGATCGCTGTACTCGTTCCAACGATGAGCCCTGACACAACCACCACTCCGAATAGCGCAAATACGGCGAGGTGACGTGTCTTTGATCCCATTGTGAGGGTATGCAAACAGGTTTCAGTATGTCGTGACAGTCTTACTGGAGTGGTTAGTGATGCTGTCTATCCCAACATGTTGAAATTGGCTGTTCGTCCCCCTCCCGCATCGGTATTCTACCGGATAAAACGGTTAAATTCCGATTCGCGCTCGTAACCGCATCTACGATAGTAATCGCAGCACTGCGATTACGTTATGTGCTCGTGCTATTGTTGTCAACATCAGAGTCAGCACTTAGGTTCGAATCACCACTAACCGTGATCTCAGAACCCGGCTCTACAAGCACACTGATCGTACCATCAGTAATACTGCTAAGACTATTGCTAATATAGTTGTCTTCAGACCCATCGACGCTCACAACGATAGACACGTCTACTGTAGTTGGGTCAGTGAAGCCGTTCTCCTCTTCCGTCTCTGGGAAATGCGCGCTCGTAATTTCTGTCCCGTCCTCGTCATCCGTTGCACCGATAATATTTAGGACGCCAATATTAGCGTTGGTTTCGGCTCCGAGGATCTCGCCAGATGAACCGTCTAGATCTACTGTATTACCGCTCGTTAATGTTGAGGTGATCGTTTCCCCAGTCGAGTCAGATCGCTCTGGAGAAGTAACGGTAACGCTGACTTCGACGTTTGCCGTGCTGATAGTGCTGTCAAAATTTTCCCACGAGATATCAAACGTTGGCTCGATGTCAACAGCACTAATATCTCCATTTTCGTCAGCTTGAATGCTGACTTCTTGACCACTATCACCTAACGTGGTATCAGCCGCTAACGCGGGCTGTGAGCCGTAGACTACCGCACCGGCACCGACTGCACCGACCGTTGCGGTGACGGCACCTGATCTGAGTACTGTCCGACGTGTCAGAAATTTGTTGTTCTCTGTCATGTGTTGTATTTCAACCACTTGGTAGGGTTGATACCCAGTAATTTGTATCAGGTATGATAAGCCTTTCGTTCAAGAATATCGTATTCACTAATGTATTATTGTTTTAATATGTTGGTTGGAGTTTTCTTTATTGAAGAATGTTTCTAAATGGAACAGGTAATATTGAACGGTACTAAATTCGTTCCCTCCCTGGCAACAGACCCGTTAGTTCAGGGCCGCCCCAACTCGACTTTCGCTTCCGCCGCGAACAATACTCTACTTTGGTCGATCGATAGAAACGATCCCGATCGGGACAATAACCCCTGCGAAGAGTGCAACCAGTGCGAAGAACCCGAGGGACGTGATTCCATCAACGATCGCATCGAGTGCGAACAACACTGGCACACCCCACTGGACTCCGATTGCGAGCGAACGCAGCGATCCTGGCGATTTAGCCGCCGATCCCTGCGCGAGGATCTGGCCGTAAACGATTACGACGATCGACCCGACGAGTAACGATTGTTGGGCCGTCACGACAAATTCCGGGGGAATACCCTGCCCGCCGAAGAAGATGGGATCCTGAATCAGTTGTCGATACAGTTCTAGCGCAAACCACGCCCCGAAGCCCAACAGCCCCGAGACACGCATCAAATATCCGTTCATTACACGAGACCAGTTAACTCCGGCAAGATAAATCATCCTGTTTCACCTCTTCGTTTCCGGTATAATACACAACCACTGACACATCTTCTGTCGGTGAGACCTCATATCGTCCACTGCCGGAATTAGCCGTGTGATTTGCCGAGATTCGTCTGATATACCGGTACACCGCAATCTGTACGGCAGTACGCAATCTGTATGCTAGTCCGGCTTCTCTGAATATTGTGATATATGATATCATCATTGAAAGAGACAAATCTTCTCGGTATCTTTTTACCGATGTCAATCTTCCTCCCTGTCACTATGACTGCTCTATCCGACCGTCTCCCCGACCGAATTCGACGGTCGTACTCGCGAAAAATGCTCGTCCTTTTTGCAGTGATACTACTATTTATTACTACTATCGGCGGCGTGATTTACTTCCAGACTGGCAGTGCTCTCGAGACGGAAACGGAGAACGAACTCGAGCAATCGACGCAGTTGCAATCGAACACGTTGGCCGAGCGAATCGACCGCTACAAACACCACGTTCGGACGCTGGCGGCGTCGAACGTGATCAACAGCGGGACGGACGACGAGATCCAGGTAACGCTGTTAAACGAAGTTTCCTCGGCCCCGGATAGCGTCGTTGCAGCACACTACGTCGAGACGGACGACTACGAAATTCTCAGCAGTAGCGACGAAAATGCAACGGGAGTTAGCTTTCGCGATCACAGTGTCGATTGGGCCGAGGATGATATCCTTCGTGACAACCAATCTAATATCCATCTAACAGATCCGTATCACGATCCGGTGACCGACGAGTCATCTCTCGCCATTATAAGCGCCGTTCCCGAGGATCCGGATCGCGGCGTTATCTTCGTTATCGACCTAGATGACCACGCGGCCGAACTGGCAACTCCTTCTCTGGAGGATGCGGTGTTCACGCAGGTCGTCAACGCCGATGGAGACGTCGTGCTACGCTACGATACCAAGGCGTCCGACGAACAGTTCACGATGAGTGCGCCGGACGATGACCGATCGACGGCCGTGGAGCGCGGTCTCGCGGGTGAGACAGGGTATCTCGAAACGACTGTGGATGGAACGGAGATGGCACTGGGGTATGCGCCGGTCGAGGGCACTGATTGGGTGATCATGGCCCATACCCCCAAGGAAGCCGCCTACGCGCTTCACCGAGACGTTACTCGATCGGTGATCGCGCTAATTCTTGTCTCGCTGTTCGGGTTAGGGACGATCGGAGTTGTTGTCGGTCGAAACACGTCTCGGGCATTAACTCAACTTTCGGAGAAGGCCCGCGAGGTAGAGAGAGGTAATTTAGAGACGACGCTCGCTTCGAACCGAGACGACGAGATCGGAGATCTCTACACTGCCTTCAGTAATATGCGGGATTCGCTTCAAGAGACGATCACGGAGGCCGAAACCGCGAAACGGCAAGCCGAGGAGCGACAGCAAACACTCGAAACGCTGGTCCAACAACTCGAACAGGAAGCAAGCGAGGTGATGGAGCAGGCCGCTGACGGCGACCTTACACAGCGGATGGACGTCGATGAGGGGAACGAGGCGATAAAACGGGTCGAGCAGGAGTACAACACGATGATCGAAGATATCGAGACGACGATAGAAGAGCCGAAACGCTTCGCCGCTGATGTGGCGGCTCACAGTGAGCAAGTCACCGCGAATGTTGAAGAGGTGCAAGCCGCGAGCGAGCAGGTGACAGCGTCTATGGAGGATATTTCGTCTCATATCGAACGACAGCACGTCATGTTCCAATCGGCGGCCTCCGAGATGGAAGAGATCGCACGCATGATCGACGATATTGCCTCACTTTCTGAAACGGTCAGCCAGTCGGCGTCACGAACCGCTCAGGCCGGTGATGCCGGCCGGTCCACTGCCCAGGATGCAAAGGAGGCGATGTCACGGATCGATTCCGAGTCTCGGAACACGCTTCAGGAAATCGAAAAGCTCCAACACCAAATGGAGCAAATCGAGAAAATGGCGGACGTTATTACAGAGCACGCAGAACAGACGGATCTCCTTGCACTCAATGCGAATATCGAAGCATCGCGACAGGAAGACGAAACGACCGAATTCGGCACTGTTGCCGACGAAGTAAAAGAACTGGCCAGGGCAACAAAAGCGACCGCAGAAGAGATCGACACCACCGTCACCTCTCTCCAAAAGCAACTCAACCGCACGACGGCGGAGGTTCAAATGACGCAGGAAGAAATCGACGAGAGTAAAAAAGTTATCGGGGACACCGTGTCTGCGCTCGAAAATATTGCCGACTACACTGAATCTACATCGAACGGTGTCCAGCAGATCGCGTCACTCACTCAACAGCAATCCGAGTCAACCCAGGACGTGAGCCGGTTGATCACCAATGCAACGGAGCTAAGCGACCGAGTTACTGCAGAAACTGAAACAGTTTCAGGGGCCATACAGGAACAGACCGGGTCGCTCCAAGAAGTTACGGTAAGCGCAAATCAACTCGCTGGCGAGGCGCAGTCGCTTCATACCACCCTCGATCAATTCAAGACCTCGTCACAATCAGACGCAGACCAGGCGCACGAGTTTCAATTTTCCCACGAGTTCGGTGAGTAGGAGTTCGGTGACACCGATCACGAAACGCAGTTCACGGCTTGATCTAGAAGCAGATCTCTGGTCCGCGAACGGGAATCTTCGGATCACGTCCTGAACGATGAAACCGCGATTCGGATCACCGATCATCGGTAGCGACCGGCCTTACAGAATCTTTCCTGGAACCAGCCGAGAAACACGACGTCGCTGACGCCGTATTTCTCCTCGGAAAATGACGGTCCCCCCGCTCCTACGCTGCGTTAACCGCGTGAGGCCACTAACCGCAAAATCGGAATCCGAAACCGTCGCCGTTCGGCACACCGTTACGAACTAATTACGACCGTGATCTCGGGCCGTGAACGATCGACTCGCTTCTCCTGTCACTTTACTACTGCTTGTCCTCACTCGACCCAGAAGGGTATCCCGTGTGCTGACAGCAAGGATCGCATTCGTTCGACGCCGCTCTCAGTGTCCCACCCTTCGCGCGTATAGTGTTTGTAGGGATGGCGGAGCCAGGAGTACTCGCGGTGAGCGAACAGCTCGACGGTTCCCTCACCCCTCCGAAAGAGGGTGACGTGCAGCTGCCAGGTCGCCAATGCCGACGGTCGGCGAACCCAACTCCCGGCCGAGAGCCGACCGTCGTCGTGGACTTTCAGGGATGCGATCGGCTCCGGTTCGAACGCCAGGTCCGCGAGCGCGTCTCGGACCGCGCCCAGATCGCGCTTGACGGTCCCGACGTATTCCTTGGGGTGTTGCCTGCAGATGGCGTAGCCGCCGAGCGGTTCCTTGATTCGGTGAAGCGCCGGAAGGATGCGGCGGCGAACGTGGGTCGTCAGGTCGATCGCGTCGGTGCCGTCCGTCGTCGTCCCATTGGTCGCCACAGGTAATCCTCTCCGGCACGACTACAAAATCATTACTGTTATATTTATTTCAATTATGTGGATTGGATGGGAAATCGATGTATAATTGCTCCTAAATAGAATATAGTGCTATTTAGCATTATGTTCCAATATGATACGTTTGCTAGTTGCCGACTGGTGTCGGTCCCGGCCTCTACAGGTCCTGCAGTCGAATCCCGTCCTGTACTAACCGCGCGTTTCGCTCCCGTTCGAGGTGGTCTGTGAGATCGTCGTGGTCGTACAACTGCGCGATGACGTCGGCGTACAGGGTCCGCCAGGCGATCGCGTAGATCGGGGACTGCCCCCACGCACGCAGTTCGGGCACCAGTTCGTCGTAGGTTTCGTAGCGTTCCTCGAAGCGATCGATCGCCTCCAGGACGCGACCGGCCGCCTCGCGGTCGTCGTCGGCGTCCTCTATCGCGCGATTGAGCCGCTGTTCCCAGTCGGCGACGGTTTGCTGCATGTCCGCCGCAGCGGTCTCGTCGTCGGCGGGCAGTCGATCGAGGATCGGTTCCGGAACGCCGAGTGAGACGGTCGTCATGATTCGAGATATGCCAGTCACTCTCAAGAAAGTACGGTTCGGCGAATTTCGTGCAGTGATTCCACTTTCGGGACCGATCGAGAATGCGGTCCGTGAACTGGAGACTGCGGGTCGATCCTCTCAGGAATTGGCTCCATCTGGCGAGGAGCCGCCACCTCCCGCGTACCACCGCCCAGCGCCGTCGCGGCGTCGGTCGGTTCGCGGCGGACGGTGATCGTTCGACCGGCCGCCGGCCTCACGGCCAGATCGCCAGCATGATTTCGTCGACGAACTCGCCGTCGAGGCAGTAGTGGCCCTCGTGTTCGCCCTCGCGCTGCCAGCCGTTCTCTTCGAGGAACTCGATCGCGGGCTGATTGGTCGCGGGGACGTTCTGGTAGAGTTTCTGGTAGCCCGCGTCGCTCGCCCACTCGAGGCCGTACTCGAGCAACGACGAGCCGATCCCCTGGCGACGGCTGGCGGGATCGACGCCGACGGTGATCTCCGCGGTGTGGCGCAGCGATGGGAGCGTCGGCGCGTCGACGTGGAGCCAGCCGACGACCTCGCCGTTCCCCGTCGTCGGTTCGTCGTTCGCCTCGGTCGTCTCGGACGCGTTGCTCTCGCCGGTTTCCTCGTGGGTGGGTTCTTCTCGGCGGACAGCGACGAAGAAGATCCGCGAACGCTCCTCGTTGGCCCGGACGAGCGCCGGTTCGCGCTCGAGTTCCGTCGCGACGTTTTCGGCGACGACGTACGTTTCCTCCTCGGCGACCGTCCGCATCGTCTCGACGACGCCGTCCCGATCCTCCTCACGGGCTGGCCGGATCGTGACCGTGCAGCCCTCGCACTCGAGATCGGTCGTCGTCGCTTCGAGCGCGACTCGCAGCTTGCCGTCGACTTCGGTCAGATACCCCTCCGCCTGCAGCGCCTCGATACACGAGCGGAGTTCGTCCGGTTCGGGCGCGACGGTCTCGGTGTAGGTGCCCGACCTAGCGGGTTTGGAGTGGGGACGGCCGCCGTCGAGTTCGATCGACCGCGCCAGCTCGGCCGGCGTCGCGGCGCCGTTACGCTCCACGTACTCGTAGACGCGCCGCTGGACGTCGTCCTCGAACGAGCCGGACGGATACATGCTCATACGGACGCACCCACCGACCGCCGCCATTAGTATGCGACCCGTATCGAGCGCCGCCGGGAACTTACCGTGGCGAAGCGACCGATTAGGGGCGACGGCGAACCGTTTCGAACCCCGCTCGGCGTCGCGACGTCCGGCCAATTCCCTGTTAGCGATCGTCGCTCCGATCGAAGAACGGGGAGGTCGACTCGCAGAAATTCATATCGCACCATCTGATTTATGGCGGGGACAGAACTGATCGGCACCGTCTCTCGGGCCGCTTTGGGAACGACGCCGTAACCGCACGGCACCGTCCGGATCTATCACGCACAGCCAGGCGCCCACTCGGAAGTTGGTCGGGAGCCACCGCTGGCGCGGCTATCGGGTGTTCGTCCCAAGTCGATCGGACTTGCGAAATCGCGCTATCCGCTACTGCGGCAGAACTGAGAATGATCCGGCCAACGATGAGCAGCGGAATGTGTTTCCGAACCGACTCGAGGGCCGTCGTATTCCGCCGTGCCGCTGTACTCCGCCGCGTCGACCAAGTCGCGCGTCGCGCACGCGAGTCGAAAAGTCGCCGTCGACGGACGACCCGCGCATTCGACTGCCGAGGTGCAAGCCGGTGTCGGCATTGTACACCCATGGTGAGGATTCCGAGACGTGCCGTTCGGGAGCGGGAGTTCGAGTGGTCGACCGAAATTCGCTCCCGTTCACACTGAATCCCGTCCTAAGGGGCGCCGTCGGAGCCACGATCCTCTCGCATCGGCCGTCGATCGAGCGCGTGAATCCATCGCTGGTCCGGCCGCGAACGACGAGTCGATCGACCCGCTCGCGGTCCAGTTCGTGGCAGTTGCGGTCCGGCCGTCGATGGTCTCGTCGCGATTCGTTCGAGGTACGTTTGAGTTCGCGGCAGTGGCATTCATTCACCGCGCAAACCGACGACCGCCTGCCGTTTCCACTGGTGGCCGAGTACGACAGCACGGTTCCGAGAGCGACGGCCGTATCAGCAGCGAGTCCAGGGAACACCGTGTCCGGTCTCCGAATCTCCGATTTCGGGACGAGATCGACGGTGATCGATCGCCGGGGTCGGTACACGGGACGCACCGCATCGCCAGCAACCACGTTCCGCTTCCCGGGTTTCCGCGCTCGCCTGGCCAGTCGAGTCTCGAGTTCGTGCGCGGCGCTGCTCGTGTTTCGGGCAGGAATCGTCTCTCCCGACAGCAGCGATAATGAACCAAAAAGCGCTATACCGAATTCGTCGGATCGTTTCGGAAGTTTCGGAACCCACCCGCCGTCGTTTAAGGCGATCGCGGACGAATCGGTCCGGTGTGATCGTCGACGCCCGCGTCCTGCGCGAGGATTTCGTCCCCGGCGAGGTGGTCCACCGCCACGACGAGGTGAACCTCCTCTCGGAGGCTCTCGAGCCGCTGCTGTACGACGGGCGGCCGGATCCCGCCTTCCTGTTCGGCCCGACCGGCGTCGGCAAGACCTGTATCGCCCGCTACGCGCTGGCCCAACTGCGCGACCAGGCGCCGGCGGTTCGGGTCGCGTACGTCAACTGCTGGCAGGAGTACACGCGCTTTCGGGTCCTCTATAGCGTCCTCGACGCGATCGATCGGGCGGTCGACGTCCACCGCTCGACGCCGAAGGACGAACTGTTCGAGCGGCTCGCCCGCGCGGACGAGGGACCGATCGTCGCCATTCTGGACGAGGTCGACCAACTGGAGGAGACGGGCGCGCTGTACGACCTCCATCGGCTGCCCCACGTCTCGCCCGTCCTGATCGCCAACCGTGAGGAGGAACTGTTCGCGAGCTTCGACGACCGCGTGCGCTCGCGGCTCCACGCCGGCACCCGCGTTCGGTTCGACCGCTACGGCACCGACGAACTTGCGGCCATCCTCGCCGAGCGGGCCGACCAGGCGCTCGAACCGGGCGCGGTGAGCGACGCGCAGTTGCGGACGATCGCCGACGCGGCGTCGGGGGACGCCCGCGTGGGGATCGGCATCCTCCGGTCGGCCGCTCGCCGGGCGGAGCGCGAGGGCCTGGCGTCAATCACCGACGCGGCGCTCGAGGCGGCGATCCCGGACGCGCGAACGGCGATCCGCCGGAAGACCGTCGAGGGGCTGATCGAGCACCAGCGGGTGCTGTACGACGTGATCGCTGAGGAAGGCGAGATCGAACCCGGCGAACTCTACGAAGAATACGAACGGCGGGTCGAGGAGCCGAAGACGAACCGCACGCTGCGCAACTACCTGACGAAGATGGTCCACTACGACCTGATCGAGGCCGTCGGCGAGCGCCGGGGCCGGACCTACCGCCTGGTCGACGCGGACGACGCCGACGACGCGGACGGCAGTCACTGAGCCGGGCCGTCCGAACCCGTCGCGGCGGAGCGTACCGGTCGAAGGGGCCACTTACGAGGGTTGCGCTCGTACAAGTCGTATGGACCGCGCTCCGGACCTTCCGGACGACACTCGCATCGGTCGGACAGCGCTTCGCGTCGCCGACCGCGCACGGCTGACCGAGTTCTACCGCGACGTCGTCGGGCTTCGCGTGGTCTCGCGCGACGAGACCGAGGTTGTGCTCGGCGTCGACGAAACGCCGCTGCTCGTTCTGCTCGACGAGCCGACCGCCGAGCCCCGGGACGAACGGGCGGCGGGGCTCTACCACGCCGCGTTTCGAGTTCCCTCGCGCGAGGCGTTAGGGGCCGCGCTCGGCCGGATTCGCGACCGATGGACGCTCGACGGGGCCTCCGACCACGGGATCAGCGAGGCGCTGTACTGTACCGACCCCGAGGGCAACGGCGTCGAGATCTATCGCGACAAGCCGCGGGACGTCTGGCCGCGGGCCGACGACGGCTCGATCCGGGCGACCGGCGGGCCGCTAGATCTCGACGATCTCACGACCGCAACCGCGGCCGCCGACGGAGATTCCGCGGCGAGCGAGGATGGAACGGTACCCGCGGGAACGACCGTCGGACACGTCCACCTCGAGGTGACCTCGCTCGAGACGGCCCGCGAGTGCTACGCGGACGCGCTCGGGTTCGACGTCACGATGTCGTACGCGCCCGGTGCGCGCTTCTTCGCGGCCGGCGACTACCACCACCATGTCGGAACGAACGTCTGGAACCGGCGCTCGGAGCCGGCCGACGACCGGGCCCGGGGCCTGGCCTGGTTCGAACTGCTCGTGCCAGACGCCCGGGCGATCGATGGGATCCGGGAGCGCCTGGCCGACCGGGACGGCGGCGCAACGGTCGACGAGCGCACCGACGGCGGCGGCATCGAGGTGACGGATCCGGACGGGATCGAGATTCGAATCCGGCCGATGGGGTGACGAGTCGCCGCTCGAGCACGCCCGTCGGCCCGACGAGAGGGATCGATTCGAGGGACCGTTCAACGCTAAGTTTACACCGGTCGCTGATGTTGTGGAGTACAATATGGCTGCCCCGATTCGCCGGGCGAGCGCTGCGCGCGGCACAGGTCTCGAGCGACCGCCGCAGCGCTCGGCCGCCTGGTCCTCGCGCGACGTCGAGTCGCCGTCCCGCGTCGACGGCGATCCGAGTCAGCGCCGCCAGCTGGTCCACAACGTGATCGACGACGCGAGTCCCTATTCCGGCGACGGAACCCCACGTATATCCGTGTTCACAGCCAATACGGAACCAACGTGGATTATCTCAGTGTACGATCGGGGGAATTGGAATCGACCCGGCCGACGGAGACCGGATCTTTCAGGTCTTCGATCGGCTGCGGAGACGACCGCAGACGCGACCGGCGCAGCGACACTGATCTCGGCCGCGGCGGCGGGACGCGATGGCGCTACAGAACCACCGACCAATGAGTAAGTCTGGTACCTCACAACCCGAGTCGGCACAGATCCTCTTAGTCGAAGACAACCCGGGGGACGTCCGCCTGACCAAGGAGGCGTTCAAACAGGGGCGAATCGAGAACGATCTGTACGTCGTCTCCGACGGCGTCGAGGCGCTGGACTTCCTCTCTCAGCGCGGCGACTACGAGGACGCGCCGCGACCGGACCTCATCCTGCTCGATCTCAACCTGCCGGGCAAGGACGGCGAGGAGGTCTTAGAGGAACTGAAGGACGACCCGACGCTCCGATCGATCCCGGTGATCGTGCTAACGAGCTCGCGCGCGGAGGAGGACGTCGTCAAGTCCTACGAGCTCCACGCCAACGCCTACCTCACGAAGCCGGTCGATCCCGACGAGTTCATCGAGACGGTCCGAGCCTTCGAGAAGTTCTGGTTCTCGGTCGTCCGGCTGCCACCGGAGGTCGATAACTGATGAGCGGCACCGACGCCCGAACCGAGACCGAGCGCGAACACGGGCCCGAGACCGAAGCGGACGACGCGCTCCGCATTCTCCTGATCGAGGACAATCCCGGCGACGCCAGGCTGATCCAGGAGATGCTCAAGGGGACCGAGGAACTCGCCCAGCGGGTGAGTCCGTCGGAGGCGACGGGACAGACGCCCGAGATCACCCGAGAGAGCCGCCTCGAAGCGGGGCTCGATGCGATCTCGTCCGAGTCGACTGACATCGTCCTGCTCGACCTGAACCTCCCCGACAGCGAGGGGCTCGAGACCCTCGAGTCGGTCCACGAGGAAACCTCGGAGACGCCTATCGTCGTCCTGACCGGCGTCCGCGATCAGCAGGTCGGCGTCCAGGCGATCCAGCGGGGCGCCCAGGACTTCCTCGTCAAGGACGAGGTGACCAGCGAACTGCTGGTGCGGACGATCCACCACGCGATCGAACGCGCTCGCCAGCAGCGCGAGCGCCGCCAGCAACGCGAGCAACTCGAGGCGCTCAATCGGCTCAACCGGATCGGCCACGACATCACCCACGCGGTGATCACGACCGAGACGCGCGCGGAACTCGAACAGGAGGTCTGCGATCGGCTCGCCGCCTCCGACGCCTATCGATTCGCCTGGATCGGCGCGGTCAACCCCGGGAGCGATCGCGTCGTTCCGCAGGCCGCGGCCGGCGTCGAAGACGGCTACCTCGACGAGATCGAGATCTCCGCCGACGAGGACGAGGCGACCGGCCAGGGGCCGGCCGGGACGGCGATCCGGACCGGCCAGGTCCAGGTCACGAACGACGTTCAGACCGCCCCCCAGTTCGGCCCGTGGAAGGAAGCGGCGCGCGCCCGCGGCTACCGATCGTCGGCGGCGATCCCGATCATCCACGAGGACCTCGTCTACGGCGTGTTGAACGTCTACTCGTCGTCGTCGCGGACGTTTACGGGCCCGGAAACCGCCGTCCTCGCCCGAATCGGCGACGTCATCGCCCACGCAATTACCGCGATCGAGCGCCGGGACGCCCTCGTCAGCGACGCCGTCGTCGAACTCGAGTTCCGCGTCGAGGAACTGGCCGAACCGCTGGTCGAACTCTCGGCCGACGAGTCGTGTACGATCGAGTTCGAGCAACTGGTCAGCGGCGACGAGACACTGCTGGCGTACGGATCGGCACGCGGCGTCTCACAGGAGACGTTCAGCGAGACCATCGATGAGACCGAGGGGATCGGTGACGTCCGCTTCCTCGCGGCCAGGCGCGACGAGTTCGAGTTCGAACTCGTGGCTCCCGCGGCCGTCTCCCTGTTCGAGACGATCGCGACCCACGGCGGCCACGTCGCGTCGGCGACGATCGCCGACAACGAGTTCCGCTTCGTCGTCGAACTCCCGCGGGGTCGCGACACTCGCCGGATGATCGAGCTCATCAAGTCCCAGCGCGACGACGCCACCTACCTCGCCCAGCGGACCACCGAGCGAAGCGATCGCAGCGACTCGGGTTCGTCGTCGGTACTCCAGGACGAGCTGACTGATAAACAGCGGGCGGCCCTCGAGACGGCCTACTTCGCGGGCTACTTCGACTGGCCCCGCGAGAGCACCGGCGAGGAGATCGCCGATCGCCTCGGCATCGCGCCGGCGACCTTCAACCAGCACCTCCGAACGGCCGAGCGGAAGTTCTTCGAATCGGTCTTCGGCGAGTAGCTACTCCGCCTTCGGCGGCCGATTCCGGCGCTGTTCTTAGAGACCAACGCCCTCCGCCAGGCGTTCGTGCGAGCGCAGGACGTCGTCGTGGTCCGCGATCAGGTTCTGGACGATCACGTCGTCGACGCCGACCCGATCGGTGAGCTGGTCGAGCAGGTCGGCCACCGTCTCCGGGCTTCCAGAGATCGACCGCGGCCACTCGCCGTCCGGAAGCGGGTTCGGCGTCGGCTCCGGAACCCCGCCGAGCTCGTCGATCGCCTCCTCGACCGGCGGCAGGGAGCCGACGACGCCACGTCGCATCCGCTGGTAGGACGCCTCGGCGGTCGCCCGTAGCCTTGCCGCCTCGCGGTCGGTCTCGGCGCAGGCGGCGTTGACTGCGAGCATCCCTGCGGGTTCGTCCGGGCCGGCACCCAGCGGCGAGGGTTCGAAGTGCTCCCGGTAGGTCTCGAAGGCGGCCTCGGCAAGATGTGGCCGGATGAACGCGGCAAAACAGTAACGCAGGCCGAGTTCGCCGGCGATTTCTGCGCTTGACGGACTGGACCCGAGGATCCAGGGCTCGGGAACGTCGTCGTCGGACCGCGGTAACTGCAACTCGTCGTAGGAGTGACCGTCCGGGTATCCGTCGTAGAGGTGATTGATCGTCGCCTCGATCTTTTCGGCGTGGTCCTCGTCCGGATCGCGCTTCTGTCGATCGGTCCCCAGCGCGCGGTCGGCGGCCGGAATCCCGGTCGCCCGTCCGAGGCCGAGATCGACGCGGCCCGGTGCCAGCGCGTCCAAGGACGCGAACGTCTCCGCGACTTTGAACGGCTGATAGTGGTTGAGCAGAACGGTCCCCGACCCGATCCGGATCGTCTCGGTTTCGGCCGCCAGGTGGCTGATCAGCACTTCGGGGGTTGTGCTCGCGATCGAGTCGGCCATCCCGTGGTGTTCGGCTACCCAGAACCGAGAGTATCCCAACGCTTCGGCCCGCTGGGCGAGTTCGACCGTGTTGTCGTACGCCTCGGTCGCGCTCTCGCCGTCCCGGACGGGCGCGAGGTCGACGATGGAGAGATCCATATCAATGCTCGGTTGGGACGTAGTGCTGAATAACCGTTCGTTCCGTCCGTCTCGGGCGCGGTGGACGAAACGGCCGCGGGTCGGTCAAAAAGGATTACGTGCTGCGCGGTTCGGTCGCGGGCGGGGCCACATCGTCCATCGGTCGGGCAGCGATGGCGACGGCCACCATAGAGAGCCCGGTCACGAGGAGGTTCACGCCCACGAGCAGGCCGATCGCCCAGATCGCGTCGGCCGGGAACCCCGCCCAGAGGAGGGCGGCGAGGACGATCGAGGCCACGCCGCTGACGGCGATCGAGGTCCGGCCCGGCGTCCCAGCTAGGCGCATCGCCGTCCACAGTTCGGCGACGCCGTCGACGATCAGGTACGCCACCAGCGCCAGCGTTAGCGTGACGAGTGCGACGACGGGGGCCGCGAGTACGGCCAGGCCCGCGACCACCGAGACGATCGCGAGTGCGAGTTGCCAGGCCGACCCGCGCCAGCCGCGGGCGGCGAACGCGTGGACGCCGTGGACGATCCCGCCGACGACGAGGAGGATACCGAGCGCGATCGATATCGAGAGTCCCGTCGCGACCGGGAGGGCTATCGCGAGCAGTCCGAGTACGCCTACCGCTGCGCCCGCGAGCGCGAGCATTCGCCATCCGTTCTCGAGGGAGTATCCCTCGGCGTGTTCAGTAGTTGTTTGGTTTCGGGTCATCGGAACCACAGGTATACAGTACGTCGTGTACGTATATAATACAAATATACGATTTGACAGTAGCTCAGGCGAATGGACCGGTCCGGAAACGGGATGAACGCGATCTTCGAGCGGTCACGGGCCGGATCGCCCGAGGGAGGAACGGGACCAGTCGACCGGTGAAACGCGACTATTATTTCTCCTCGAGTACCAGCACGAATCGTGACCGACGATAGCGATGGGGACCGACACGAGTGTGAACTCTGCGGCGAACTGGTCCCCGCGGCGGTCTATCACGAGCACCTGCTCAAGGAGTGTCCGGGCGACTGAGTCCCCGTCTCGACGGGGTACGGGCGACCTTTCACTTTCGATCCGTTTCGCCGTTCGAAAAGAGGGAAAACACCTATTTACTCCGTTAGTAATGGTTCGCGACAATGGCGGAGATCCGAAATTCGACTCTCTGGCAGTGTCCGGAGTGTGGTCGGTCCGTGAACGGATTCGTGAACGGCTGTCGGTGTCCGTCCTGTCGCAAAGAGATGCCGGACGCCTGTGACTGCGTGTAGGCGGACGGACTCGGGCGTGAGGTGGCGCTTGATCCGCCGCTCGTGTCTACGTCTCCTCGACGTGGCGAATCTCGCACGCGACCCCGCGGGTGCTCTCGGCCATCTCGCGACCGAACATCTCGGCGCGACCGACCGCGAACGCCCGCGGCCCCTCGACGATCACCTCGTCGCCGACGCGGATGTCCTCGTCGGCGTTGACGACACCGGGCGCGAGCACGCTGCCGTGGGGAACGAAGCCGTCGATCTCGACGCGCTTGACCGGTGCATCGCTCTCGATCCAGCGACGAGCGCCCGCGAGCGTGAACGACAGGGTGCCGTACTGGGGGACCATCGTCGCGAGTTGGGTGCCCTCGTCGTCGCGGACCTGAATCTTGGGATAGCGACTCGTGGTCTGGATGGTCTCGAATAGCTCGTCGCCGGCCCCGTCGCCGAGCAGGTAGTCCGCGATCGCGCGGACGGTGTTGTGCTCCCGTTCGCGCTTGGAGTACTTGAGTTCGCCCGACAGCGCCTCCGAGAGGTTCGCGAGCGACTCGTCGTCGGTCGGGTGCTCCGCGACGGTGTACGTAATATCGAGGTCGAGCGACTTCTCGACCCGTTCGACGATGTCGCGGTAGCCCTCGTCGGGGACGTGGGCGATGATCTCGGGGTACTCGTTGCGCTCGAGATACCGTCGCAGGACCTCGCTGACGAACTGCTTTTCGTCCTCGGACCAGCGACCCGTCACCACGGTGTCGTAGTGCTGGGCCGGATAGGTCGTCTCGAGTTCCTGGGGCACGACGCCGATCGGGCTGGTCATCGAGACCAGGTGGGCGCGCCACTGGACGGCGTCGTGGAACTGCCGGTGGCTCTGGGACTCGCTGTAGGGTTTCGCCGCCGAACAGGGGACGAGCACGAGCGGGTTCTGGAACCGGTTTCGGTACCGCGTCGTCACCCGGTCGGCGAAGCGCTGAATCTCGACGCGGCGGAGGGTGTCCGCCGTCGCGGCGTTGATCTGGGCGTCCCGCAGGATCGGCGTGCGCTCCTCGAGGTATCCCCACTCGGAGTCGAGTTCGCGCATGGCCGCGGTGAGCCACTGATCGTGGCGGGCCTGGCCTTCGAGGTAGTCCCGGAGGCGGCCGTCCCGGATCCGCCGGCGGACGATCGCCAGTTCGGACCGGAGGGCGTTTCGGTTGTGTTCGGCGCAGTCCTCGCGGGTGAACTCCTCGCGGGGCTGCTGGCAGGCCGGACACGAGCAGGGCAGTTCCTCGAGGTCCTCGAGGAAGTACGCCTGGTCGGTCGTGAGGTATCGACCTTCGGTCCCCTTCACGACGGCCGCGGTCTCGTCGAACAGGTCGACGCCGGCGTAGGCCAACAGGGCGACGTTGCGCGGCGTGGCGACGCCGGAAAACAGGAGGGCGGTGTCCGTCGGGATCGCCTGGCGGACGGACACGACGGCCTCGACCAGCGCTGCGCCGTGGCCGATCACCGACTGGACGTCGGAGAGGGCGTACGCGTCGGTGCCGTGATCCTCGACGTGGTCGCTCGAGACGACGGCGACGCTCGGATAGTCGACGTCGGGGTATTCGACGGCGAACGATTCCTGGACTTCGTCGGCGGTACCACCGGGGAACGCTCGGTGGGGGAGCACCGTAAGCGTCGACTCGTCGCCCTCGGGAATCTCGCGGTCGGCGCTCCAGAGCGACCCCGCGTCCTCGAGGACGTCGTCGACCAGCGCCGGCGTCGTTTGGGGCGAGGAGAGGCGGAGTTCGCCCACGCGCGCGGCCCCGTCGCGCTCGTGCACTTCGAAGTAGTCGGTCATACTCGATATGGCCGGGGCTGGTGAAAGAGGCTGTCGGTCGCCGACGACCGGGTCGCAACTGCCGTTTCCCGTCGTTCACTGTTGCTGGTAATTACTGTCTGCGTACTACTATGGATTGAATACATCACGAAAAATTAGAGAAAGTTAATACTTATGTTGTTTGAGTTGGAGGTCGAACCATGGCATCAGAGAGAGGATCCAGATTGCGATCGGAGGCCGGCGTCAGAGCGTTTATGGCCGTCCTCATGGTCGCGGCCGTCGGGGTTGCGACCATCGGACTCCCAGTCGCCTACGGGGGCCCGACGGCGACCGCCGAAGCGGCGGACGCCGACGTCGAATCGTACGAAACCATCTCGCAGGCCGAATCGGAACTCGATCCGGCCGATCACGTCTATCTCCGTGAGGACGGCAGCGCCGTTCTCCAGTACGATGACGACGACGCCGATGTCGACCAGTTCGATCTGGGGATGGACGTCAGCGAAGGCCTGGTCCATATGCTCGTCGTCGACGAGTACGATCAGGACGACGACTTCGAGGAAGCGAACTTCTCGGCGGTCCTCGACCAGAACGGATTCACCGGCGACGGCTCGCTCGTCATGCAGCAGCCGGCGGACGTCGAGGACCTCTCCGTCGATGTCACCGGCGAGGTGACCGACGAGACCAACGAGTTCGACGCGACCGCTACCGGCACGTTCCAGAGCTCCGGAACCGCAGCTCCGGGTGAGATCAGCACGGACGGACACGTCACCGCCACTGCCGATCGGCTCGAGACGAGCGGCACCGCCACGGTCGACTACGCGATGGGCATGGGGGCCGACGACGAAGGGACGACCCTCGACGTCTCCCTGGATGACACGACCGACGGCTACGCGGTCGACGTGACCCGCGAGGAAACGGTCTACGACTGGTCGGCCGACCGGTGGGAGACGCGCGATCAGGCCGAACAGACGCTTCAGGAAGAGTACGGAACCCTCGCGTCGAACCTGGGCGGAACGAGCGACATTCAGATCGACCACTACGACTTCGAGGAACGCGACCACGGACAGTACCGGCTCGAACTCGAGTTCTCGGTCGAGTACACCGGAATCGACGACGGGATCGAACGACAGCTCACGGACGAGCTGGCGAACGATCCGTCCAGCGACCTGACTCGGTCGGACGCCGAGACGATCGCCGAGAGCGTCACCGACATCGGGATCGAGACGTTCGAGTTCACGATGACCGAGCAGGGGGCAGCGATGGAGGCCGAGTGGGATATCGCGCTCACGAACTACGACGAGGTCACCGTCGCGCTGATCGACCTGGCCGAAGCGAGCTCCATGAGCGAGCAGTTCGACCAGGCGGACTTCGAGGATGCCCGCGCGGGCATCGAAGCGCAGCAGGCCGCCGATCTCACCACCGAACTCGAGTGGGACGTCGCCGTCGAGGGGACGTCGACCGGTGAGATGGAACTCGACGCCGAGATCACGAGCGAGACTGACAACTGGGCCGCCTACATCGACGAACTGGAGGCACGGAGCGTCGACACGCAAAACGACGTCAGCTTCAGCCTGACCGCCGAGACCGACGGCGAGGAACTCACGGTCAACGGCCAGTTCGATATCGAGGCCGAGGACCTGGCCGGCGACGCGATCAACGCGTGGGCCGAGTCGATCCAGAACGATCCGACCACGACGACGATGTCCTCGGACACCGAGCAGTTCGTGACGGCGCTCTCCGAGTCCGAACTCGAGGTCGCCCGCGTCGACGCCGACATCGGTGACGGCACGGTGCGCGTCGAGGGCGGGGCGGAGTTCGCGAACATGAGCGCGGTGACGGACACGTTCAGCGACAGCCTGGCTATCAGCGGAATCGCGAGCGAACACGCCGACGAGACGTCGTCGATCTACGTCTACGTCGACGACGTGGCCGGCGTCGATACCGAGACGGCAACCAAGTCGGACGTCGAACACCTCGGCGTCGTCGATTCCGAGACGACCGTTCACGCGGCCGGTGACTGGGACGAGGAATTCTCCGAGCCCGACACCGCCGGCATGAGCGACTACCTCGACGTCAGCAGCCAGAGCGAAGAAGCCGCGGAGGAAGACGAAGCCGACGATGGCGACAGCATCCCCGGCTTCGGTGTCGGTGTCAGCCTCACAGTCATCGCGGGACTGCTGACGACGCTCGTGCTCCGTCGCCAGGCGCAGGAATAGCGCGTACAGAATACCGTCGCAGCCTACGATCGCTGCAACTCGAATCGTCTTTTTCGCCGGCGTGCCACACGCCGACCGTCGAGCGGTATCGCTCGGTCTACACAGTCTCGAGGTACGTCGCCGTCGCCGACGTGTGCCCGCGGTTGAACGAGAGGATCTTGATCCGGATCACGTCCGTCGGCTCGCAGTCGTCGGGGATGTCCTCGACGAAGACGACGAATCCCTCGACCTTTCCGACCGCGCGCCGCTCGCCGGAGTGGTGGTCGGTGAACTCGTGGATTCCGACGTCGACGACGTCGCCGATATCGACCGGCGGCTCGCGGTTCTGCGCCGCTTCGTGGCGCTCTCGGGAACGACGTTCCGCGTCGGAACGGGATCGACCGCGACGGCGTCTGAACAGCCACGAGCCAAGGCCGACGGCGACGAGCAGGACGAAACCGAGCACGACTGGACCGAGCATATCGGAATCCGACGCCGCCGCGGGCTTCCGTGTTCCGATCGACGGCGCGTCGCTGCGAGCTGCGGGTCGGAAGCGCTTTCCGCCGACGGCGCAAGGGAGTGCCATGGGGATCGAGCTCGACGAGGTCGATAAGGCGATCGTACACTCGCTGCAACAGGACGCTCGGCACAACACGGCGACCGACATCGCCGAAGACGTCGACGTGACGGCGAACACCGTCCGGAATCGGATTCGGCGGCTCGAGGAGGAAGGCGTCATCGCGGGCTATCTGCCGATCATCGACTACGAACAGACAGCCAAGGCGATGCACATGGTCGTCCAGTGTACGGTCCCGATCGACGAACGGGGGGACTACGCGAAGACGGCTCTCGAAATCCGCGGCGTCGTCGGCGTCCGCGAGGTGATGACCGGGCACCGAAACCTTCGGATCGACCTCGTCGCTGAGGATACCGACGAGATCACGGCGGCGGTGAGCCGCCTCCAGAAACAGGGAATGGACGTCGAGGAACAGGAACTGCTCAAAGCGGAACACCTGCAGCCGTTCGACCACTTCGCGTCCGAATCCGGCTCCTGAGCGAATTCATCGTCCAGCCCGGCGAGCTCCGTCGAGCCGCCACAGCGCGATAGTGATCCGGCGGCCGGTCCGCGAGGGGAGGGGATTTAGGAAAGCGAGATCTATGCGGCTTTCATTTCGAAATCCGAATTACGCCCGTCACTCTTTTATGTACTCGACCGTTTGGACCGGTCGTGAAGAACACATTCAGCGGGTCGTCCGGCGACGGTGCCCAGCAGTCGGTGAGCCTCGCCGTCGTCAACGCGGTCGCGGCACATCGAGACGTCGATCCGGTCGAACTCCCAACGCTCTACGAGTGGATCGACCCGGACGCGCTGGACTCGCTCTTCGAGCCGACGCGGACCGGCGGGCCCCGACGCGGCCGCCTCGAATTTCCGTACGACGGCCACACCGTCGTCGTCGACTACACTGACGAGGTGACGATCACGGTCGACGGCACGCAGATGGCCGACGCCATCGCCGCCAGTCCCCGTGGTCCCGTGACGGACGCCTGAGAGACGGTTCGACCGGTTCGTCCGACCCGCTGTCCCGCAGAGGGCACCTTTTCACTGTTCGTACAGGCCTCGGAGAGCCGCGGCTCACGCCCGTTCCGCGGTGAGATCGACGAGTTCGACGTCGTCGGGGACGCGTTCGAGGGCGTCCGCCGGCCACTCGCGATGGGCGAGTGTGACGTCGGCCTCTGGGTTCGCCGCGACCAGGCGAGCGACGCCGTCGGCGGCGGCTTCGAGGGCGGCCCGGTCGGTCCGGTCGGGCACTTCCGCGGTCAGCGGATAGCTCTTCGAGAGCGCCCGGGGGAAGGGGCCGAACGGCGGCTCGACGCGCCAGGCGGCGTCGAACTCGGCGTCGGGCGCGGATCGGTCGACGGTGAGCAAGAGCGTATCGGGAACGTCGAGCCGTTCGAGGCGCTGGTGGTGGCGGACGACTTCTGGCCGGCGGGCGCTCTCGTGGGAGGTGTAGAAGAACGCGCCCTTCGAGACCGGGTCCGAGCGTTCGAGCTGGGCGGCGTGGTCGAGCAGCGTGCGGTAGCCGTCAAGCATCGTCGGGTGGGCGCGGGCGCGCTGTTCGACGAGTTCCAGCAGGTTGCCGGCGCGGATAGCCTGCTTGATCCGGCGGATCTCGGCGAAGGTGACGTGGAGGTTGTGGGCGGCCAGTTCCGACTCGCGCTCGTCGTCGGGGAGCGCGCGGAGTTCATCGGGCGAGTGGGCGGTACAGACGGCACACGAGCAGGGGAAGTACTCGAGGTCCTCGAGCGCCCGGGTGCCCCGGACCGTCAGGTAGCGGTCGTCGCGGGCGTACAGCGCGTAGGCCGCCGAGTCGAACAGATCACAGCCCATCGCGACCGCCAGCGCGAACATCATGGGGTGGCCGGCGCCGAAGAGGTGGACGGGCGCGTCGCCACCCAGACCGCGCTTGGCGGCGGCGACGACGTCGACCATGTCGTCGTAGCGGTAGTCGTTCATCAGGGGGACGACCGCGCCGACCGGGAAGACGTCGAGATCGGTTTCGTCGGCGTGGCGGCCGGCCCGTTCGCGGAGCTCCGGGTAGGTCGAGCCCTGGACGGGTGCGCTGACGAGCATCTCGCCGGTGTCGGCGTCCTCGGCGACGGCCAGGCGTTCCTGGGTGGTCTCAAGGTCGGCCGCGGCACGATCACGGGGAACATCCGGCGGGGTCGGGATATCGACGGGCGTGGCGATGTCAGAGCCGATCTCGCGCTGGAAGGCGAGGATTTCCTCGGTCGTGACGTCGATTTCGCCGTACTCGGAGAGCTGGAAGGAGCCGGAGTCGGTCATGATCGCGCCGGGGAAATCCAGGAGTTCGTGCAGGCCCTGCTCCCGGGCCCGCTCGCGGAGATTGTCGTCGCCGTGGATAATATAGGAGTTCGTAATGAGAATTTCGGCGCCGAACTCGTCGGCGAGCCGGCGGGGACTGATCGTGTCCAGGTTCGGATTGATCACCGGCAACAACGCCGGGGTTTCGACGGTGACGTCAGCACGCGGGACGGTGAGGTCGCCGATGCGGCCGCCGGCGTCGGTGTCCTGGACTTCGAAGCACTCGCGCATCGACCGTGTGTTGACGAGCGTGCCGGTAAACGTTCCGTTCCGGGCCGTCCGCCGCTATGTGACAGGCAATCGCAAGCACAACGCTCGTTTCGAGCGCTCGTAGTCGCGTAATAATCCGTCGATCGTTCGCCTCCGATGATCGGTACCGTCAGCAAGCTCGACAGATGAACCGGAGATTGAGGACCGTTGCACGATTCCAACACTGGTTTTCGGCGAGGTAATCCCGTAACAGTCGCCTCGTTTTAGCCCCGATCCGCCGGTATCCGAGAGCGCATGGTTTCACGACCGCAGAAACTCGGCGTCGTACTGGTCGCACTGCTGGTCGCACTCTCGGGGGGTCCTGCCCTCGCGGGTGCCACAGCGGGTGCGGGCGACGATGCCGGAGACATGGGCGACGAAGCGGAAACGGAATCGAGTGCGACACTGGAGAACGTTCAGGTCGAGACACTCGAACTCGATAACGTCACCGTTGAGAACGCGACGATCGAGGAACTGAACGTCGAGGAGTTCGACGCTGACGTCGAGGAACTGCAGGACGAACTCGACGAGGGCGACACCGCTGACAGCGAGAACGAAACTGAGACCGGCCTCGATACCGAAGATAACGAATCAGAGACTGAGACCGGCCTCGATACCGAAGATAACGAATCCGAGACCGAAGACGGTCTTGAGTCCGAAGAGGACAACGAGACTGCCAGTGAGGAAGTCACCCTCTCTGACATCCAGCTCGAGCAGCTCGAGCTCGAGGGCGTATCGCTCGAGGACCTCGAGCAAGACGGCGGTAACGTCTCGGACGCAGGGATGAACGAGTCGACTAACGAGACTGAAGCGGACAACGAGACTGAAGACAGTCTTGAGACCGAAGAGGACAACGAGACTGAAGACAGTCTTGAGACTGAAGCGGACAACGAGACTGAAGACAGTCTTGAGACCGAAGAGGACAACGAGACCGAAGACAGTCTCGAGACTGACACCGCCGAAGATAACGCGACCGAAGAGGACAACGCCACGTCCGAAACCGAGAGCGAGCAGCTGATCGACGAGAACGCCAGCGAGGTCACGATTCAGAACCTCACCATCGAGACGATGGACGTCGAGACGCTGACCATCGAAGAGCTGACGGCCGGTGAGGACGCCGACGAAACCGAGACGGACGACAACGAGACCGAGGAGAGCGACGGTCTCGCGATGGACGACGAGGACAACGAGTCCGATAGTGAAGACGAGGGCTTCAACATCAGTGAGGACGAGGACAACGAATCGAACGACAGCGAGGACGAACTCGCCACGGACGAGGACAACGAGACGGAGACTGAGGACAACGAGACGGAGACTGAGACTGAAACCGAAACTGAGGACAACGAGTCCCAGGAGATCGAGGAACTCACGATCGAGCAGTTCGACGTCGAGGAGATAACCATCGAGTCGATGTCCGTCGACTCGGTCGAGGAAGGCGACGACGCCATGGAGACCGAGGACAGCGAGATGAACGAGACGGACGAGGAGGACAACGTCACCGAAACTGAGACCGAAACCGAGGACAACGAGACCGAAACCGAGGACAACGTCACCGAAACTGAGACCGAAACCGAGGACAACGAGACCGAAACCGAGGACAACGAGACGGAGACCGAGGACAACGAGTCCGAGACTGAGATCGAGACGGAATCCGACGAGATGGAGACCGAGAGCTCCGGCGAGACGATCTCCAGTCTCTCCGCGTCGTCGATTACCATCGAGAACGCGTCCGCCGACACGCTCACGCTCGGCGACGCGAGCGAACTCGACGACGTCAGCAGCGGCGAGACCACGGACACCGAGTCGGACGACGAGATGAACGAGACGGACGAGGAGGACAACGAGACCGACTCCGAGCTCGGTGAAGACGAGGACAACGAGTCCGACATCTAACGCGACCTGCGGTCCGACAGCGCCAGTTGCACTGTCGCTGACCGACTCTCATTTTCTCAGCTCGCGTCCCAGCGCAGCGACAGCACCGACGTTGAACCGTCGTGATGCGAGACGAGCGGATCGAACGCGAGTCCCGATGACAGACGAAGGCGCTTTACGCGCTGGCCCGCTTGCGTCTCCTAATGAGTAAACCCACGCCCGAGGTCTACGAGCAGGGCAAGGGCATGGACGCCCACAACCAGGCGATGCGTGAGATCCGGTCGCGCAAGGAGGCCAGTTACGATCCCCACGAACCCACCCGCGTCTGGCTCGACGAGGACAACACGCCCGACGGCGTCAAACAGAGCCTGACGATCATCCTAAACACGGGCGGCTGTCGGTGGGCCCGCGCCGGCGGCTGTACGATGTGCGGCTACGTCGCCGAGAGCGTCGACGGTGGCTCGGTCTCTCACGAGGCCCTGATGGACCAGATCGAGGTCTGTCTCGATCACGAACGCGAGAACGCCGACGAGCCCGCGGAACTAATCAAGATCTACACGTCGGGCTCGTTCTTAGACGAGCGCGAGGTCGGCGCCGAGACGCGCGACGCGATCGCCGAGACCTTCGCCGACCGCGACCGGATCGTCGTCGAGTCGCTGCCCGACTTCGTCGACCGCGAGAAGATCGCCGACTTCACCGACCGCGGACTTGACACCGACGTCGCGATCGGCCTCGAGACGGCTACTGACCGCGTGCGCCACGACTGCGTGAACAAGTACTTCGACTTCGCCGACTTCGAGGACGCCTGCGCGGAGGCCGCAGCAGCCGACGAGGACGCCGGCGACGCCGCCGCGGGGATCAAGGCCTACCTCCTGATGAAGCCGCCCTTCCTCACGGAGTCCGAGGCCGCCGACGACATGATCTCCTCGATCGAGCGCTGCGCCGATGTCGAGGGCTGTCACACCGTCTCGATGAACCCGTGTAACGTCCAGCGTTACACGATGGTCGACGAACTCTACTTCGACGACGGCTACCGACCGCCGTGGCTGTGGTCGGTCGCTCGCGTGCTCGAGGAGACCGCCGACGTCGACGCCATCGTCGTCTCGGACCCGGTCGGACACGGCTCGGATCGGGGGCCGCACAACTGCGGCGAGTGCGACGACCTCGTCCAGAAGGCCATCAAGGACTTCGACCTTCGGCAGGACCCCACCGTCTTCAAGCAGGTTTCCTGCGAGTGCGAACTAACCTGGGAGACCGTTATGGAGCGCGAGCGCGGGTTCAATCAGCCGCTGACGCGATAGCAGATAGCAGCGACTCCGCGCTTCACTTCGGTTGCTCCGGAGACGGAGCCGCCGAAACGGCGTATTCAGGACCAACGCCTTTCTTCTCGGTCCGGGAACGGATCGTATGGCGCTTCCGACTCCGACGCTCTCGAATTACTGGAACGAGATCGAACCCACGATCGTGATCCTCGTGGGCTTCGTCCTGTTCGTCTTCCCCGAGCCCGCGACCTCCGCGCTCGGCGCGGGACTCATGCTGTTCGGAATCAGCTGGTGGTTCTACGAATGGGGTCGATAGCGGGCGGCGGATTCGAGACCGTCTGCCCGGCGGCCGCCTCGGCCGGAGCCATCTCGGCCGAAGCCACCTCGGCCGATTCCGCGTTGGCCCGGGGCACCGCGGGACACTCCCTCCTTTCGACGCAGCGACTGAGCGTCCTCGGTGGTGAAAAACGAGTCCGTCGAAACAGCCGTGTTCTGTCTATGCGTCGTTCGCTGCCGCTTCGAACCCGCGAAGAATCCCCTGGCCGTCCGTCGGGCCGACGTCGGGTAGGGTCGCCCGTTCGGGGTGGGGCATCAACACCGCGACGGTCTCGCGCTCCCCGAGAACGCCCGCAATGTTGTGTTTCGAGCCGTTCGGGTTCACATCCGGGTCCGTCTCACCGTCCTCGTCGCAGTACCGGAAGAGAACCCGGTCCTCGTCTTCGAGGGCGGCCAGGCGGTCGTCGCCGATCTCGTAGCGACCCTCGCCGTGGGCGATGGGAATCTCGATTACCTCGCCCTCCTCGTAGGCGGCGGTCCAGGGAGTGTCCGCGCGCTCGACGCGAAGGTAGACGTGTTCGCACTGGAAGCGGGCACTCTCGTTGGTCGTGAACGCCCCCTCGGTGAGGCCGGACTCGCAGCCGATCTGGGCGCCGTTGCAGACGCCGAGGACGGGGACGCCGTCGGCCGCGGCCGCGCGGACGTCCTCCATGATCGGCGAGCGGGCGGCCATCGCGCCCGCACGCAGGTAGTCGCCGTAGGAGAACCCGCCGGGGAGGACGACGCCGGTCGCGTCGTCCGGAAGGCCGTCCTCGTGCCAGACGATCTCGGCGTCGACGTCGAGGTGTTCCAGGGCGCGCTCGGCGTCGCGGTCGCAGTTCGAACCGCCGAATCTGATGATCGAAACCGTCACAGTCGCCACCCCCTGGTGTTGCGACAGACGGTTTCGATCAGTGTGTGAGAGACCGTCATCTACCGTTCGGCGACCTCCACGTCGTAGTCGTGGATGGTCGGATTCGCCAGGAGCCGTTCGGCCATCTCGCTCGCGCGCTCGCGGGCGCCGTCCGCGGAGTCGGCCTCGAGGTCGATCTCGAAGCGGTCGGCCGAGCGCAGGTCCTCGAGTTCGAAGCCCAGGCGCTCGAGGGCGCCCTTCGTGGTCTCGGCCTCGGGATCGAGTACGCCGCGTTTGAGTCGAACCGTCACCGTCGCGGTGTAGGCGGTCATCACCTGATACCCCGTAACCGTGCTCAAAAACGCTTTCGGCTCGGCCCCGTAATGCACGTTCGTGGGTACTGGTCGGATACGGTGCCGCGCTCGTCGTCCGCTCGCGTCTCCCCCGGAACGGCGTCCGGTTTCGGCTTCGTCCCGATCGCTCCGCAGCTCGTCCGATACCGGACGCTTACGACGCGCGCTCGACGACAATGTCGCCCGTCGCGTGAACGGTGATGGTGTAGCCGTCCAGCCGGAACGACACCTGGCCGGTGTTCCGGCCGGCAGCCCCGTTCGCGGGCGCGAAGAGCGTCTCGAGGCTTTCGGGATCGATTCGGTCGTAGAGCCGGTCCAGCTCGATCGGGTCGGTCCCCGAGAGTTCGGCGACCGTCGAAACGATCGTGTTCGTCAGCGAGTCGGCGCCCGTCCAGTCGTGCGAGACGAACGCGGTCTTCCGGTCGGGGTCGATCCGTGGGCGGCCGTGGTCGTGTGGTGTCGCGGTCATTGTATTCACCTATCGCCTGGGGACTGTCACTGATTGTGACTGATCTGACGTTCCACAATCGGATGTATAAAACCCTGTCAGACGCGATTCATTCGGATGTGTGGCGAAATAAATAGGTGGCGAATCCGCACCGACCGGGCGTCGGACGATCGATCGGGGATCCGGCGACCGGTTGGCGAGAGGTGGTCAACCGCGATCCGTTCCGGTGACGTGACCCGACGATCCGATCGCGGCGCGAATTCCGGCAATCGCGTAACGATGCGGTCGATTCTCACGGGCATCCACGGAAAGCAGGACTTTTAGCCGTTCGTAGACTGTGATCCGTCGTGATGAATCGACATTCGCTCGAGCGGAGGTGGCACCGTTGACGACCGACGTGACCGAAATTACGGTGATTGGAGACGACGATACCGGGTTGGTCGCCCGGGTGACCAGCCTCCTGTTCGAGCGCGGGGTCAACATCGAGGACATGGACCAGGCGGTCCGCGACGACGTCTTCCGGATGTATCTCGCCGTCGACACCTCCGAGATGGTCTGTACGGAGGGGACGCTTCGCGAGGACCTCCACGAACTCGGGAACGACCTCGGACTCGACGTCCAGGTGCGGTTCCCCGCTGACCGCGAGACCCAGAAAATCGCCGTCCTCGGCACCAAGGAGAGCCACTGCCTCGAGGCGCTGTTCGAGGCCTGGGCCAACGACGAACTCGGCGCGGACATCGGCGTCGTCATCGGGAATCACGACGACCTTCAGCCGCTAGCCGAACACTACGACGTCCCCTTCCACGATATCGGCGACGAGAAGGGCCAGCAAAACGAGGACGAACTCCTCGACCGCCTCGCCGAGTACGACGTCGACCTGATCGTCCTCGCGCGGTACATGCGCATCCTCAGCCCGAACGTCGTCTTCCGCTACGAGGACCGCATCATCAACGTCCACCCCTCCTTGCTGCCCGCGTTCCCCGGCGCCGAGGCCTACCGCCAGGCGCTCGAGGAAGGCGTCCGCGTCGCCGGCGTTACGGCCCACTACGTTACGACCGATCTGGATCAGGGGCCGATCATCACCCAGCGCGCGTTCGACGTTCCCGACGACGCCGACCTGGACGAGATGAAACGCCGCGGCCAGCCCCTGGAGGCCGACGCCCTGCTCGAAGCGGTCAAACTCCACCTCAACGGCGACGTCTCGGTCCACCGCGGCCGGACGTCGGTCCGCGAGAACGGCACGCAGTATCAGCTGGGCCTGCCCGACAAGGTCGACGAGGTCACGCCGGACCGGCCGGTCGACGGGATCGGCAGTGCGATCGCCGACGATTCGTAGGCGTCGCGATCGGACCGTTCTCTTCCGCTTTCGTTTTCGGTTCTCGTTTCGTGGCCGTAAGTCGTTCGAGACCGTGAGAGACGTCACTCGAGGTGTGTCGCGAACCAGTCCGCGGCGTGGTCGGCGACTGCCTCCAGTTCGCCTGGCCCCTCGAAGAGGTGGCCCGCGCCCGCGACGATCCTGAGCTCCCGCTCGCAGGTCAGGGCGTCGTAGACCTCGCGGTTCAGTTCGCGGACCGAGTCGTCCTCGCCGCCGACGACGAGCAGCGTCGGCGCGGTCACGTCGTCGACAACCTCGGCCGCCATGTCGACCCGCCCGCCGCGCGAGACCACCGCGTCGATCTCCGTCGTCGGCCTGGCCGCCCCGCGGAGGGCCGCCGCGGCGCCCGTGCTGGCGCCGAAGTAGCCGACGGACCGGGCGCTCGCGGCCGGTCGCTCGCGGGCCCACTCGGTGACCGCGACCAGGCGATCGGTCAGCAGCGGGATGTCGAACCGGTTCTCTCGGTTCCGATCCTCGGCCTCGGTGAGCAGGTCGAACAGCAGCGTGCCAAGGCCGCGCTCGCGCAGCCGCTCGGCGACGAAGTTGTTTCGCGGGCTGTGCCGACTGCTCCCGCTCCCGTGGGCGAAGACGACCAGGCCGGTCGCGTCCGGCGGCACGGCGAGTTCGCCCTCGAGTGTCACGTCGTCGACCGGGATGTCGGTAACGGTGCCGATGCCAGTGTCAGTGTCAGCGTCGGTGTGTGACCCGTCGGACGGCATGTCGGTCGGTCCACCGCGCACGGGATTGACTGTTGGGGTGGCTGTGCGCATGAGCGCGGGCGGGCCGACGCGAGCCGCCGCGTCGGTCGCGACCTAGTTCGCCGCCTCCCAGATCTCGAGGCAGTCGTCGCTACAGAAGTGGCGGTAGACGGCTTCGCCGTCCTCGACCGTCGGCACGACGCGTCGGTCGGCGGTCGATCCTACGGAGCTACCACACTGTCGACACTCGGGTGCGTCCTCGGCCGTCGAATCGGTCATCGGTCCACAGGTGGGACGAGACGCACTTGAACGAATCTATTGCGGCGGTATCAGCCACGGCCGGCCGAATTCGGTGGCTCGATACGACACGCGGCGAAAAACGGGCCGCTGACCGAGCGGCTCGAGTCGCCGTCCGCTGCCGGTTCGAGACCCACGGCGGTCCGTCGCCGCGTCGGGGCGAACCGCGGCCGGTCAGACGTTCTCCTGATCGATCGTGACGCCCTCGAACAGCGGATCGAGGTCGTCGTCGAGCTGGGACTTCAGATCCTGAAGCTCGCCGTCGGTCAGCGCGACCGCGAGCGCGTCGGTGACCGCGTCGGCGAACTGTTCGGCATCGTCGGGCTCGACGTCTGTCCCGCGGAGCTGCTCGCCGACGCGCTCGACGAAGTCCTCGCGGTCGTAGCCGGCGCCGTCGTGATCGGCGTCCTCGACGATCGACGCCAGGCCGTCCGGAAGCTGGGCGGCGACGTTCTCGGCCTCGCCGCCGGTCAGGGTCTCGCCGAGCGTGGCGAGGACGGCCTCGGTCGCGGCCTGCGCGCGATCCGTCGTGTCGAGGTGGCCCGCTTCCTGTACCAGTCCGTAGAACTCGTTTTCCTGCATGGGCGGGATTTCGCCGGTGATCGGCATCGGGGTTGGGCCCTCAGTTGCAAGCTGATTCGGCTCCCGACTGTTAGGTTACTGCCGTCGGCGAACGTCTCGAGAGCCGCCGCGATCGGTTCGGGCCGTCGACCGGGCCCGACTGGGATACCCGGTCGAACTCGACTTCGTCCATGCGGAAACACCACCGAACGGCGCTACGGCGGCCGCGCTGCTCCCTTCTGTGCCGGAGACTGGAAGGACGGGTCGCGCAGAGTTCGTGAGCGGCAGGCTTATCGCCGGCACCATCGAACATTGATATGGTATGGCACAGCAAGAAGTCCAACAGGAGTTATACGTCGACCGGTACACGCTCGGCCTGGTCGGTCCGGATCAGGAGTGGGCGGGAACCGTCGCGGACGGCGGGACGATCGAGACGTACACGCCGCCGGGCTGTTGGGGGCCGATGGTCACGCCCGAGTTCCGCGGCGGCCACGAGGTTACGCGGCCGATTCGTGTCGAGGGCGCCGAGGTCGGCGACGCCGTCGCCCTGCACATCCGGGACGTCGAGGTGACGAGCATGGCGACGAGCACGGGTTCGATGGCCGAACGCGAGGACGCCTTCTACGACGATCCGTTCGTCGACCACCGCTGCCCGGAGTGTGGCACCGAGTGGCCGGAGACGGTCGTCGAGGGCACCGGCGAAGAGGCGATCAAATGCGCCGAGTGCGGCGCCAACGCCTCCTCGTTCGGCTTCGAGTACGGCTACACGGTCGCCTTCGACGACGACCGCACCGTCGGGATCACGCTCGACGAAGAAGGAGCCCACGAACTCGCGGAGGACGCCGACGAGGTCATGGACATCCCGGAGAACTCTCGCCAGCATCCCATCCTGCTGTACGAGCCCGGCGAAATGCCCGGCACCCTGGGACGACTGCGCCCGTTCATCGGAAACGTCGGGACGACGCCGTCAGTCACGATGCCCGACTCGCACAACGCCGGCGACTTCGGCCAGTACCTCATCGGGGCCGACCACGACTACGGGCTCGAGAACGAGGACGACCTCGAGGCTCGGACCGACGGGCACATGGATATCCCGCAGGTCCGGCCCGGCGCGATCCTCGTCTGTCCCGTTAAGGTCGACGGCGCCGGCGTCTACGTCGGCGACCTCCACGCCAACCAGGGCGATGGCGAACTCTCCCTGCACACGACCGACGTAAGCGGCACCGTCCGGATGGACGTCGAGGTCATTCCGGACCTCGATCTCGATGGCCCGGTCCTCCTCCCGAACGAGGAGGATCTCCCGTTCATCAGCAAACCGTACAGCGACGAGGAACGCCAGGCGGGCCGAGAACTCGCGGCCGACCACGGCGTCGACCTCGACGACGACATGGGACCGATTCAAGTGATCGGCTCCGGCGCGACGGTCAACGACGCCACGCAGAACGCCTTCGACCGCGCGACGAGCCTGCTGGACATGAGCGAGGGCGAGGTCCGCTCGCGGTGTACGTTCACCGGCGGCGTCCAGATCGGCCGGCTGCCGGGCGTCGTCCAACTCGACATGCTCGCGCCGATGGACGTGCTCGAGGACCGCGGCATCGCCGGTCTGGTGCGCGAGCAGTACGGGCCGTAGGCGCGGCGCCGCCCGCGCGTTCCGTCTTTTTCCGTGCGAACGATGCTCGGATCGTCGCCACGGCCGTGATCTGGTTCCGGTCGGCGGCTACCGAGACCCGCCTCGTACCGCCGGAACCAGCGTCAGCGACGCGCCGTCGGGAACCGGCTCGTCGAGCGTCGCGCGCTCCCCGTCGATCGAAGCTCTGACGCTCGGCCGCACCGCGTCCCCGTCGGAGAGGTGCGCCTCCGCGCGGGATACGCGTCGACCAGGGCCGCGACGGCGTCGGCGACGGTGCCGCCTGGCCACTCGATCGTGACGGTTTTCGCGCCGGTCGCGCTCCGGAGCGGTCCGTAGACCGTGACGTCGGTTTCCATACTCGTCTCTCGTCGGCCGGACGGATATAAACGAAGAGCGTCCGCCATTGAATTCGGTCCTACCCGTCGGATCCGCGAGCGGCGGCACCCGGCAGGGGCCGACGGCGGTCGCGAGAATCGGCGTCGGAGCGGTCGTCGGGTGTCCGTCCTCAGTCGTCGCTGGGCTCGGCGCCGGCCGCGGTCGTCGACGCCGTGTCCCCCTGGCCGACCCAGTCCGACGAGAACGCCGACGCGACCGCGAGGAAGAGCATCGCGAGGACGATCAGACCCAGCATGGCGCTCGCGACGGTCGCGAAGCCGGTCGTGAGGTTGAACAGGACGATACTCAGTGCGATTCCGCTCGTGGCGAGGGTCATTTGCGCTCGTCCGAACGTGGCGGATCACGCAATATGAGGGTTACTTATCCGGCTCCGAGCGAGGATCGCTACCACTGCCCAACGTGGGCGGTCGAGACCTGCGATCGATCCCCTGAGCTGTCGGCTCGCGATCGGTGACCGATCGATCGAAGACGGCACGAAACGGACGGATCGGACGCTACAGCCGCTGAACCGCACCGATCGCGCTCGAGAGCGGCGGTGCGTCGAACAGCTCCCGTCCGGTGTAGGCGTTCGCACCGGAGCAGTACATATCGCGGGCGGTATCGACGACCGCCTGGTCGAGCGACTCGGGGGCTTCGTCGCAGAGCGACTTCCAGTCCGCGACGTCCTTGCGCTTCGCCTCGGCCTTGGCCTCCTCGACGGCCTGGACCCACTCGGGCTGGGTGCGCTTGTGGTACTGACGCAGCACTTCCTTCGAGAGCTGGGTCCCCTCGTAGCTAAAGCGGTTCTCGTCGAACGTGCCGACGACGTCGGCGACGCGGAGTTCGCCGTCGTAGTACAGACACTCGATCTTGCCGTCCTCGTGAACCAGGCCGGCCGCGTCCGCCTGGTCGGTGACGATCCGGTTGACCTCGCGGGCGAGCGACTCGAGGTCCTCGATCGCCGCCGCGCCGGCGATGTGATCGGCTTCCTCGCGGTCGAGGTAGCGGTCGCCCTCCTCGTACTTCGTGGAGAACTCGACGATCGGCTCGTCTAAGTCGACGGCTTCGTCGGGCCAGCGCTCGAAGTCGAGGTCGTGGTCGGCGGGGTCGGTCCGACTCCGCAGACTCGAGCCGACGGGCACGCGGTTGCGGAAGACGATTTCGAGCGGGACGAGGTAGTTCTCGCCGGCCGCGTCGTGGTAGTGCTCGTAGTCGTACTCCCGGCCCTCGTTGGGAAGGTCGGGGACCTGCGTGAGGTCGATGGCCATCTCCCAGGGCGGGTGGGAGACCTCGTCGAGCGGAACGACGTCGCCGTTCTCGACGACCCCGCGGTAGTGGGTCGGAACGCCCTCGCTCTCGAGCAGTTCGAAGTTGAACGCGCCCATCGCACAGAGGCTCGCGCCCTTCTGGGGAATCTGGTCTGGCATCTTCCCCCAGTCGAACACCGAGTAGTCGTCGGTGAAGACGAACGAGCCCCGCCCGAGGTCCTCGGCGGTCGCTTCCTCCTCGATTCGAAACTCTTTGACGCTCGTCATAGAATCCACCTCGCGCGGGTTCTGTGACGTACGAACAGCTTCGCTGTGAGTGTAGTCATTCGAGACACCCCCGGACGTGGCCGCCGCCGCGGTTCATACCCCAGTTGCCGTGGTCGGACCGTAAGAAGGTTTCAATATCTCGTGGGATCACTGCGATCTCTCCGTTCAGTTGTCGTCGATCGCCGCAAACAGTTCCTCGGCCTCCTCCCGCAGCGACTGCGGTACGTCCTCGTCCTCGGTGAGTTTACGAAGCATCGAATCGCACTGGCCCGTCGCTAACGACTGCAGCGCTTGCCGTCGATACCGGTCGTCCAGTTCGTCGCGGCGGACGAGCGCCGCGAGCTCGTCGCACTCGTTTGCCGTTTTCAGTTCGTGGATCGCGTCGGTCCGGGCCTCGTCGGTGGCCGCGTCGTCGAGCGCGAGGTCGATGCACTCCGCTGGCGTCCGGGAACTCATGGGCGGCCGTTAGCGACCCGTCGCAATAGTTCCGTGACCTGCGTGCTACGTGCCCGATCGCCTCGCGTTCGACGGCCGACGGTTCCAGCGACTTCCCGCCGGACTATTAGTCGAGTTCCTGTTCCACTACGTTTTTCTCACTGTACGGGTATCGTTACCTCGATGGAGCGACCGGTGACCGAGGACGACCTCACGTTCGAGCACGTTCCCGAGACCGACCAGGCCTTCGAGAACGCACTGGCGAAGGCGCGCGACGGCGATCGACTCACGGTCGACGACGCCATCGAGTTACTCACGACCGGGACGGACGCCGAGGGGATCGACCGGACGCGCAAGGAACGCGTCCTCGAGGCGGCCGACCGCCGTCGCGCTGAGATGGTCGGCGAGGAGGTCACCTTCATCGCGAACCTGAACAACAACGTCACGACGGCCTGTAACGTGGGCTGTCTATTCTGTAACTTTAAGGATGCCGCACACACCTTCGAGCGCGAGACGGAGATCGAGACCGCGGGCTTCACGAAGACGCCCGAGGAGTCCCGCGAGATCGTCGCGGACGCGGTCGAACGCGGTATCTACGAGGTCACCTCGGTTTCCGGACTCCACCCCGCGTTTGCGCTCGACGAGGAACACCGGGAGATCTTAGACGCGCATCCGAACCCGAAGGAGGTCAACTACAAGCCGCCCGCGGTCTACGAGACCAGCCCCGGGACCTACACCGACCAGATCGCGGCGATGAGCGTCGACGGGGTCCACGTCCACTCGATGACGCCCGAGGAGGCCTACCACGCCCGACGGGGCACCGACTGGTCCTACGAGGAGGTCTACCGCCGGCTGAAGGCGGCCGGTCTGGACACGGTCCCCGGGACCGCGGCCGAGATCCTCGTCGAGGAGGTCCGCGACGTGATCTGTCCCGGGAAAATCGGCACCGACGACTGGCTCGAGGCGATGGAGGCCGCCGCGAACGTCGACCTCGACATGACGGCGACGATCATGTACGGTCACGTCGAGAACGAGGCCCACCGCGCGCTGCACCTCGAGCGGATCCGCGACCTGCAGGACCGGACCGACAACATCACGGAGTTCGTTCCACTCACCTTTATCCACCAGAACACGCCGCTGTTCGAACACGACGTCGTCACGAGCGGCGCGAGCGCGGACGAGGACGAACTGATGATCGCCGTCTCGCGGCTCTTCCTCGACAATATCGATCACATCCAATCGTCCTGGGTCAAGTACGGCGACGAGCAGGGGCTGAAGATGCTCAACTGCGGCGCCGACGACTACATGGGGACGATCCTCTCCGAAGAGATCACCAAACGCGCGGGCGGCGGCTTCGGCGAGTACCGCTCGTTCGAGGAGTACGCCGAGATGATCACCTCGATCGGCCGGGTTCCGGTCGAGCGCTCGACCGACTACGAGAAGCGCCAGGTCGTCGATCCGGACGAGCAGCCGATTGGCCCGCAGCTCGGTCCGAAGGCCGACGGGACGCCGCTGCTCACGAGCGAGGAGCGCGACGCCCGCAGGACGCAGACGACGCCCGCGGACGACTGAGGCCTCTCGGTCGGGTCCGCCGGAGCCCGAGGCCCCTGCCATCATGTCGGGGTGGCATAGCTATTCCATCCTCTCCGACCGGTCCGCCGAATCGACTCCGACGGCGCGAACCGGTGCACCGTCGCTTTCGAGAGCGATCGGGTACGCTCGGAGTTCGAATCGCTCTCCGGTCCGTTCGAGATTCGTGAGATTTTCGATAATCAATTGCTCGTTGCCGAGCAGCGCCTGGTGGGCCGCGAACCCCTCGGGTTCGTCGTCGCCGGCGTTGGCCGTCGGCGTCGGATCGGGATTGAGCGAATCGACCGCGACGTCGAATCCCCGGTCGGCGCAGCGTTCGGCCGCCTCCGGCGAGAGATACGGATGGTCGAGATAGCGGTCGGTCCCCCAGTGGGTGTCCCAGCCCGTCCAGAACGCGACCAGGTCGGGCTCGGTTCCCGTTGCCGAGCCAGGTTTCGGGTCCGGCTCCGAAACCCGAGCGGCCGGGATCGGTTCGCGAGCGCCGAGATCGCGGCAATCGACGCGAACGGCGTCGAAGACGAACCGGTCGATCGGGTACGCGTCGAGGGTCTCACCGCCCGGTACGGTGTGCGCGGGCGCGTCGACGTGAGTGCCGGTGTGGCTCCCGCATTCGATAGCGTCGACGCGGGCCCCGTGTTCGTCGTGGGTAGCGTGCGAGCGGACGGCGACGGCGGGGTCGCCGGGATACGTCTGCATGCCGGTCTCGATCGGCTGACTCAGGTCGACGTGCATATCCACTCCCCGTGTGCGAAGTGATATAACGATACGTGATACCGCTCGCCACAATATTTATTGCTGATACCACTCATGTGCTGGGTATGATATGGCAACACATTTCCACCCGGTGTACGGGACAGACGGATCCGCCGGATTGCTCCGCTCCCGGGGTGATCGGCGATGAGTAGTCCGGGCATCGGATACGCGCTCCTCGGTCTCTGGGCGCTCGGGATGATCGGACTGAGCTATCTCATTTTCCGTCGGCAGGACGTCGACGACACGCGGGAGTTCATCACGGCCGGCGGTCGCGCGCAGGTGGGATTGACGACCGCGTCGTTCGCGGTGACGTGGATGTGGGCGGGGGACATCCTCGGCGTCCCGGAGTACGTCGGTCTCACCGGCGTCGCCGGGATCTGGATGTACGCCGCCCCGGCGGTGCTCTCCTCGCTGGTCGTCATTCCGTTCGCGCTGCGGATGCGCAGACTGTTCCCCCAGGGACTGACCTACAGCGAGTACTTCATCGAACGGTTCGGGAAGCGGGCCCACCTCGCCGTGATCGCCGTCATCCTCTACACGATGGTCCTCGGCGGCGTCATCCAGCTCTACGTCGGCGGAACCGTCATCGGGGGCCTGACCGGCATCGATCCGAACGTCGTGATGGCGGTTCTGATGGGAACGATCGGGATCTACATCCTGCTGGGCGGCCTCTGGGGATCGATGACCACGGATCTGGTCCAGTTCGTCAGCGCGATCGTCCTGACGGTCGTCTTTGTGCCGCTGTTGCTCTTCGAGGCGGGCGGCCCGTCCGGCGTCTACGAGGGGCTGCTCGAGAACCTCGGATCGGACGCGGCGCCGTTCCTGACCGCGTCGAACCTCGACTGGATCGAAGACCTGTTCCTGCCCTACGCCCTCGGCCTCGGCGTCTGGGGTGTCGTTTCGCTGTCGACGTGGCAGCGGATCTTCGCCGTGCGCCGCGACAAGACCTCGCGGTTTCTTACCGCCGGCGGGATCGGCGTCTTCACCACGATCGCCATGTACGGCGTCATCGGCCTGGTCGGGCTCGCGGCGGTGCCGGAGGTCGGCCCGGCCGACCTCTCGATCGAGGCGCTCGGACTCTTGCCTGGCTGGGCGACCGTCCTCTTTCTGGTGATCGCGCTGATGGTCCTCGGCTCGTCCGTCGACTCCTACCTGACCGCGATCGCGAGTCTCACCTCGCGGGACATCTACTTCCGGCACGTCGCGACCGACGCCGCCGACGCGCAGCAGCTTCGCGTCGCTCGACTCGCCTCGGTCGCGTTCGCCGCGGTCATCTTCGGCGCGACGGTAGTCGCGCTCGACACCCTCGGCTTCACGCAGTTGCTGCTGATCGGCGGGATCGGCGCGACGGCGCTCGTCGGCCCGTTCGCGCTGTCGCTGTTCTGGTCGAAGACCTCGAGTCTCGGGTTCGTCACGGGCGTCGTCGGCTCCCAGCTGGTGACGGGATACCTGCTGGCGGCCAGTTACGACGTGGTCGTCACCGCGCCGACGCTGAAGCTCTGGGAGATTATGGCCGTCGGCCACCTCGTCGCGACCGCCCTGACCGCGACGCTCTCCGCGGCGTCGCCGGACGACTTCGAGTTCGATTCCATCGCGCGCGAGCCGACTGCCGGCGCCGGCCCCGCGGACGCGGCGGTCAGGCCGGACGGCGGCGCGACCGGTGCGGACGGAGGTGATCGCGAATGATGAGCGAGACCGCCTTCATCGCGACGATCGCGGTGTTCTGGCTCTCCGAACTCGCCTTCGGCTCGCTGGTCGTCTACTGGTTCGTCACCCAGGGATTCGACGACGAGGAGGCCACCGCCTCGGGGGTCGCGCCGCTCGAGGATCGAAGCGACACGATGCGGTCGCTCGGGATGTGGGCTGCGTTCTTCGCGGTGCTCGTCGCGGGCATCCTGCTCGCGTCGTAACGTCGTAACGGACACCAACCGCCCGCACCCTCGCTTCGATTCGCTCTGCGCCTCTTCGTTTCCGAGAAAGCGAGCGCCTGTGGCTGTCGCCGGTGACAGCGTCAGTAGCCGTCGCCGGCGAGGACCGCACGATACCGGCTGCCCGCGTCGTCGTCGGCTGCGAGCGCGTTCCTGATCGTCGAGGAGATCCACTGCCGGTCGGACTCGCCGTCAGCGCCCGCGCCGTTTTCGGTTCCGTCGGCGGCCGCGCCGTCGAACTCGTCGGTCCGCAGGTCCGCGGGGAGGAACCGCTCGTAGACCGGCAGCCGCTCGCCCAGCGGGACGCCCGCGTGGGCGGCGATCTCCTCGAGTTCGCGCAGCGCGGGCCACTTGTAGTCGGGGTTGATGTGGTCGTCGGTGACCGGCGAGACGCCGCCGAGGTCGTCGACGCCGCAGTCGATCAGATCCTTCGCGGGCGCCAGGTTCGGCGGTACCTGCACGGACACCTCTTCGGGGAGGGCGGCGCGGGCCATCGCCGTCACGCGGCGCATCGTCGCCAGGTCGGGCGAGCCGTCGGCCCAGCGCTCGTTGTCCACGACCGGTTGGACGATGACCTCCTGGATGTGGTCGTAGCGCTCGTGGAGTTCGCGGATCGCGAGCAGGCTCTCCGCGCGGTCGCGCCAGTTCTCGCCGATGCCGACGAGAATGCCGGTCGTGAAGGCGACGTCCAGTTCGCCCGCGTTCTCGAGGGTCCGCAGGCGCTGGCCGGGGACCTTGCGCCGCGGGCCGGCGTGGGCCCCGACTTCCGCGGTTGTCTCGAGCATCACGCCCATGCTGGCGTTGACGTCCGCGACGGCGGCCATCTGTTCGCGGGTCTGGTCGCCCGGGTTCGCGTGGGGGAGCAGCCCCTCTTCCAGCGCGACCTCGCAGGCCTCACGCAGGTAGTCGTGGATCGAGTCGTGGCCCCACGCCGCGAGCTGGTCGTGGATCTCGGTGTAGCGGTCGTCGGGGTCGTCGCCGAAGGTAAACAGTGCCTCCGTACAGCCCGCGTCGGCGCCGCGCCGACAGATCTCACGGACTTCCTCGAGCGAGAGCAGCGATGCCTGGCCGGGCGGATCGAAGTAGGTGCAGTAGGTGCAGGTGTACCGGCAGGCCGTCGTGAGCGGGATGAAGACGTTTCGCGCGAAGGTCAGCGCCGCGGGCGCGTCCACGTCGGTCGGACTGACCTGAAGGAGGTCCTCGACGGCCGCGTCGTCGACCGCGATATCGACGCCGTACTCGCTCGCCCCGGGAAACATTACCTCGGTGTGTCGTCGCTCGGCACATAAGGGCTTCACTTCGCGGTGGCCGCCACCGTCGACGGTGGCGACCCGCGGCTCACCCCGCGAACCGCGACCACCGTGCCCGCGTTAGTCCGAGTCCGTCTCGGCGTCGCCGTCGTCGCGGGCGATCGCCACCCGTCCGTCCGTCGCGTCGAGTTCGAATCCGAACGCCCGCAGGCAGTCGGGAGCGCGGTCCTGCTCGCGGCCGTGGACGAGCACCTCGACGAGGTCCTCGGGTTCGTCGACGTCGGTCGCCAGGCGGAACGAGTCGACGGTCGAAACCGTCGCACCGATCTCGCGGGCGATCTCGCGGTGATCGAGGTAGGAGGTGCCGTGGTAGTCGACGCGGAATTCGGGGTGGCGAACGGCGAGCGCGTTGGTTCCACCGCCGCGTCCCGGCGCGATCGCGACGTCGGCGTCGGCGGTCAGCAGCCGCTCGATCGCGTCCGGCGTCGCCAGCGCCAGGTCGGCCATGACGACGGCGACCGCGTCCGGATCGGCGTCGCCGTCCGAATTAGCGTCGTCACCGCCCGGCAGGCGCGCGTTGACCGCCGTCGTGAGCGCTCGCTCGTCGACGGTGACCGATGCGGCAGATGCGACTTCGCCTGGGAGGTCGAGGGCGGCGAGGTCGAGCGGCGCGGTCGAGACGACCGTCGGTTCGTGGCCCGCTTCGACGATCGCGCGCAGGACGTCCGCGAGCATGGCGCGGGCGACCGTCGAGCGCTCGGACGGCGAGAGCACGGCTTCGAGGCGGGTCTTGGGCGTCTCGGCGGCGAACGGGACCACGACGCGCATCTGGATCTGATTGCGATAGTTCCGGCGCGGTCAAAAGTACGTCGGAGTTCGGGGTTCGAGGTTCGGGGTCCGGAGTCCGGAGTGCACCGCGAGAGCTCACGTTTCGAGCGTCGCGAACGCTCTCCGGGTGCTCGGTGTGGTCAGTCTGCCCCCCGACACGAAGACGGGAACCGGGAACGAACGCGAAGCGCGGCGCTTGCGGCGTCGATCGGCGAAAGAAAGTGGGCCTAGAAGAGCGGCTCGAGTTCGTCTTCGTCGTCTTCGACGAGTTCCTCGAGGTTCTCCTCGCTCTCGGCCTGGATGTCGTCGATGTTGTCCTGAGCCTCGATGGCGACCTGCTGGAGGCGCTTGATCCGCGGGACGTTGGTCACGCCCGAGAGCAGGATCGCCGAGGCGACCTCCGGCTCCTCGCGCGGGTAGTCGCCGCCGCGGACTTCCATGCTGCCGGTCTCTTCTTCGAGCCACTTCCGCCCGCGTTCAATGCCTTTCCGGTTCAGGTACTCCGAGGGACCGGAAAGGACCAGCAGCGCGCGCTCGGTGCCTTCGATCTCACAAGGGAGGGTAAGCCGGCCGAGTGCGGCCTTGCGGACCAGGCTCGTGATGCGGTTCGTGGTGTTGGCGGCGTCGAGGTCGTCGTCGCCGGCTCCGTCGCCCGTAAAGCGCGAGAGGAGGCCGCCGCCCGTGTTTAGCTCGACGTCTTCGCTCGCGAAGCCGACGGTGGAGACGCCGCCGCCGGAGAGCGTGTTGATGATTTCGCTCGAGTCGACGACGCTCTCGGCGACCTCCTGGCCGTCGCCGACCTCGCCGGCGCCGAAGAGGATGCCAAAGCGGCGGACGATCTCCTCGTTGATCTGCTCGTAGCCGCCTTCGACGGACTCGCCGGTCTGCCGCCAGGAGTCGTTGTCGAAGACCATCAGGTTGTCCACTTCGCGGACGAACGTCTGGAACGATCGAGCGGCGTTGAGCGTGTAGATACCGCCCTCGTCCGTACCGGGCAGAATACCGAGACCGTAGACGGGAATGGTGTAGATACGCTTGAGGTGTTTCGCGAGGACCGGCGCGCCGCCCGAGCCGGTACCGCCCCCCATCCCGGCGACGATGAGGAAGGCGTCAACCTCGTGCGTCGGGATCGAGTCGATGGCGTTTTGGACCTCGTCGATGTCCTCCTCGGCGACTTCCGCGCCGAGTTCGTTGTCAGCACCCACGCCGTGGCCCTTTACTCGGGCCTGGCCGATGAGTACGCGATTCTCCTGTGGAATGTTGTCGAGACCGATGAGGTCCGCTTTCGCGGAGTTGACAGCGATCGCCGCGCGGACGATTCCGCTGTTCGTCCGATCGTCGTATTCGAGGAATCGATCGACGATCTTGCCACCGGCCTGTCCGAATCCGATCATCGCCAGCTTCATTGTTTGTCAGGGGGCTCCGTTGGATTGGTACAGAGCGATAGAGGATATAAGTCTTGTGCTAAGCTGAATTTCCCGACTAATTCAATATTAGCTCGATTCGGCCGCGTATGGCGGTTTACGGCGGTGTATTCGCCACCAGTAAGATCCTTTTACTCCGAAAGACCTACTCCTTTATATTAGGCGTCCGACACTCGGGATCGACGCCGAGCGATGAGCCGGGACGGTGTCAGGCCGTTCCCTTCGCTCGCTCGTGGGAACGCCGCCCCTCGAACCCGAGATACTCCCCCAACGTCGTCAACGCCGCCGGCTCGTGCCCGAACGCGGTGATGTCGTTGTCGGCGACCGTGTTGTCGAACTCGAGCGACCTGGCCTGGTCCGCGCCGAACGGAACGCCGGGCACTGAGTCGATCGCGGAGAGACCGAGTTTGGCCAGGCCCATCGGGATCGGCACGATCGTGACGTCTTTCCCCTCGGCCGCGTAGGCCAGTTCCGTCACGTCGGCGAGGGTGAGGATCTGCGGGCCGGCGAGTTCGTAGATCTCTCCGACGTGGGCGTCGTCCTCGAGCGCATCGGCCAGCATGGGGACGAGGTCGCCGACCCAGATGGGCTGGAACCGCGTCTTCCCGCCGCCTGGCAGGCCGGTCACGTACGGCGTCGTCAGGGTCTTCGTGAACTCGACGAACTCGCCGCCGTCGCCGAAGACGACGGATGGACGGACGATCGTCCAGTCGAGATCCGCCGAGCGGACCACAGCTTCCGCCTTGCCCTTGGCGCGGATGAAAGCGGTGTCGCCATCTGGATCGGCACCCAGTCCGCTCAGTTGGAGGAAGCGGTCGACGCCGCCCTCCTCGGCCGCGCGGACTAGGTTCTCGGTGCCGCCGAGGTGGACCTCCTCGTGGCTCTTGTCGCCGCGGGGCTGGTAGAGCGGCGAGAGCGAGACGAGGTTGACGACGGCGTCGCGGCCCGCAACCGTGTCGACGATCGAGTCGTAGGCGCCGACGTCGCCCATCGCCGCCTCGACGCCCGGGGGGAGGTCGCCGTCGTCCGGCGACCGCGAGAGCGCCGTCACTCGATGGCCGCGCTCGGCCAGTTCCGCACACAGGTTCGTGCCGATGAAGCCGGTGCCGCCGGCGACGAGAACGTCCATACGCGGAATGTGATCGCCCAGCGATAAATAGGTGGACGGCGATGCCGTAAGGCCGCCCGTCCCTCTCGACAGATTGTAGTAGCCGTCACGACGAGGTGTGAGCATGCTGGTCACGCTCGAGGGACTGGACGGCAGCGGCAAGACGACGGTCTGGGAGGCACTCCAAGAGCGCTATCCCGACGCGGAGTTCACCCGCGAACCCACGAACGACTCCTGGTACGGCGACGCCGTCTACCGCTCGATCGAGGACGACGATGCCGACCCGCTCGCGGAACTGTTCCTCTACACCGCCGACCACGCCGATCACCTCTCGCGGGTGATCGAACCCGCCCTCGAGCGCGGCGACCTCGTGATCTCCGACCGCTACTCCGACTCCCGGTTCGCCTATCAGGGTGCGACCCTCGAGACGGCCGAGGAACACGATCTCGCGGACCCGCTCGAGTACGTCGTCGACATCCACGAGCCGTTCTCGATTACGCCGGATCTGACGATCTACCTCGACCTCGATCCGGAGACCGCCGCGACCCGCGCGGGGACGACGAACAAGTTCGAACGGGCCGAGTACCTCGCGTCGGTACGGGACAACTACGAGCGACTCATCGAGCGCGACCCTGACCGGTTCGTCCGCGTCGACGCGATGCAGTCGCCGGCCGACGTTCTCGACGCGGTGACCGACGCCCTGGACGAGGCGGTGTCGGCGTCCCGATAACCGCTGCGCACAGCTTCACGAACCGACGGACCGCACAGCCACTGAGCGCCGGACCGCCGACGGTCCCGCCCGATGGTTGTTTCCACGAGTCGCTCGCTTCGGGCAAAGGCTTTAGTCGTGTCACGGTGTACCACGCCCCCGATGGTCCACGCGTTCATCATGGTGAAGACGGCCGCCGGAAAGTCCGAGGGCCTGCTCGCAGAGATCGGTGATCTCGAGTCGGTAGCCGACGCCCACATCGTCGCGGGCAACTACGACATCATCGCGGAGATCGACGCATCGGAGGTCTACGAGGTGCTCCGAACCGTCTCCTCGCGACTGCAGGGACTCGACGGCGTCACCGACACGAAGACGTACATCGCGATGGGATAACACACGAGCGGGGGCGGCGATTAGGGCCCGGTGCGGCCGTCGACACCATCCCAGCAACGCCATCCGGCGGCGCCGTTCCGTCGACGGCGGTCGTGATTTCTCTTCGATCTCCGTCGCTGCGATCGCAGCTGCGCTTTTCGTCCGCGGTTCCGTTCCGGTCGCATCCGGCTAGTCACTACCGTGGTAAACGGGGACAAACTTATTCACCGACGCCGGCGTACTCGCGTCCATGCGGTTCGTGATTATCGGGGCTGGACGGGTCGGCCTACGGACGGCGCGGGTCTTGCGCGACGAGGACCACGAGGTGACGCTCGTCGAACGCGACGAGCCGACGATCAGGCGCGCCCGCGATCAGGGGTTTTCCGTCGTCGAGGGAGACGGCTCCCGCGAGACCGTCCTCGAGGAGGCCGGCGTCGCGTCGGCCGACGCCGTCGGCGCGCTCTCCGGCGACCTCAACGTCAACTTTACCGCGTGCATGATCGCTAACCACTACGGCTGTCGGACGGTCATGCGCATTGACGAGGCCTACCGCGAGGAGATCTACCGCAAGTACGCCGACCAGGTGAACGAAGTGATCTACCCCGAGCGCCTCGGCGCGATCGGCGCGAAAAACGCCCTCCTGGGCGGGACGATCCGCGCCATCGCCGACGTCGCACCCCACCTGCAGGTCGTCGAACTCACGATTACCGACGCGGCCCCGGTCAACGGCTACACGATCAGCGAACTGCAACTGCCCGCCGACGCGACCGTCCTCGCCTTCGGCAAGGACGGGCGGACCCTCGAGATCCCGACCGAAGACCTCTCGATCGAGGACGGCGACCGACTCGTCGTCCTCGCGGACTTCGACGTCCTGAGCGACGTCCGCCAACTGCTCGTCGGCGAGTCGGCCGACCAGGCGGCCGCCAACGCAGGGACGGGCGGAGCGGGGACGGGATCGGGGCCGGGGTCGGCGGCGACGGAACTGACGCTCGAGGCGGATGCGGGTTCGGACGCCGCTTCGCCGTCTAATTCCGACTCCGATACCGATTCCAGCACTGACTCCGACTCCAATTCGAATTCGAACTCCGATTCCGGAGGTGTCAACTGATGGTTACGGCATTCGTTATGATCAAAGCGAACACCGGCGAGGCGGATCGGCTCAGAGACAATATCAAATCCATCGCGGGCGTTCAGTCGGCCCACATCGTCGCCGGCGACGTCGATCTTATCGCCAAGGCGCGGGTCGAGACGCCCGCCGAAGTCAAGGAGATCGCAGCCACCCGCATCCAGTCCATCGAGGGCGTCGAGGACACGCAGACGTACATCGCGATGGACTAAAACCCACCTTTTACGCTGCGGTCTGTCGCGCTGACGGCAGCATAGCTGCCACACAGCGCGGCGTCCCTCGGTAAAAGCTGTGGACCAAAAGCACTCCTTCGTCCGTTCCGAGCGCGGCGCGCTCTCCACGTCAGTCGTCGGCCCGCTCGCTCACACTTCGGTTCGCTCGCGGTTGGTATCAGTTACGCCCTGCCTCTTCCCGGGTCGAGCGACGCTCGCGTCTGCTCGCGTCCCTCTCTCGGCCATCCCTAACTGGTGTTTTCGAACGACAGTTCAGTCGAGGATACCCCCTGCAGAGAGAGGCCGCAGGCACAGCGAGCCGACGACTGATCGAAATGAACGGAGGGGAGTGTGGAGTCTTCCGACTGAAACTGAGCGGAACGAAACACGTGATGGCAGCGATGCAAAGCGTTCTTTCGAAGATTTCACCGACGGAGAACCTTGCTGGCCCGCGGTGGAAAATTTCGGTTCACATCGGCATGCCGCCGCTGTGTCCGTCGCCGTCCGCGGCCTGCTGGCCCCGGTTTTGGGCGTTCTCGAGCAGCGTCGCCGCCGGGCCGCGGTACTCGTAGCCAGGGATGATCCCCTGGGCGAACGTTCCCTCGACGAACTCGATGAGAGCCTTGGCGTCCTCGGCGCCCTCGCCGGCGTCCCAGGCGGTGTACTCGAGGCGGACGCGGACCTCGTCGGTGTCGCGTTCGACGACGGGGTCGTCGTGGGTGCTCGTGTGGGCGACGCCGAAGACATCCTGCAGGCGGCGTTCGAGGGTCTCGAACCAGCCGTCCTCGACGACGTTCGCGACGACTTCGTCGGCGACGGCGGCGTCGAGCGTCGGGAGGAAGACGGTGACGCGAAATCGGCCGTCGCGCTTCCCGTCGGCGTCATCGGCCGTGACAGTCGTGTCGAAAACGGTCGTCGTGAGGTCGTATCCCTCGTCGGTCCGCGCGAACGCGTCGTGGGACTCGAGTTCGCGTTCGACGGGGGTTGGAAGGTCGGTCATTATAGCGGCACAGGGGCGTGACGGAAAAGGATGTTACGTTGTTTTGACAGCGTCCGGCCCGGTTCGGGATCGGTTTCGAGCGATTCGACGAGAGCGCGGTCAATGACGGGAATTTCGGGTCCGGCATCGGAACCGTTTCGCGAGGAAGCGATGGGTTTCGACCGTAAATGAGCTCTATTACTACAAGGGACACGGCCATCGTTTTGGGGTATGAGTTTGGACAGACACGCCGCGGAACGTCGTCGATTCGCTCGCCTCCTCGGAACGGACGGCGACCACGGTACCGGGCTGCCGATCGCCGGCACCGGTGCCGATGGCGATTCTGATACCGACGAAGAGGACGACCGAGACGCCGTCGCGGACGATCGCGACGTCGACCGTCCGACTCCCGCCGATCCCTGATCGGTACGACAGATCGCTCTCGCTGGCACGTATCGGGTGCCGTCACTTCTTCTTCGACGCCATGAGGCGAACCGGGTCCGGGTCCGAGTCGAGTATCGATAGCTGGACCCGCCCTCAGAGTTCGAGGACGCTGGTGATCCGGAGACTCTCGAGGAGCAGCCAGCAGACGAACGCCGTGTACAGCGCGAGCAGCGCCCACCCCTCCCGGCGGGAGAGATACATTCCGGTCCGCGAAATCGCGAAGAAGAAGATCGTCGCGGCAATTAGGAAAGCGATCATCGGGACGACGTGTGAGAAGGTGACCGTCAGCGACCCCGCTGCGAGCACCCCGACGGGAATGGCGACGAGTAAGTCGAACGTGTTGCTTCCCAAGACGTTCGCCAACGTTACCGTCGGCCGATCGGCCTGCGCGGCCGCCATACTGACGAACGTGTCGGGTAGGCTCGAGCCGGCCGCGACGACAGTCATCCCCCAGAGGAACGAGGGCGTCCCGAAGGCGTCACCGAGTCCGATCGCCGCCCGGACCAGGCCCTCCACGCCCCCGATGATGAACACCAGGCCGAGGCCGAACCAGAGCCAGGAGCGAGCGCGGTCGACCGAGGTATCGGCCGTCACGTCGGCGCCCCTGGCATCGAGATACTGGGTGAACAGGTAGAGCCCGTACAGTACGATCGGGACCAGCGCGAGCTGTCGCGAGACGGTCCCGCGGACGAGTGTGTCGGCTCGGTCGACCGGGTTGTAGATGACCGCCAGCGAAAACGTCAACAGCAGCGTCGCGACGGCGAGCATGTAGAACAGCGCCTCCTTGTAAACTAGTTCGCGAGTCGTGTCGATCCCGCCGCCGTAGACCACCGCCATGCCGGGGATCACGAGAAGGTTGAATACCGCCGAGCCGACGATCGACCCAACGCCGAGCTCGAACTCGCCGTGCAGCAGCGTCGCGAGCAGCACGCTCGCCAGTTCGGGCATGCTCGAGCCCGCGGCGGCGACGACCGCTCCCTGGACGACCATCGGCAGGCCGTAGCTGGCCGCGAGAGCGTTCGCGGAGTCCTCGAGCCAGACGCTGCCCTTCCAGACGACCGCCGTACCGGCGGCGGCGAGCGCGAGCAGTCCGAGAACCTCGATCATGGCGGATCGCTACGGGGTTCCGACCGCGTGCCTTCGCCGGCGATTCGATCCCGCCGCCGCGTGCTCGGTTCGTCCACGATCGTCTCCTTCCCGCGCGGAACTGTAAATTTCCCTGAACGCGCGCCGGTATCGGTGGCAGTCGGGCGGCCGGGTACGCGAACGCCGTCGCCGGGGACTAACGGCTCGGAGAAAATGGAGCGTGCGGAGCGAGTTAGCGCCGCGCGAACAGGGTGATCACGAGGGCCGCGAGCGCGGCGAGTGCAGCGCCGGCGGCGAAGCCGGGAACGGACTCCGCATCGGCCCCGCCGTCACCGTCGGCTCCGTCGTCCGACTCCGCGCCGTCGCTCTGCGATCCGTTTCCGCCGTCGCCGACGGTCAGCGTCCCCGCCTCGATCGACGGGACCACCGCGTCGCCGCTGTCGTCGTCGATTTGGACGTCCGTCACGTCCAGCGTCGCCGAGCCGGCATCGGTCGCGTTGACCTCGACCGTCGCGAGCGTGACGTCGGTCGCGCCAGGCGTCACCTCGTCGCCGAGGTCGACGGCTTCGACGGTGATCGATGCTCGTCGGCGCTCACGATGGGATCGGTCGTCATCCCGTACTCGTCGGGGTAGCTGGCGTTCGCGACGGTTGCGGTTCCGTCGTCGCCTGAAAGCTCGACGGTGAGTTCGAAGCCGGCCAACCCGTCCGGCGCGTCGGTGAGCGCGAGCCGATGGGTCGCCGTCTCACCGGGTTCGACGGTCGCGTCGTCGACGATGAGGCTTGGTTCGGTGGCCGTCGTGGTCGCGGTCACGGCTCCCGCGGCGTCGGTGTCCGCACCGCCGCTCGCGGCCGCCGCCGGACCGATCGGGACGGCCGCCAGACCGACCGCGAGCGCGACGAGCAGCGCCGCGGCGGGCCGGCGCCACCGTCGCGACCGGGATCGTGATCGACGGTCGTGCGCTCGTCGCCGACGGTCCGGGTCCGAGTCGGGTTCGGTCGTCCGCGTTTGCCCTCGAGTCGCCGAAGCAGCGTCGTGCCGTGCCATCGGCTCAGAGGTCGTCGTAGAGGTCGGTGATGTCGTCGTAGTCGATACGCCCGTTCTCGTTGAAGTCGTAGTAGTCGACGGCGAGGGTCGTCGAGTCGTCGTCCATGTGGTCGAACAGGGTGACGACGTCGTCGTAGTCGAGCCGACCGTTGCCGTTGACGTCCTCGTACAGGCCGTCGCCGTCGGGGTCGGTCGGCGGACGGCCGCTGGAGCCCCCGCCGATCGGCGACGGACCGGTGACGACCACGCCTGGCCGGGACTGCGGTTCGATGGCGGCGCCGTCGTCGTCGTCCAACGCGCGGACGTCGACCGTAATATCCGTCGTTCCGGTGCCGGTCCCCTCGAGTTCGATCGACGCGAGCGTGACGTCCATCGCGCCGGGTTCGATCTCGTCGTCGAGATCGGCGAACTGGAACTCGACGGCCGAGCCGTCGTCTGCGATCGTCGGGCCGGCGGTGAGTTCGAGCGCGTCGTGATAGCTCGCGTCGGTGATCGCGGCGACGTCGGCGTGCTCGACCGAGACGGTGACGCGACCGCCCGCCAGGCCGTCCGGGACCGACGACAGCGTCAGATCGACGGCCGCCGTCCCGCCGTGGTCGACCGCGACGGAGTCGACGTGCAGCGACGTCGGGGGCTCGTAGACCCACAGCGCGTCGTTGGGGTAGGATCGACCGAAGGATCCCTTGTCCTCGCAGAGGAGGACGCGACCGTCGTCGAGCACCATCACGTTGTCCACGTTGATCGGCGCCGAATCGAGGGTCGACTCCGCGTCGCTCGCGTCGGGGCCGACGACGACCGGTTCGAGCGTCGAGATGTCGTAGCCGGCCTCGAGTTCGGCGCGGTAGACGACGCCGCCGTCGACGCGCTCGAGCCGAATGTCGCCCTCGTCGTCGCTCATCCCGTCGTTGAGTTCGGAGATGCCGACGTAGAGGAAGTCGCCGGGTTCGGCCTCGTCGTGGGCGTCGACGCCTTCGGCCTTTCGGAACTCGACGCTGGCGCCGATCTCCTTGGCCGCGGCACGGGTCTCGAGGAACGGAATCCGGCGGAGGTCCTCGTCGACGCCGTCGGGGCCGCGTTCCTCGTACTGGGCGGCCCACTCGACGATCTCCGCGTCGGTAACGTAGTCCCGGTTGCCGTTGATCGCGACCTCCTCGTCGGCCTCCGCCAGGGCGGTCTCGAGGTCCGCTTCCCAGTCGGTCTCGGCGTGGGTCTCGAGGTAGTCGACCTGGGTGATCCCGTCGTAGTCGGCGATCCAGGACTCGATCTCGGCGTTGCTCGCCGTCCCGAGTTCGAGCCACTCGATCTCGAGGTCGACCGCCGCCGGCGGGGTATTTCGGGCGGCCTGGTCGTTGGTCACGCGGGCGGCGTACAGCGTGCCGCGGACGTCCATCCGGTCGTCGTAGCTCGGAATCGGCTCGTCGGCGACGAACTTGTAGAAGCCTTTGCTCGCCCCGTCGGAGGTGAGGTAGACGGTCCGTTCGTCCGGCATGACCTCGGGGCACTCGAAGGCTGCTCGCCCGAAGACGTAGTGTTTGACCGGCGTCGGCTCCTCGCTCGCGGGCTCGGCGATCTCGACGATGTGGCCGTACCGGTAGCGGTTGGGATACCCCTCGCCGATGGGGTCGAGCGTGTTTTCGGTCTCGCCGTCCTCGCCGACGGCCTGGTCGACCGGCTCGGCGCCGAGGTAGTAGGCCTGCATCTCGAGGCCGCCCAGCGCCCAGCTCCCCTGCGGGGACCAGGCATCGTCGAACAGGTCGCTCAGCGCGCCCGACACGTCGGCCGGGTTCGGGCGGTTCCAGAACGCCGCCGCGCCGCGGACGCCGACGCCGCTGCCCGCCTCGACGACGTCGCTCACCGTCGCCGGCCCGGAGACGCGCGGGTGACTGTAGTCTTCCTCGGCCGACAGCGGCGTTCCCCAGGGGCTCAGGTCGCCGTAACAGTTGATCCGGGTGCCGCCGAGTTCGCGGAACGAATCGCGGTTCTCGAGTTCCATCGCGTTCTCGCGGTCGGCCTCCCAGCCGTCCTCGCCGCGGCTGATCGGCGTCCGGCTGATGCCACCCGGACTCGTCTCGTTGTTGGTAAACAGGTAGCCCTCGAGCCCCTCGTCGTCGGTCGGGACGAAGAAGTTCATGTCGGGGTTGTAGCCGACGTCGCCGTAGCGGCTCCCGACGAAGTCCGCGATGTCGGTGCCGTCGGGCGTCTGGGGGTGTCCCCAGCGCTCCGTGCCACCGTTGATCGCGTCGCCCTCCTGGACGAGGATGTCGTACTCGCCGCCGGCGACCTGCACCCGGCCCTGGGCCGCGGTCGATCGAGGCGCTTCCAGCTCGTCGAACTCGTCGCTCTTCCCGTTGAACGTGAACTGATGGCCCGCGAGGACGCCGACCGCCGCCGTGTCGTACGGCGCCGGGTTGTCCCGGCTCGGGTGCTGGAGGCTGAACAGCACCTCGCCGGTCTCGAACACGAACGGCCCGGTGACCTCCGCGCCGTGGGCCGTGGTCGCGAGCCGTTTGATGTCTCCACGGATCCGCGGCGCCCCGGGCGTGTCGGGGTCGTCGACGCCGTCCCGTGCGCTCGCCGCTCCGGTCGCTCCGATCCCGATGGCGGCCGCCGCCGAGGTCGCCATCAGCTTCCGCCTGGTGAATTCGACCATGCGGGCGGATGAACCCATCGTCGTATAGTCAGATTTTATAATATTCGTACAAAGAAGACGGAATCCAAGGTGGGTGGGTTGTAGCGGTCCTAGGCGAACGTACCGGTATGGTGGCTATGTAGCCGTCCGGAGCGCTACCGAGAGGTCCGTCGGCGCCGCCGTCGCTCCGAGTGACTGACGGTCTGCAAAAATAGCCGGCCGAAAGCGAGTTCGGTGCCGTCCGAGCGCGTCTATCCGACCACGGACCACGGTTCGTCGTCGAACCTCAGATCTCGTCGTAAAGGACGGTGACGTCGTCGTAGTCGATGCGTCCGTTCTCGTTGAAGTCGAAGGCATCGACGTTCAACATCACCGACTCGTCCTCGATGGAATCGAACAGCGCGACCACGTCGTCGTAGTCCAGTCGGCCGTTCCCGTTGACGTCCTCGAATTTACCGTCGCCGTCGAGATCGGTCGGCGCGCGGCCGCCGGAACCACCGCCGATCGGCGGCGGGCCGGTAACGACGACGCCGGGTCGGGCCTGCGGTTCGATGGCGGTGCCGTCGTCGGCGTCTAAGGCGTGCACGTCGACCGTGATATCCGTCGTCCCCGTTCCGGTTCCCTCGAGTTCGATCGACGCCAGGCGAACGTCCATCGCGCCGGGTTCGATCTCCGCGTCGAGATCGGCGAACCGGAATTCGACGGTCGACCCGTCGTCCGCGATCGTCGGGCCGGCGGTGAGTTCGAGCGCGTCGTGGTAGCTCGCGTCGGTAATCGCGGCGACGTCGGCGTGTTCGACCGAGACGGTGACGCGACCGCCCGCCAGGCCGTCGGGCACCGACGACAGCGTCAGGTCCGCCGTCCCGGTCCCGCCGTGGCTGACCGCCACGGAATCGACGTGCAACGACGTCGGGGGCTCGTAGACCCACAGCGCATCGTTAGGGTAGGACCGACCGAAGGAGCCCTTGTCCTCGCAGAGGAGCACGCGACCGTCGTCCATGACCATGACGTTGTCCACGTTGATGAGCGACTCGTCGAGGATCGATTCGGGGTCGCCGTCGTTCGGACCGACGACGACCGGTTCGAGCCGAGAGACGTCGTAGCCGGACTCGAGTTCCGCCCGGTAGACGACACCGGTGTCGACCCGATCGAACTGGAGGTCGCCCTCGTCGTCGGTCATGTACCCGCCCAACGCGGAGATGCCGAAGTAGATGAAGTCCCCGGGCTCGGCGTCGTCGCGGGCGTCGATCCCTTCGGCCTTGTTGAACTCGACGCTGGCGCCGACCTCCTTGGCCGCGGCGCGGGTCTCGAGGAACGGAATCCGGCGGAGGTCCTCGTCGACGCCGGCGGGGCCGCGTTCTTCGTACTGCGCGGCCCACTCGACGACCTCTTCGTCGGTGACGTAATCCCGGTTCCCGTTGATCGCGACCTCCTCGTCCGCTTCGCGCAGCGCCCGGTCGAGGTCGTCCTTCCAGTCGGTCTCGGCGTGAGTCTCGAGGTAGTCGACCTGGGTGACGTCGTCGTAGTCGGCGATCCAGGACTCGACCTCGGCGTTGCTTGCGGTTCCCAGCGGCACCCACTCGACCTTGAGATCGGTTTCGGCGACCGGCCCCTCGCCGACCTCGCTGGCCTTCATCGCGTACAGCGTCCCGCGGACGTCCGTGCGGTCGTCGTAGCTCGGAATCGGCTCCTCGGCGACGAACTTGTAGATGCCCTTCGCGCCGCCGTCGGAGGCCAGGTAGACCGTCCGCTCGTCGGGCAACACCTCGGGACACTCCCAGGCGGCCCGCCCGAAGACGTGGTGTTTGACGGGGACCGGTTCGTCGGCGGTCGGCTCGGTGATCTCGACGATCTTCCCGTAGCGGTAGCGGTTGGGGAACGCCTCGTCGGCGATCGGCTGCGGCGTGTCCTCGCCGTCGGCGATGTCGACCGGCTCGGCGCCGAGGTGGTAAGCCATCTTCTCGGTGCCCCTGTTGTTACTCAGCCCCATCGGGTACCAGCTGTCCGCCTCGCCGAAGATCTCCGCGAGCGCGTGCTCGATACCCAGTATATTCGGACGGTTCCAGAACTCGCTCGAACCGCGGAGACCGACGCCGCTGCCGCGCTCGACGATGTCGCTCACCGTCGCCAGGCCGCCGACCCGCGGGTGGCCGTACTCCTCTTCGGCCGACAGCGGCGTGTCCCACGGACTCAGATCGCCGTAACAGTTGACCTTCGTCCCGCCGATTTCGCGAAACGCCGCGGTGTTCTCGAGTTCCATCGCGTTCTCGAGGTCGGCCTGCCAGTACCCGTCCTCGTCGCGGGACAGGGGCGTCCGCGAAATCGCGCCTGGCCGCGTCTCGTTGTTGGTGAAGAGGTAGCCCTCGGTCCCCTCGTCGTTCGTCGGGACGAAGAAGTTCATGTCGGCCTGGTCACCGACCCCTTCGTACCTCTCCTCGACGACGTCAGCGAGGTCCTCGCCGGCCGGCGTCTGCGGGTGACCGAACCGCTCGGTCCCGCCGTTGATCTCGTCGCCCGTCTGTACGAGGAGTCGGTACTGACCGACGGCGGACTGCACTTCGCCCTGTTCCGCGTTGGTTCGCGGCGGTTCCAGCTCGTCGAACTCGTCGTTCTTCCCGTTGAACGTGAACTGGAAGTCGTCGATGACGCCGACGCCGCCCTCGTTAAACGGTTCGGGATTGTCGTCGCTCGGCCCCTGGAGGCTATAGAGGAGTTCGCCCGTCTCGAAGACGAACGGGCCGGTGACCTCCGCGCCGAAGGCCGTCGTCGAGAGTCTATCGATCGATCCCTCGATGTACGGTGCCGCCGGCGTGTCGTGTTCGTCAGGTCGGTCGTTCGCGCTCGCTGCCCCGACCGCTCCGATGCCCATCGCCGCCGCTGCCGACGACGCGATCAGCGTTCGCCTGGTGAATTCGACCATGCGGGCGGAGGATCCCACCGCCGTATAGTCAGGATTTATAATAGTATACTATAGGATAAATTCTAGAAACGGAACGTGATATAGCTATACTGACGAAAAGAGTCGTGTGTGAGGGACGTAGCCATACCGACGACCGAACGGCCCCGGACGGCGCGAGGAAACGCGGTCGTGGCGACGGGAGAACCGGAGTCGGGGTGTGACGACGGGAGAATAGGGATGGTTCGAAGACGATCAGGGGGCGACGGTCGTCCTAGTCGTGCCCGCGTCGCTTCGCTTCGGATCGGATCTCGTCGGCGCGGTCGCGGACCCACGAGCAGTAGCGTTCGATCTCGGTCGGCGTCGTCCCGTAGAACGAGGCGACCCAGTTGACGTCCGCCCAGGGGCACGTGATGAGGTACGCGGCGAGGGTGTCTTTCCCGGACTGGACGACCTCCGGCGGCACGCCGCGCTCGCCGGTGCCCTCCTCGACGAAGCCGTTGACGTCGAAGTAGACGTCGGCGTAGAGCCGCGCGTCTTCGAGCGTGTCGAACGCGATATCGGTGTGTTCGGGAGCCTCGAACCGGTAGCGCTCGCCGGGCTCGTCAGTCTCGTCGTCGACGATGCGAACGCCGAGGACGTATTCGTCGACGACGCGGCCGTCGAGATCGGAGTCGGTGGCGGTGTCGGACGTGGACATGAGCCTCTCTGCCAGTACGCGGACCCGTCGCGGTATTGAACGTGTATATGAGATCTATATTGCGCTCGTGAACGGGTCGTACCGCTACCGTCCGGTCCGGGTCGCGTCCCCGTTTCCGGCCGGGTTCCCGACGAGCGTCCCTACTCCAGCAGCGACTCGCCAGTCATCTCCGGCGGCTGGTCGAGGTCGATTACTTCGAGCAGCGTGGGGGCGACGTCCGCGAGCGTGCCGTCCGCGCGGACCGTCCGCCCGCCGTCCGTGCCGTCGGGCGCTAGATAGATCAGGGGCACGTCGTTGTAGGTGTGGGCGGTGTGGGGGTCCTCCTCGGTTCCCATGTCGTCGGCATTGCCGTGGTCGGCGGTGACCAGAACGTGTGCGCCGGCGTCCTCGAGCGTCTCGACGAGTCGGCCCAGTTGCTCGTCGACCGCTTCGACCGCCTCGATCGCGGCCTCGTAGTCGCCGGTGTGGCCGACCATGTCCGGATTCGCGTAGTTGAGCACGAGGACGTCGGGATCGTCCGCTTCGATGACGTCGATCGCGGTGTCGGTCACCTCGGGCGCGCTCATCTCCGGCTGCCGGTCGTAGGTCGGCACGTCCGGGCTCTCGACGATCTCGCGGATCTCCCCGTCGAACTCGACCTCGCGGCCGCCGTTCAGGAAGTAGGTGACGTGGGCGTACTTCTCGGACTCGGCGATCCGCAGCTGCGTCCGGCCCGCGTCGGCCAAGACCTCGCCGAACACCTGTTCGGGCTGGTTCGGCGGGTAGGCCACGGGAAGGTCGAAGGTCTCGTCGTACTGGGTCATCATCACGACCTCCGCCTCGGGCGGCCTGGTCTCGAACTCGTCAGCCCAGTCCTCGCTCCGAATGTCCGCGAGCATGCGGGTCAGCTGACGAGCCCGGTCCGAGCGGAAGTTGAACCAGACGACGGAGTCGCCGTCGTCGAGGGCCGGCCCGCCCCGCTCACGGCGTCGCCGTTCGCTTTCCGAGGCGCCGTGCGCCTCGCCCTCAACGAGCGTCGGTTCCACGAACTCGTCGGTTACGTCCCGCTCGTAGGATTCTTCGACGGCAGCAACGGCAGATTCCGCAGAGTGCTCGGCCTCGCGGTTCACGATCGCGTCGTAGGCCCGTTTCGTCCGCTCCCAGTTCTGATCGCGGTCCATCGCGTAGTACCGGCCCGAGACCGTCGCGACGTGGCCCGTCCCGTGCTCGTCGACGACGTCTTCGAGCGTCGAGAGATAGTCCCGACCGCCCGTCGGCGAGGTGTCTCGCCCGTCGGTGATGGCGTGGGTGACAGCCTCGACGCCGCGGTCGGCCGCCAGCTCGATCAGCGCGTGGAGGTGCTCGTGATCGGAGTGGACCCCGCCGTCGCTGACGAGTCCGAGGAAATGGACGCGACCGTCGTTCTCGCTCGCGCGATCGAAGGCCGCGTTGATGGCGTCGTTCTCCCGGAAGGAGCCGTCCGCGATCGAGTCGGAGATGCGAGTGTACTCCTGGTAGACGACCCGGCCGGCGCCGATGTTCAGGTGGCCGACCTCGCTGTTTCCCATCTGGCCGTCCGGGAGGCCGACGCGCCGGCCCGCCACCTCGAGCGTGCTGTACGCGCCGGCATCGGCGAGCCGGTCGAAAACGGGCGTGGAGGCCGCCGCAACTGCATCCCTGCCGCCGTCACCGAGTCCCCAGCCGTCGAGGACGATCAGCGCAGCTTCCATGTGTGGCCGGTCGCCGGCCCGGCCTAACTAGCTGTCGTTGTTCCTCGTGACCTCGTGGCGCGGGGCGATCAGTCGTTCTGTACGAACTCGCCCGAACAGTCGTACTCGAGCAGTTCGTACTCGGCGATGTCCGGTTCGTCGTCGGTCGGCTCGGCTCGGTCGGTCAGCCCGTAGACGCTGACCCGTTCGACGCCCGTATCGTGGGTGGCGTTCCAGCGGCCACAGAGGTAGTTGGCGTAGTACGACCGGTGGTTCTCGTTGCCGGCGTAGCGCATGTTCGAGACGTACTTGCGCCACCGGGAGGTCTCGTAGGTCTCGTCGACCGACGGGGGCCGGTCCCAGTCGACCGCCCCGTCGTGATAGACGTCGACCTCCCGTCCGTCCTCGAGTTCGCCAGGCGCGACGAGCCAGCGGGCGTTGGAGATCGGATTCGGCGCGAACATCCGCCAACTCTGGTCGGCCTTGACCGTATCCAGTACCTCCTCGCCGGGATCGGGGACCTCGGTGTAGTCGACCGCCTGGGCGTTCGCGAGGACGATGAGGACGAGGAACAGCCACGGCACGAGCGTCGAGAGCAGGACGCGAGAGCGGGCCGCCACGGCGGTCGGCGAGGGAACGTCCCCGCGCTCCGACGGGAGTCGGGGGAGGGGAAGGGACCGGGGGAGGGTCAGGGGCAGCGGCAGCGAGAGCCGCGGGGCGGTTCGCTGGAGGCCCGCCAGGCCGTCTCGGAGTTGGGACGCGATCCCGACGCGCGTCGCGACCGTCGCCAGGCCGTCCCAGACGACGGGCGGGGTGAAGAGGACCAGGCCGGCGACGGAGACGAGGGGGAAGATGCCGATCTGGATCGTGACGAACATGCCCAGGTGCATGCCGACGAACAGCGAGGCGAGCAGCGCCCGCCGATAGCCGGTCAGCGCGATCAGCAGGGGCGACAGCAGGATGAGCGCCATCCAGACGTACGTAAACGCCTGCAACAGGCCGACGTAGTCCGCGAGGACGTTGCCCAGCAGGATCGTGAACTGGTCGGCCTGGAAGATTCCGACGACCGCGTCCCCGGACAGCCAGGCGTCGCTTCTGGTTTTGTGGACGGCGTTTGTCACGTACATCAACGCGACCTGCAGGAGGATCGCCATCGTCCCGACCGAGGAGACCGTCGCGCGGTCCCGATCGATCCGCCTGGCGTCGATCGACCACCGCTCTCCGAGCGGCAGGAAGATCCCCCAGAAGAGCAGCATCCGCAACAGCACGTCCCCGCCGTTGAGGATCATCGGGTTCCGGATGTGCAGCGAGACCAGCAGGAGCCACGACGCAATCGTCGCGAGCCTGGTCCGGTAGCCGACGAGGAGGGCGAGCGCGAACGCGCCCGCGACACAGAACAGCAGCGCTTGTGCCCACGCCTCACCGGAGAGGGCGTGGAGGGAGTAGACCGACGAGTAGTCGGAAAACAGCGCCTCCAGCGGGAGGATGCCGTCGTCCGTGTAGAACGCCGTGAGGTTCCGCGATCGCAACAGGAGATCGACGAGCAACAGCGTCCCGACCGCGACGCGGAACGCGGCCAGCGCTCGCAGATCGATCGCGAACCGGCGCTCGACGGCGTGCGAAGCCCGATCCAGCGTCTCTGATAGCCGATCTCGTGCGGTGGGGGTTTCCTGGTTCATCGTCTGTGCCCGCGTGTTCGGCTCTCGCTCTCGTGTCGTTCGGCATAAGTTTGTTGTATGGTGAAAGGACGACTGAACCGTGACCGGGAGACACTTGTCGAGGCTGCACCCACCGCAACAACTCCGAATAGTGTCAAAAAAGCGAGTGAGTTTTGCGCGCCGTCAGTGCGACGACCGCCTCGCGTCCTCGTCGTGCTCGAACGTCGCCCCGCAGTCGCCACAGACGGATCCCTTCCCCGGCTTGACTCGCTGGGCGAACACCGCGCCGCACTCGTCGCAGATCATGTAGAGTCGGTTCTCAGGGGCGACGCCGGCCTCGAATTCGGCGTGAATCCAGGCGTCGGGATTGCGCTCGTCGTAGAGGGTGACGCCGGAACTATTCTGTCGCCAGTTAATGACGCGATCGTCGCGGTCGTCGACCCTCGTTTCTCGCTTCGACATCGGGCTATCCGCAGCCACAACGTTCCCACATATACGTTTTCTGATAGTTATTTACCCGCCCCCGAGTTAACGTCTGCTTGCGCCGCGACCACTGGCTTTTTGCGGATCGGGTGGGAGCCTCCCTGCATGACGCTCGACCCGGTCCACTTCGAGGGGATCGCGCGACTCGCCAGGCGGATCGATCACGGGACCGACGAGCGCGATCGCCGCGCCTTCGCCGAGACCGTCTGGGAGCGATTCCTCGACCCGCTGGTTCACGAGGGGCGGACCCTCGTCGACCCGCTCGGGGACCAGGCGCGCCAGCTCGTCGACTGCGAGGACGTCGCCCTTCGGGATCGACCGTTTCCGACCGAACACGGCCTGGACGCGGGGACGATCAACCCGACGACGTTCAAGAACGGGCTCGTCATCGACGTCGCGCAGGCGGCGATGAGCGCGACCCCCAGCGACCTCGACCTCCACCGCTCGCGGACCGTGGTGGCGACGGTCCACTCGAACGACGAGACGGCGACGGTCCACGAGGAGTGGGATCGGTTCGACGAGGGGTACAGCCGGAGCCGTGCAGTGAAGGTCCCGCCGCTGCCCCGCTTCGCCGAGGGTGTCGTCCACGCCCTGGCGCTGTACCTCGCCGAGAGCGAACACGCCCGCGAGCACGGCGACGACGTCGAGGATCTCCTGGTGCTCGACGGACCGCTGTATCCACGCGGCTTGCTGCGCTGGGCGGATCAACACCCCGACCTCGCGGACTTCCTGCTCGAGGACCCTCGACCGACGACGGTACTCGAGAACTACGTCCGCCTGGTCGAGGACTTCGTCGACCGGGACGTCCCGCTAGTGGGCTTCGTCAAGAACCCCGCGACGCGCGTGATCACTCGAACGCTCAAGGAGAAGGACGGCGACGCCCCGTGGACCGACGACTCGGCGCTGTTCACCCGGCTGCTCGAGCGCGGCGAGTACGTCGACGACGTCGACGGCGAGCGCTGGGAGCGGGACACTTCGGCGCTAACCTATACGAACTGGTTCCGCTCGCGGGGCGGCGTCGACCGGCCGCTCTCCGTCGAGGGCGACGCGCTCGGTGTCGACCGTCGGCTCGATCGCGAGGCCTACGAGGTCACGTTCTTCGTCGTCTACGATCCGCGCGACGACCTCTGTTACCGGATCGAGGCGCCCTACGCGTTCACGAAGGACCCGGAGATCCGCGAGCGGCTGACGATGCAGTTGTTACAGGACGTCGCCGTCGCGCACGGCCCGCCGACGATCGTCGAGAAGGCCGACGAACTCGCCCGGATCGGCCGTTCGGAGAAGGCATCGCTGCGAGAGACGCTCGAAGAACGGTTCGACGCGGCCCAGGACCGATCCTACGACGACCACCGCTGGGAGGACCAGCCCTACTAGCGCTCGATCCCGCGAGCGCTATCGACGTCGTTCTTCTCGACCTCGAGGACGACGTCGGTCGGATCGACGCCGATTCGGGCGAACTGCGTCCGGACGTGTTCCTTTGCCCCCTTGAGGGCCTGCTCTCGCGTATCGAACCCTCGCGGCATGGGCGACTCGAACGCGAGGTTGACCTCCCGTCCGTCGACCCGTTGGGTCGACCCCCCGCTGTCGACCTCGTAGAACTCATCACAGACCCAGACGTACGCGGCGTCCTCGTCGGGCGCGCCGCGGAACGAGGGGGCCCGTTCGCCCCGTTCGTACAGTGTGCCGGTGAGCTCCGTCCCGCCAGCACGACCGCGTACCATAAGCATGAGCTACCGTATGCCGCGCACACGCAAAAAGGGCGTGGCGCCGTGTAGCGCGTGAAAACGGCGGCAGCCACGGACGCCGGGAACGGACGCAAACCGCCCGCGACGGATCGGCGGCGAGGGCGGTCGTCCGCTGTCCGCGGCGATCACCACCCGATGCCACCTTCGAACCGGCGGTGAATCGTCAATTTCGAGCGACGGTTTCGAGCCGCCGAAACTCATGTTTCCACAGGTAATTACCTCTCTGTGCGGTTTTCGGCACCGATAGCGGGTTACAACGAGATTACGCGAGTAACAGCCGATTCTGGAGCCAAATCGTTTTGGAAACGGGCTTATCCCCAATGCAGGGGTTGGTGTGTGTAATGAGTTCGGACGCTCACCTCGGCGGCGACAGCACCCCCGACCCACTGGCCGACGTCCCGACGGAGTGTTACGAGATCCTCCGTCACCCCCGTCGGCTCCGCATCCTCGAGGTCCTGGGTACTCGACAGACGCGGCTCGACCTGTCGGAACTGACCACGGAACTCCTCGAGCGGACGACCGGCGACAGCTCGAACGGCCAGGCGCGCCAGGAGATTCGCATCACCCTCGCCCACAACCACCTCCCGCGACTCGACGACTACGACATCGTCGACTGGACCGACGAGGGCATCGCGCTCGTCGACGAGCCGCCGGTCCACCCGGCCGACATCTCGGTACTGCTCGAGCTGTGTGACAGCGAGAACGCCGAACGCCTGCTCGAGACGGTCGTCGACCCCGTCCGGATGCGCCTGCTCCTCCTCCTCGAGAACGAGGATCGGCCGCTGTCGATCGACCAGCTCGCGGCGCAACTTGGCTCCCGCGACGGCCCGCTTTCCGACCCCAACCAGGCGAAGATCGCGCTGCACCACTCCCACCTGCCCGCACTGGCCGACGTCGGCGTCCTCAGCTACGATCACGACTCGGGCCTGGTCACTCGATACGACCACGCCGTCTCGATCGTCCAGTAACGGCGCGATCGACCCGGGCGCAGAGCGACGTGAGTACCGACACCGTCCGACCGGGCCTCGGCCCGGTGCCGGCCATCCAGCCGAATCGCCGCCCTACTTTTCTACGCTCTACCGTCCGACCGGTTCGGTCGACCGGTCGCGGTTCGCGTTCCGTTCACGAAACGGTAAGGACGCTCCGGTCCGACAACGGAAACGAACCCGTATGACGCCGCCACGTGACGACGACCCGCGTCACCGCCGCCAGGCCGCCTCGATCGACATCCGGACCGCCCTCTTGGTTACCGGCGCGGCCGTGTTGCTCGCCGTCTCGATCGTCGGCGCCGCGGGATCGGTCGCCGCGATCGATCAGGTCGCGTTCTTCTCGCCCGATCGGTCGCCGGTCGAGGCTGACCCCGGCGAGACGGTCGACGTCGACGTCGTCTTAGAGAGCCAGGGTGGGCACGGCGACGAGGGGATCGAAGCGGTGACGCTGGTCGCGCAGTACGATCCCGAATACGTCGAGATCGTCGCCGTCGAACGGGGCCCGTGGCTCGAGGGCGACGACACCGAGGTCCGAACCGCGGACGCGATCGCCCACGAGGAAGGGACGGCAGTGCTCGAACAGCGCCGCGAGCCGGCGGCCAACGGGACGGCCGGCGTGGGGACCGTCGCGACGCTGACCGTTCGGATCGCCGACGACGCGCCGGCCGGCGCGACGACGATTTCCTTCGCCGAGAGCGACGTCGACGTCACCGGCGACTGGCCGATCGCCGTCGGCGACGAGTCCGCGACCGTCGCGATCGACGGCGGCGACGAGTCGCTCGACTCGTTCGACCACACCGATCCCGACGAGCTAGACCTCGATCTCTCGGAATCGGACGGGGAGACGGCAGATGACGAGAGCGACGGAACCGACGGGAGCGACGACGACGAGACGGTCCCGGGCTTTACGGCCGGGCCCGCGCTCGCCGCCGTCGCGCTCGGCAGCCTCTGGCTCGCGGTCCGCCGCGACGGTCACTCCAAATAAACAGTCCGGACGGGTGGAGGGAAACGCGTTTTAGGACCCGGCTGAATTGCGTTGATATGACCGATCTGGGAGACTTCGGCGATTTCGACGCCGACGCCGGCTCCGACGACGGCGCGGCGGCCGATTCGGCGGACTCGTCGACGGCCTCATCAGACCCTGACCGTGCCGCGAGCCGCCGTTCGACGACAGACGGAACGACCGACGACTTCGAATCGACGCCCGTCGAACCCCGCGGCGAAGACGTCGGTATCGGGACGGTTTGCGTCTCCCAGGGCCTGCGCGTCGGCGAAGAGGAGGACGACACCACCCTGCGGGCCTACGTCACCCGCGGCAACCGCTCGTCGATCCGCATCGGAAGCTATCTGCTTGCACCCTACCCCGACGGCGAGACGCTGTTCTGTCGCATCACGGGCCTGGAGTACGCCCAGCAGTACCACGCCGACGACGCGACGGAGATCCACGCTAGGCGGGCGATGCGACGCGACGGGATCGACGAGTCCGACTACAAGTTCGTCGCGAGCCTCGAACCCGTCGCCGTCCTCTACGAGGATGACGGCGAACTCAAACGGCGGATGACCGACCGGGTGCCCAAACCCCAGACGGTGATCCGCCAGGCCGACGACACCGAGGAGATCAAGACCGGACTGAAGATGCCCGACGACGGGGTCTTCCTGGGGCACCTCTCGGTCGGCGGCGAGAAAGTCAAGACCGCGGCCTCGCCGCCGACGATCGACTACCGGCTGAAAGACGACTACGAGGCCGGCGATCCGCTCGTCTTCCGGCACACGCTGATCGCCGGCGGGACGGGATCGGGGAAGACCCACGGCGCGAAGAACATCTTGCGGCAGTACCTCGCCGAGGACCGCGCGTACCCGATGGACGACGGCCGCGAAGTCAGCCCCGCCGTCGTCCAGTTCGATCCGCAGGACGAGTACGCCCAGATGCACGACGACAACCCCGATCTGGACGACGAGTTCGCGCGCCGACTCGAGCGCGAGGGGATCGCCTACGGCGGCCACGACGACACGACCGCGTTCGTGCCGAAGGTGGGGTCGTCGTCGTACGCGGCGGGCCACCACCGCGCGAAGCAGGTCGAGTTCACGATCCCGTTCTCGATGGTCCACGACAACCCGTGGCTGGTCGCTGGCAGCGGACTGAACGATAACCAGTACGGCGCGCTCGTCAGCGTGCTCCTGCCGCGGTTCCGCAAGCAGTACGGCGCGGACGGTACCTACGACGAATTCACCTCCTTCCTCGACGATCCCGCGCTGCGCGAGGAACTCGACGAATCGGGTCGGGTCCACGAGGCGACCTTCGACGCCGTCCGCCGGCGCGTGCTCGGCTTCGACCACGTCTTCGACCAGGACGCCCGGCCGATCACCGACCTGGTCCACGAGTTCGTCCGGCCTGGCGGGCTCACGGTAGTCCCGACCTACCACATCAACGACAGCCGGGCGACCGAGGCGATCGTGCTCGCGGTCTCGTCGCTCATTATCGACCAGAAGCTCTCGAACGACCCGACCTACGACCGGATCAAGGAGACCCCGCTCGTGCTCGGGATGGACGAGGCTCACAACTTCCTGACCGACGCCGACTCGGTTCAGGCGGGGAAGGTGATCACGAAGTTCACCGAGGCCGCCAAACAGGGCCGCAAGGAGCGACTCGGCCTGTTCCTCATCACGCAGGACCCCCAGGACATCCACGACGCCGTCTTCAAGCAGCTCAACACCACCGTCGTCCTGAACCTGGGTGACGAGGACGCGATCAAGAGCGTCAACATCCCGAGCAACCTCGAATCGAAGGTCCCGTACATGGAGAAGGGCCAGATGGTCGTCTACTCGCCCGACAACTCCGAGCCGGTCGAACTGATCGGCCTCCCGAAGTGCCTGACCAGGCACGGCCGAGATTGAGCCGCCGCGAGCCGGCGGCGCGCAGTTCCGCCGTCGTGTGCGCTTTGCAGCGAATCGATCGAGCGCCGGTTACTCTCCAGATTTCGGCTTGTAGTACTGCTTGAGCCAGGTCGTCAACCCCTCGAGCCCGGGGAACAGCGTCCGGTGGTTGACGTTCATCTGATCGAGCTTGTCGCGGAATTCGAGCTTGCGCTCGCCCGGAATGACGATCTTTCGGTAGCAGTCGGGTCGGTCTTCGAGCCACTCGTCGAGTGTGAGGCGTGGATCCGACTGAAACGAGAAGACCGCGGACTGGTTGACGATGCGGTCGTCGATCGCCGGCGGCCGAAAGAACATGGTGTACTGGTCGGCCGGATCATCGTCGTCGGGTGCCCACAACTCCTGCCAGAGCTCGGTGATCCGAGAGACGTCGTTGAGGTTCCGGGCCGGCGCCAGGCCCTCGTCGCCGATCCGGTCCTCGCGGAGCTCGTACTCGAGGGTCGCGTTCGAGAGGAGGTGGACGTCGAGCATGTGCGTCTCCGTCATCTCCAGAACCTCCTGGTAGTAGTCGGGCAGATCGGCGTGGAGCTTCTGGTAGTCGACGGCCCAGATCACCCCGTCGTAGTCGGTGTCGCCGGTCTGGGTGGCGAAATAGGCTGCCACCAGCGGCGAGAACGACCAGTCGAGCAGCCTGGTCGGCAGCCCGTAGTGCTGGGCGATCGAGACCAGGTGCCAGACCGAGCGGGGATCGTCGAGTTCGCTCATCGCGTATTGGGCAAAGTTCCGGAGCAATAGCGGCTCGAGGTTCCACTTGCCGGAGTCGCCGACGAACCGTTTGATCGGCGTCTCGAGGCTGAACGATTTGTCGGGCATCCCGCGGAACACGTACCGCGAGCGGTGGCGTTCGATATCCGGCATCCACATCTCCCGGGAGAGCAGTTCCTGGAGTTCGGTCCACGTCTCGGCGCGGTGAACGGTAGGCGCGTGCTCAGCGGTCATTGGTCATCGGTGCCTGCGGCAACGCCGGACTCGGTCGTGCGTCGATCCCACGTCTCGGGGTAGTCGGGGCGTGCGGAAAACGATTACCCGCGTCGGACGACCGACCGATTGCGAGACGGGGTTCGTCCGCGTCACCCACTGGGCGTTACTGCGCGAGGTAGCCGCCTTCGACGGGCAGTGTTACGCCGGTGACGCGCGACGAGAGGTCGGAGCCGAGGAAGAGAACTGCGTTCGCGATTTCCTGCGGATCCGCGAGACCCGCCATCGGCTCGGTGTTCAGGAACTGTTCCTCCATCTCGGGATGTTCTTCGATCGTCCGCTCGATCATGTCCGTGCGGACGATACCCGGTGCGACGGCGTTCGCGCGGATTCCCTCTTCTGCGTACTCAATAGCCGCGTACTTCGTGAGGTGACTGACGGCCGCCTTCGCCGCCCCGTAGCCGCCGTACTGCGGGACCGCGACCTCGCCGCCGATCGACGAGGCGCTGATGATCGAGCCGCCGTCGTCCGCCAACATCGCGTCGATACCGTACTTCATCCCGTACCAGACGCCTTTCAGGTTCACGTCGATGACCTGTTCGAAGGCGTCGTCGTCGTACTCGCCGAGTCGGGCGACCGGCCCCTCGATGGCCGCGTTGTTGTAGAGGACGTCCAGTCCACCGTACTCGCTGACCGCGGTTTCGATCATCGCTTCGACGTCGTCGGGGTCGGAAACGTCCGTGCGAACGAAGGTCGCGTCCCCGCCCGCATCGGTGATCTCCGCGACCGTCTCCGCGCCGGCGTCGGCGTCTACGTCGGCGACGACGACGGATGCACCGTGATCGGCGAACGTCTTCGCCGTCGTTCGTCCGATTCCAGACGCTGCGCCTGTGATGACTGCGACATCGTTCTCGACTAACTGCATCGTGTACATCCACTCTCCCTCGGCGGATATAGGTAGTGTTTCGGAACGATATGTCTGCTTTCGTTAGTGATGTAATAGCGTCGCATGGGCATTGTTACTGGTCTAATTATCATATCTTATAATCGAAAGTAGTTACAGCGAAGACGGCCCACGGACACGTAATGAACTATTACGATTCGGACGTGCTGACGGTCGAGTGGGACCCCGAACTCGAGGCAGTCGTGATGAACTGGCACGACTTCGCCCAGAGTGAGGTCTATCGCAACGGACTGAACCAAGGGTTGAAGCTCGTCGTCGAAAAGGAGGCCAGCAACTGGCTCGCCGATCTCCGGGACCTCGGCACCGTCACGCAGGAAGACCAGCAGTGGACGCAAGACGTCTGGCACCCCCGGGCGTTCGAAACCTCGCTCGCGAACATGGCGATCGTCCAACCGAAAAGCGTTATTACGAACCTCTCGGTCGACGACCTCGTTCAGGAGGTCGGATCGAACGTCACGTCACACATGTTCGATAACAGGCCCGACGCCGAAGTCTGGCTTCGCGGTCGATAGCACCTGCGCTTCTCTCCGCCGCGGCGGACGGGATCACCCATCGCGGAGCGCGTCGACCGGTTCGCAGCGGACCAGCGATCGGGTCACGCCGGGTCGCTGAGCGTCCGCTCGAAGAACGCCGCGACGTCGTCCGCGATGGCGTCGTGTTTTCCGACAAAGAAGTGATCGCCCGACAGCGCAGTCACCTCGTCGCCGCGCGCGCTCGCGCGGTCGACGACCGGCTCCCAGTCGACGGTCGCGTCCCGCTCGCCGTAGAGCACGCAGACGGGGACCGCGAGGTCGTCCAGCGCGTCGACCGCGTCGAGATCCGCGGCCAGGCGGGCCGTCGGCGCGAGGGCGGCGACCGCGTCGACGGCTTCGGAGTCCGCCGCGGCCAGCAGCGCCAGACTGGCGCCGAAACTGTAGCCGAAGACGCCGACCGGGAGAGTATCGTCCCGGTCGCGAGCCCACCGGACCGCGTTGCGGACGTCCGCCCGCTCGCCGTAGCCCTCGTCCCACGCGCCGTAATCGAAGCGCAGGCAGGCGATGCCGACCTCCCGAAGGGCCTCGCCGACGGCGACCAGGCGCGGATCGCTTCGCGAACCCCGCTGTTGGGGGTGGGGCGGACAGGCGACGACGATCGCGCTCGGGTCGCCCTCGGGTTCGTCGAGCGTTCCGCGGACGTCGCGGGCGCCGGGAACCAACACGTCGCTCATGGGCGGTCGTTGCACGCGGCCGGTAATCAAGGGCCGGTTCCGGGTTCGGGCCCGAACCCGGGTCGGGACCCGGACTGGCCGCGGTCAAGGCGCGCTCTCACCGCTCGTCGAGGAACTCCTCGATGATCTCGAGAGCCCGGTCGGGTTCCTCACGGAGCACGCAGTGGCCGGCGCCGTCGACGTGGACCAGCCTGCCGTCCGGCAGGTGCGACGCGGCCTCGCGGTGGCGCGTCCGGGATTCGGGATCGGCGTCGGCCTTGAGGATCAGCGTCGGCGCCTCGATCTCGGGGAAGACGTCGGCCGGATCGACCCGCTCGGCCGCCAGCACCCCCTCGACGGCGGCATCGACGTCCAGGTACGCGTCCGCCAGCAGCGTCGCCAGGCGCTCGCGGCCCGCGTCGACTAAGGCCTGCAGTTCGGAATCGGCGGTCAGCAGCGCTTCGCGGGAGGGAGCCGGTCGACCGCGGATGCGTTCGATCATGGCCGAGACGTCGACGTCGTCGCTCTCGTCGCCGGGCGCGTCGTCGGCGTCGTCCGTCTCGCCGTCCAGCGGCAGCAGCAACTCGGGGTCCTCCAGCACGACCGCGTGCGGGAGCGCCGGGTTCTCGGCGGCCGCCACGGCGACGGCCGTCCCGCCCATGGAATGGCCGTACAGCACCGGATCGGGGTCGGCGTCGGGCCCCGCGAGTCCGAGCGCGTCGACCAGGCCGACGAGATCGGCCGCCATGTCGGAATATGTGTACCCCCCGTCGGGGGCCGCCGAGCGGCCGTGGCCGCGGGCGTCGTAGGTCACGACGTCGTACTCGTCGGCGAGGGGCTCGACCAGCGGAATCCGCGAGCGGCCGTCGGCGGTGATCCCGTGGGCGACTACGAGCGGGCGGCCCGCGCCGCCGCTGCGGTAGTAGTGCAGTCGGACGCCGTTGACCGCGACGTCGCCCTCGGTCCACCCCTCCGGGATGGTGAGGTCGATATCGGTGTCGGTCATGGTACGTCCGTTCTCGGCCGCCGAAGTTAGTGATTCGTCCCCGTCGCCGAGCCGCCCCGTCTCGCGATCGACCAGGCGAACCGCTCGGGCGGCGACGGTGCTCGGTCGATTCGTCGAGCTGAATCGACCGCGAGACGCGCGCTGTGGCGAAACCGCGGTGCGTTCGTCGCCGACTGTTGCCGAGGTGATGTTTTTAAGGCCGGCGAACGATACGTAGCGAGTATGGGCATCCTCTCTCGGACCTCCTACGTCATCCGGTCGAAGCTCAACTCGGTGCTCAACCGGGCCGAGGACCCGACCGACACGCTGGACTACTCCTACGAGCAGATGCGCGATCAGCTCCAGCAGGTCAAACGCGGCATCGCCGATCTCACCACCCAGAAAAAGCGCCTCGAGATGCGGAAACGCCGCCTCGAGGACAACGTCGAGAAACACAACGACCAGGCCCGGACCGCCGTCCAGCAGGGCCGAGAGGATCTGGCGCGACGCGCCTTGGAGAAGAAGAAGACGAAGATGAACCAGATCGAGGACATGGAGCGCCAGATCTCGAATCTGCAGAGCCAACAGGACCAGCTGATCGACCAGAAAAACGAGCTTCAGAGCCGCATCGAGGAGTTCCGCACCAAGAAGGAGACGATGAAGGCCCGCCACGAGGCCGCCAAAGCGAGCTCGCAGGTCTCGGAAGCGATCACGGCCACCGGCGAGGAGTTCGAGGACGTCGGCCGCGCCATCGAACGCGCCGAGGAGCAGACCGAAGACATGGAGGCCCGTGCCGCCGCGATGGATGAACTCCACGAGTCCGGCGCGTTCGAGGACGTCCTCTCCGATAAGGACAACATCGACCGCGAACTCGAACAGCTCTCGACCGACAGCGGTGTCGAGGCCGAACTCGAGACGCTCAGGTCCGAGGTCGGCGGCGAGACCGAGACGGAAGCCGACTCGGACGCCGAGGAGGAAGCCGAGGCCGCCGAACTCGACGAGGAGGAACTGACCGAACTCGAAGACGACGACCAGGCGGACGTCGAGGCCGAACTTGCGGAATTGCAGGACGAAGAAAACGCGTGACCCGCCGCGGGGTCAGACGGTAATCAACTATTTCCGCGATACCGAGCGACCGTTGGCCTCTCGAACCGCTCGACCTCGAAGCTTTCCGTGGCGGAACCGGATACGCCCGCGACTCCCTCGGCCTGTTCCACCTGTAGAGCCGTCACCGTTTTCATCCGCGTCCTCGCGATCGTCGGGCCAGACGCCGATTTTCCCGAGCCAACTCGGAGAAACAATTACCGTTGTCTGTGGTGTGGTATCACATATGGATGACGCCGCACCGCTCGACTCCATTTCGTTGACCGACCAGGCCGTTCTCCTCGGCGTGGCCCACCTGGCCGGCGAGGGCGAGACGCCGATCCAGACCCACGAGGTTCGCAAGCACTGCCAACGGCGACTCGGCGACTCGGACACAGAGGTCGTCGGGACGCTGACCGAGGCGGACGTCATCCGGTCGCTGTATCGACTGGAGGCCGCGGAGCTCGTCGAGGAGGTCGACCCGACGGAGACGTCGCCGACGGGGAAGGGGCGGCCGGCGTACACGCTCGCCGTGGACCCGGACACGGTCTACGAGGGGGTCCCTGGCGAACTCCGCGACGGGATGGGGAATCCGGACTGAGGCAGGTCAATTCGACGGGATCCGGACGCTTCGCGCCGGACCGATAGTCAGCCAGTCAGCCTTGTCGGCGGGGGCGGCGACGCGGCCGGGACGGGGAGCGAGTCGCGGCCGTCGGCGGTCACGAGGGCGTCCCGAGAACGGTGATGTCGTAGTCGGCGACGTCGGCGGGCGGTTCGAGGATGATTACCTGGAACTCCCAGGTCGAGCCGCCGTTGAGGTCGCCGGTCGTCGCGAGATACTGGCCGAGCATGTCGCCGGCATCGTTGTAGACGCGCGTCCGGACTTCGGCGAGTTGGATACGGTCGGATCCCGTGTTCTCGACGGTCCCCTGGACGGTCGCACCGAGGTAGCCGTCTTCGACGACGAACTCGTGGTCGGCCACCGAGAGGGAGTTAAGCGGCGTCACCGAGGTGTTGGATTCCTGTTCGGCGAGCGCCTCCGCCGCGGACATTTCGGCCGCCGTGCGGTTGGAGGCGTTGCTGGCGTTGACCTCGCCCATGTTCCCGTCCTCGTAGGCTGGCTTACCGTCGATTCCCCCGCTGCCCGTACAGCCGGCGGCCGCGGCCGCGATGCCCGCACCCAGCGACGCGAGCACGCGCCGCCGGCTCGTCGTCGACCGAGTCATCGCCGCCGGCACCCCGTCTCCGTCTGTGGGTCGGTTCCGTCACTGGACATATGTCGGATCGACACCGCGGACGCATTTCAGTGTAGGCCCTGAAGCGACAGTTCTCGCGTGTCACGTCCCGCCGACGATGTGTGCAACGCAGGCCCTTATTGCCGGGTCCGTGGAACGTATCGCTATGGGGTCCTCCGAGACCGACGAAACGTTCGAGTCCTACGGGGCCGATATCGGCGCGCAATCGGGCGTGCTGCCCCGGGTTCGCGAGTGGGTGGTGGTCGAAGGCAATCGCATCGTCGTCGCGGCGCTCCTGTCCGTCCTCGTCTTCGCGCTGCTGCTCGTTCTCCTCCAGTTCGGCGTCGTCTCCTTTACCAACCCGAACTCCGTGACCCGCGTGGCAAGCGGCATGATCGCGGGAACGTTCTCGCTGGTCACCCTGGTCGTCTCGGTCAATCAGCTCATTCTCTCTCAGGAGTTCAGCGCGGCCGGCAAGGCCCGTGACCAGCTCGAAGGCGTCATCGAATTCCGGCGAGACGTGGCCGAGGACGCGGCCGTCCCCGCGAGCCCGGCCACCCCCACGCGAGTACTCGAACTGATCGTCGAGTCGATCCGCCACGAGGCCGACGCCCTCGCCGACGCCGTAGCGGATCACGACGACGAGGTCCGAGAGACGATCATGAAGTACACCAACGACGTGCAATCGCGGACCGAGCGCGTCGACGAGACGCTCGAGCGGGCAGAGTTCGGGTCGTTTACGGCCGTCTCGGCGGCGATCAACTACGACGAAGCCTGGCACCTCTACGCCGGGACCCACCTACGCGGCGAGTACGACGACGCGCTGTCGCCGGCCGCGACAGAGCGCCTCAACGAGCTGATCGACTCCCTCCAACTGTTCAGCGTGGCCCGCGAGCAGTTCAAGACGACCTACCTACAGCGCGAACTCACCAGGTTCTCGCAGCTGACGATCTACTGTGGCGTCCCGTCGATCCTGTCAGTGATTCTGCTCGGCCTCCTCTATGCCGACGTCACCGGACCGACCGTCAGCGCCACCGTGCTCCCCTATCTCGTGAGTGTCATAATCGTCGTCGGACTGTCGCCGCTGGCCCTCCTCGTGTCCTACATCCTCCGAACCGCGACCGTCACGCGCCGCACCGTGTCGATCGGACCGATGATTCCACAGAAGGACCCCGAGGAGGGCCCGTTCGACGTGACCGCCGGCGAACGGAACTCGAGATAGGAGTCACTACGGTCGTCACTCCCACTCGACATCGTTCCCTCGGTCGGTCTCTCGGAGGACGAACGGACCGATCGCGAGCGTCCACTTCGCGACGGTGACGATCCGGAGGATGTACGAGAGGAAGATCGCAAACGGGGTCACACCGACGGCGAATCCCAGGCCGACGACCAGCAACCCGTGGTCGATCCCCGCGGTCGTCCCGGCCACGTCGCCCGTCTCGAAGACCAGGATCATGTAGGCCGCGACCGCCAGCGCGGGCAGCGCGATGTACGCCAGGGCCCGCGAGATGTTGATGATCTCCCAGCGGAAGTACAGCGTCTTGAAGTGCTCGCGGGCTGGGCCGAAAAACTCCAGAATGTCGAGCAACCCGTCGAACTCCTCGGCGACGGGCGCCGGCAGCGTCGACTCGTAGCGGTTTCGCACGCGCCGTCCGGAATAGATCTTCCAGGAGTAGTTGTACTCCAGTGCGGACTGGACGACCTCGAACTGGCCGAACTGCTGGCCTTCGAGATCACCGGCGACCCGATCGGCGTCGGCGGCGAGCCCCTCGGCGTACTCGCGGATCTCTCGTCGGGCGGTCTCGCCCATTCCCGGCTCGGATTCGAGCGCCACTATGAGCGCCTCCGCCCGCTCGCCGGTCGCCTCCACCAGGCCGCGGAGGAAGACGGAGGGCTCCGGCGGGCTGGTATTGCGGCCGACGGCCGCCTCGACGTCCTCTCGGAAGCGCATCGCTTCGACCATGCGTTCGCGCTGGTCGCCGAGCGGGCCGAGTTCCTCGGAGAGGACGAGTTGGTTGAAAGTCAGGACCAGACTGACGCCCATGATGATCCCGATGATGATCGGCGTGAACAGCGCGAAGACGGGATCGGGTTCGAACAGTTTCGCGATCGAACCGGGGCCGAACTCGCCGAGGACGACGAGGACGGCGTACGCGGCGGCAAGCATCGCGCCGGCCACGAGGATTCGGTTGCCCTTGACCAGAAACCACAGCGCGGGACGGCCGCCGTGGACACGTTCGACCATGGTGTCGGCCGTCTCCTCGCTCGCGTTCCGACCGGACTCGCTCATTCGTCTCCGGGGTACCACGGCCGTTCGGACAAGTGTTTCTGTCGCTCACACTGACGGGAGCGACCGGCGATCCCGCCCCCGGTTTGCTCACTCCCGGAGAGAGCTTTTTGTTCGGCGCCGTCGTCCGTTTCGTATCGGAATGAGCGATTCGGACTCGAACGGCGTATTGAGCCAGCGGGCCGGCGTCGGTGGTCCGCGGTTGTGGGTGTTGCTTCGATTGAACCGCTGGGTGTTCTCGGCTGCCGTGCTCGCGATCGTGTTCACTGTGCTGGTCGCCTGCAGCCTGCTCGGACTCACGCCCCTGCGGACGATCGTCGAGCAACACAACGGCACCTTCTGGATCTTCTCCGGATTTATCGGGGCGATCATCACCGGAACCTCGATCGTCGTCACGATCAACCAGCTCGTCCTCTCGCAAGAACTGGGCGCGGTCGGCGAGCAGCGAGATCGCATGCAAGACGCTATGGACTTCCGACAGGACGTGGAGGAGCAACTCGCAGAGGAGGACGTGACGCCGCCCGAGCCCGCGGCGTTTCTCTACGAACTCGTCGACGGCGTCGAAGAGGAAGCGAACGACCTCGAAGAGACGGTGACGGGGGATCACGGCGACGAACTCGAGGAGAAGATCGCCGACTACGTTGACGACATCGTCGAAAACGCGCAGGTCGTGAAAGACGACCTCGAGAACGCCCAGTTCGGCACCTTCGACGTGATCTGGAACGCGCTCAACTTCAACTACTCCCGGAAGATCTACGACGCCCGCGAGATCCGCGCCAAGCACGGCCAAGAGCTGTCCGACGACGCCGACGACGAACTCGACGACATGATCGTGAACCTGAAGTTCTTCGGGCCGGCCCGCGAGCACTTCAAGACGCTGTACTTCCAGTGGGAACTGATCAACCTCTCGCGGGCGCTGCTGTACGTTTCCGTGCCCGCGCTGGCGGCGATGGCGCTCCTGTTGATGTACATCGACGGGCAAGCGCTACCCGGCTCGGTACTGGGCATCGACAACCTGGTCTGGGTGACCAGCGCGGGCTTCGTCGTCGGGATTTCGCCCTTCGTCGTTTTCACCGTCTATATCCTCCGGATCGCGACCGTCGCGAAGCGGACCCTCGCGATGGGGCCGTTCATCCTCCGGGAGTCCGAGCGCGACGAGGATCTGGGCTGAGCGACGGCCGCCGACGGCAGGCGACGACGGACTCCCGGAGCTATTTCCCCGCCGGGCTGGTATCGTCGGCCTCGAGTGATGAGTGAGAGCGACGGCACCCAGCCAGGCGACACGATGGCCGAGCGAAGCGAGGATCCGACGTGGAAGTATTGGCTGCTGCTGGGCGCCAACCGCTGGGTCGTCGCGGGCGCGCTCATGCTGTTCGTCTTCGTCGGCCTCCTCGCGGTCGCCCGATTCAGTCCCGTCTCGCTCCGGGCGCTCACGGGGGTGAAAGACCCGGTCCAGACGCTGTTCCAGGCGCTGACGACGGCGCTGATTACCGGCGTCACGCTCGTCGTGACGATCAACTCGCTGGTGCTCTCCCAAGAGCTGGGCGCCGTCGAGGACCAGCGCAAGCGACTCGACGGTGCGCTCGAGTTCCGGTCGGACATCGAGGAGTCGATCGACGCGCCGATCAGCCCGCCGGAACCGTCCTCGTTCGTCCGGGCGATCGTGGCGTCGTCCGAGGACCGCGCGACCGACTTCTGCCAGGCGGTCTCCGACAGTCAGGACGAGGAACTCAGAGAGCGCGTCGACGACTTCGTCGACAACCTCACGACCCACGCCGACTCGATCCGGGACGAACTCGCGGACGCCCAGTTCGGCACCTACGACGTCGTCAAAGCGGCGCTGGATTACAACTACTCGTGGAAGATCTTCCGGGCCCGCCGCATCCGGAACGCCCACGCCGACTCCTTCACCGACGAGGCCCAGGCGGCCTACGACGACCTGCTCGAGTCGCTGAAGCTGTTCGGTCTCGCCCGCGAGCACTTCAAGACGCTGTACTTCCAGTGGGAGCTGATCAACCTCTCGCGGGCGATGATGTACGTCGCCGTCCCCGCGCTTGTAGTCACGATGTCGATGATCCTCTTCTTCGAGCCGAGCGCGGTCACGGGCTCGCTGCTGGGGCTCGACTACATGGTCTGGATCGTCGCGGTGGCGGCGACCGTCGCCGTGATGCCGTTCCTGCTGTTGATCGCCTTCATCCTGCGGATCGCCACGATGGCGAAGCGGACGCTCGCGATCGGCCCGTTCATCCTCCGGGAGTCGAGCCGCGGTGAGGAGATCGACTGGGAGTGACGGAATGCCCCGATTACGGGCCTCTGACCAGTCGCGCTTCCGCCCGCGGGACCAGCACGTTCCTCCGTCGCCTGTGTTGATCGAAGCGGATGCCGAGCAGATTCCATATTCCACCGAGAAGTCGTCAGTCGGTTCGCGACGACAACGGACGACGGAAGTAGCCGTAGTTCCTACCCGGTACCGTGATCGTCGTCATCTGCGGGCCGCCAGGCGCGGGCAAAACGTCTATCGCGACCTGCGTCCGCCGCCGGCTTCAGGAACGGGGTCGGCGGGTGGAGTCGTTTCACTCCGACGACTTCTCGAGTCGGACCTACGAGCAGTTGGCCGAGCGGGTCGTCGACGGACCTCCGACCGGGTCCGGGACCGAAACCCGGCCCGATACCGGGATCACGCTCGTCGACGGCACCTTCTACCGCCGGGAGTGGCAGACGCAGTTCCGGACGCTCGGCGACGTCCGATTCGTCCTCGTGACCGCGAGCCTCGAGACCTGTCTGGAGCGAAATCGGGATCGCGCGGATCCGATCGACGAGCAAGGCGTCCACGTCGTCTACCGGGAGTTCGACGAGCCCGACGCCGACCTCGAGATCGACACCGACCGCTGCGGCCCCGCGGAAGCGACCGATCGGATCGTCGCCGCGATCGACGCCTGGCTCGACTCGTAATCGCGGACCGCGGTTCGAGCGCTGCGCCCCGCGCCAGGCACCTTCGGTTCCGTCGTCGGCGGCGGCCTACGGAGCCAGATCGATCCCCCACGGATCGAGCAGCGAGAAGTCTCCGGGCCGCCGCTCGGGGACGACGTCGTCCGGGAGAACCTCCCAGCCGAGCGTGTCCTCGCCCGGAACGGCGTCGGTCTCGAAGTCCGGCTTGTCGGCGGGGTCCAGATCGCGATACTCCGCCGGCGGCGCGTCGTGTGCGTAGACGCTCTCGGGGTGATCGAGCGTCCAGACGTGAAGCATACAGGGAGTCTGACAGGGGAAGGAGAGGTCGCCCTCCTCGTAGTCGCGCTCGTAGGCCTGGCGGTAGTACCACCAGGCGAACCGGCCGGGGAGGCCGGTGTGGGCGTGCCAGGGCGAACACAGGTCTTCGGCGTCGGCATCGGCGTCGTCGCCGTCACCGTCGCCCGCGTCGGTGCCGTACACCGCCGGCGGCTCGACGGGCTCGCCGTCGCGCGTTGCGACGAACATGACCCCCATCGCGCGCCAGGTCTCGTTGTCGACGAGTACCGATTCCGGCCGTTCGGGGTCGAGCGTCGCGTCGTCGCCGACGAACTCCGGGTGGATCCAGTGGGACCAGCTGTCGTCGCCGACCTCGAGGGTGTCGAAGTACGGTTTGAACCCCGCGTCGATCAGCGCGTCGACGTCGGAAAACTGGGTTTCGAGCGACTCCGCGACCGCCGACTGCAGTTCGGCCGTCGCGGGATGATCGTCCGCACAGCCCTCCCTGCTCGTCCCTTCACAGTGGGTCATTCCGGGCTCGATCGTCGCGTCGGGACAGTCCTGATCGAACCGTCGGGCGGCGTCGTCGGTTCTCCCGTCGCCGGTTGCCCGTGCGCTTCCGACCGTCGAGAGTGCGACCGTCCCGGCCGAGGCCCGCAATAGCGCTCGGCGGGACACGTTCGAGTCGCCGTCACCGTCGTGCATATCACCGGTTCCACACCGACGACCGGTATGAAACCATATCCCGGACGGGACTGACAGTCACTCGCGGTAGAACGGGGCGCGGACGCGGTTATGACTGGAGGACGGCACCCGTCCCTGGCCGGTCGAGGCCGACGAGATCGATCCGGCCGTTGGGCATCGGGACCCCGTCGGCGGGGTCCGCGGCCAGCAGCAGCGAGCCGTCGAGGTCGGCGTAGTCCAGCAGCGGCGCGAGGTGACAGGCCGCCGCGATCGAGGCGTTCGACTCGGTCATGCAGCCGCACATCACCTCGAGCCCGTGGGCTCGGGCGGCGCTGATCATCCGCCTGGCCTCCCGCAGTCCGCCGCACTTCATCAGTTTGAGGTTCGCGATGTCACAGCGGTCGGCAATTCGGGGGATATCTGCGAGCGTGACACAGGACTCGTCGGCCGCGATCGGCAGCGCCGACCGCTCGGAGACGAACTTCAGTCCTTCGGGGTTCTCGGCGGGAACCGGCTGCTCGACGAACTCGAGGTCGAACTCGGCCAGGCGATCGATCTTGTCGACGGCGTCGCGGGGCGACCAGGCCTCGTTGGCGTCGACGAACAGGTCGACGTCGGGGGCGGCAGACCGGATCGTCCGGACGATCTCGAGGTCGCGGTCGGTCCCGAGCTTGACCTTCAGCGTGCCGAAGCCGCGCTCGAGGGCCGTCTCGGTCTTCTCGCGCATCGTCTCGACGTCGTCGAGTCCGATGGTGTAGGAGGTCTCGAGCGTCTCCGCGGGATCGAGCCCCCAGTATCGGTAGAGGGGCACGTCGAGTCGTTTCGCGGCCAGGTCGTGGACGGCGATGCTCACCGCGGTGCGGGCGGCCGGATTCCGCCGAACGGTCTCGCGCATGCGGCGCTCGATCCGCTCGAGCTGGTGGGGATCGCCGACGTCCTCGACGACCGCGAGCAGGTCGGGCAGGACGGCTTCGACCGTGGCCGGGGTCTCGCCGTAGTGAGGCGACGGGCTGGCGGCGCCGAGGCCGGTCGTCCCGTCCGCGTCCTCGATGCGGACCGTCACGACCTCGGTCTCGGTCGTCGTCCCGCGGGAGATGCCGAACGGGTACTCGAGCGGGAGCGAACGCCGCTCGACGGTCGTTTCGAGCGTCATCTCAGCGCAGGGCCTCGAGCACGTCGTCGGTGTCGAAGCGGATCACGTCGGTCGCGGGCGCACCCAGCGTCTCGGCGTACTCGTCGACCGCCTGGCGGGCCGCGTCGTCGTCCAGCCCGGCCGTGTTCAGCGCGCCGGCGACGACCCGCCCCTCTGCGACCGGTTCGGCGATGCTCTCGTAGAGGTCGACGTAGGTCGGAATCGACGGCAGCGAGAACGACTCGTAGCCGTGGATCGCCTCCCGGCCGGCCTCGTGACAGAGCACGAGCTTGTCAGCCATCGAGCCGTGGAGGATGCCTAGCGTGACCGGCGAGTACGCTGGGTGGACGATGCTGCCCTGTCCCTCGACGAAGAGGTAATCGTACTCGTCGCCCAACTCCGTGATCATCTCCTCGACCGCGCCGGCGGTGAAGTCGCTGACGACGCGATCGATCGGGTTCCCCCACCCCTCGATCATGATGCCCGTCTGGCCGGTCGGGATCACCGCGGCGTCGAAGCCGGCCTGGCGGGCGTCGCGGGCCAACTCCATCGTCGTCGTCATCTTGCCGACCGAGCAGTCGGTGCCGACGGTGAGGATCACCTCGGCGTCGACCTCGCCGGCGACGCCGTCGGCGACCGTGAGGTCCTCGGGCGGGTTCCGGACGTCCCGGAGTTCGCAGCCGTTTTCCTCGGCCAGGCGGGCGAACTCCTCGTCCTCGGCGAGGAAGTAGTGCAGCCCGGAAACGACGTCGCAGCCGTACTCGAGGGCCGTCCGAACGTCGTCGCGCCAGCTCTCGTCGAACTCGCCGCCGATCGGGGAGATGCCGATCAGCAGGGCGTCGAGCTCGTCGGCCTCGTCCTCGAGGTCGGCCAGCTCGGCGACGATCGGCGCGTCCTGTACGTCGGAGACGAAGTCGGACACGCGCTTTCCGGCGGTGTCCCGGTCGAGGACGGCGGCGACGTCGTGGTCGCCGTACCGGAGGACGCCCAGGGCGGTCTTGGCCCGGTCGGGGAACTTCTCGTGTGCAAGAATCGCAATGCGCATACGCGGAGCATGGGCGAGGGAGTATTTATATCCGTCCAGCGCCGCCGAGATCGATCACTCCGCTGTCATTCGATCGGCCTGGCTCCTGGGCTCTCGGACGGCGCGCACTCGCGAAAAAGGATCGGCCGTCGATCGATCGGCCGACGATCAGTTCGTGTCGAGGGCGCAGGCGGGACTGCAGAACCCGCGCCGGGCCGCGTTCGCGTCGGGGGACGCTTTGAACTCCGAACCACACTGCACGCACGTGACGGTTTCGAAGTCGGGCATACTCGGTTGAATCGTCGTCTTCGGAGGGGAAAACGTCTCGGAACCGTATCGAAACAGTTCCCGATCGCCAACCGACTGTTTCGACTCGTTTCGTCGGCGGTATCGGGTCACTTCGCTCGCGGCGCCCGCCCCGGCGGACGGCAGCAACGGTCGGTGCGTTTATGTGGAAGTTCCGTGATAGCGTGCCTCATGAAAGGCGTGTTGGACGAGACGACAAACAGTCTCCACAAGCGCGAACCCGGCCGCTCGGACTTCCAGACGAGTTGCGGGGCGACCGCCCACGTCGCACACGAGCATCTCCGACTGATCTCCGTCGATCAGGCGCTCGACGGCGACGCGAATCGGTGCGATCGCTGTTTCACTGACGACGACGGCTACTGATAGTCGAGACGGACTGCGCCGCGACCGGGAGCGACCGCGGCGTCACAGGACCCGCAGCTCCGTCGTCCAGAACGACCGCGCGGCGTCCGCCAGCGCCGGTTTCGGGTCGCCGGTCGCGTCGACGGCGGCCGTCGCGGCCGGCTCGAGCGTAGATTCCTCGACGAGCGCGTCGACGACGCCGCGCTGACCGACGAGATACAGCGGCACGTCCGCCCGGTCGCCCCCGCGCTCGTAGTCGGCCAGCGCCTCCCGACAGCGCTCGAGGTGGTCGTCGATCTGCTCGTCGCGGATCCGTTCGAACCGAGCCTGGGAGAACCCGCCCTTCGAGTGGCCGCCCTTGACGTCGCTCTCGAAGCCCCGGTAGTCGACGCGGTCGTCACCGTCGTAGATCCCGAGGGCGAACAGGTCCGTCCGGACCAGCGCGAGCGCGTGCTGACCGGTCGGCAGGAACCACTCGCGCTCGAGGGCGAACGCGTCGGCCCAGGTCGCCTCGGTGTCGGGGGAGACCGGCGGATCGAGCGTTACCGCGACCAGGCCGGCGTCGTCGACGCAACACAGGCAGGGCGCGGCGTCGTCGACCAGCGCGGCGCGGTCGCCGAGGGGATTGGCCAGGTCCTCGCGGACGTCGTCGGAGAGCCCGCCCTCGCCGACGCTAACCGTCAGCGCGCCTTCGGGACCGGTCCGAAACGACTGTAGCCGATCGAGGACGGCGTCGAGACGTGTGCCTCGCAGTTGGTCGCGGCGGCAGACGGCGAGTCCGGTTTCCTCGTCGTTGACCCGCTCGAGTTCGCCCTCGAGCTGGGCGATTCGGTCCTCGAGCCGGTTGCTCCGCTCTTCGGCCTCCTGCCTGGCGGTGGCGGCTTCAGATCGCCGCTCGGATTCGGCCTCGTACCGTTCGCGCAGTCGCTCGTTCTCGTCCTCGAGTTCGTCGATGCGGTCCTTGAGCGACGCGCGGCCGAGTAACTCGTCGAGCATCCGCCGGAAAACGCGAAGCGAGCCTACTTCTAGGTTCCGGCGTTCGGCGGCCCGTCGTCGGTCGGATCCGGGTCCTCGGACCGCCACCCGCCGGCGAGTTCGAGCAACTGGCGGGCGCGCTCGCGCCTGGCGAGGAACACCTCGCGGAGGGAGGGCGGGTTCCGGACGTCAGTCCCCTCGAGCATCGATTCCGGCAGTGCGAGCGTGTTCGTCGGGACGTCGTCGGCCCCGTGGACCGGGAAGTGCCGGGTCTCGAGTTTCATCACCAGCGGGGTATCGAGCCGTTCGAGCCCGTCGCCGGTCGCGTAGACTTCCTCGTTGATGCGCTCGTGTTGCTCGCGGTGCATGAGTGCGCGGTCCCCGTCGGCGGGGGCCACGTAGAGTCGTCCGAGATAGTAGCTCCGCGAAAACACCTCGAACATGCTAACTAGTAGCACGGCCTGCAGCGATATAACTGTTTTCGGATACGTTTAAACCGACGCGCTATCAGATTGCTTTCAACGTCGCCGGTCGATCTATGCGCCGTCGAATTCACCGGACGGTGCCGATCCCTTCGAACGAGCGGGCGCGCGGTAGACGGTTCTTATTCGGTTGTCGACGCGGAAACCGTCGCGAACGGTCGCACGACCGCACGATTCGATCGGCTCGATTATCCGGACCGATCTCCCGCTTTCGCGAGAACTGCGGCCGCCTTGAACGCTCAAAACGAATCTTAACGGTCGGCGGAAGCGATTAAACGGTCCGAACGAAGGTCAGTCTTTTTAGTATATTCGGGTAGACAACAAAGACGATGACAGCCACTCGGTCGGTCGCCCTTCTGGTGACGCTCGCCGTCGTCGGACTCACGGTTGCACCGCTCGCGAGCGGTGCCGTCGCCGCGCCGTTTACCGAGGCCGGCACCGCCGGCACCGGAACCGACGCCGCGGCCCAATCGGAAACGTCGAACGCATCCGTGGGGACGCTGATGCAGGCGAGCGCGGCCGAGACCAAGGGTTCGGTCGAGTCCGGAATGTTCGAAGCGGCCTACGAGCGCACCGACGACGACCGAGACGAGATCGTCCGCGAGCGCACGGACGACCTCGAGGCGCAGTTAAACGCCCTCGAGGCCGAGCGCACCGCGCTCGAGGACAGACGCGATGCGGGCGAGCTCTCGCAGGGTGCCTACCGGTCACGGATGGCGAAGCTGACGGTCGAAATCGCCAGTCTCGAGCGGTCGATCGAGCGGACCGAGCGCCGAGCCGCCGAGGTCGGCGTCGGCGAGGACCGGCTCGCCGAACTCCGCGAGCACGCGACGGCGGACCGGCAACGCGCCGCGGACCACGCCGGCGAGAACGCCGCCGCGGTCGCCCGCGGCCTGGCGGGCGGCGGCCCGCCTGGCGTCGGCGAGGGCGAAGGACACCCGGGAAACGGGCCGAAGGGGCCGACCGAGAAACCGACCGACGAGACGCGCGCTGACGATTCGTCGCCGGGAAACGGATCTAAGGCGGAGCCGGGAGCCGGAACGCCGGCTGCCGACTCCGATTCTGATTCCGGATCGGCGGGCGATCACTCAAACGGCAACGGGAGCGGGAGCGGGAACGGTGGAGACGGAACCGATAACGGGAACGGAAACGACGGCGGAACCGGCAACTCCGACGCCGACGAATAACCGGCGGACGACTGCCCTCACACCTTCTGCGGACGTCTCCCACACCAATTCCAACGAGCAGACACGCTTTTCAGCGGCGACCACTAACGGCCTCTCGATGGACTCCGCCGCGTTGTTGGATTTGCTCGGGAACGAAAACCGGAGGCGGATTCTCCGGTTACTCGCCCGCAAACCCTGTTATGTCACCGAAATCTCGGAGTATCTCGGCGTGAGTCCCAAGGCGGTTATCGAACACTTACGGAAACTCGAGGAGGCGGGACTGATCGAGAGCCGCGTCGACGACCAGCGGCGGAAGTACTTCCATATCGCCCGCAACATCCGACTCGAGGTCTCCGTCTCGCCGTACGGGTTCGCGAGCAAGAGCGCCTACCCGGCCAACAACAGTTTCGACATCACGACGTGTCGCCATCTCTCGCTCGATATCTCCTGGGGCGAAACCAACGATCTCGACGAATTACTCGCCGTGTTACAGGAGTTAGAACAGCTCGAGAACGAACTGTCGCTGGCCCAGCGATGGGTTCAAGGCCGGCTCTGCGACGTGCTCGATCAAGTCTCGGAGACCGTCGGCGCCGGCCCGGAGAGCCGGATCTACGCCGACGTGCTCGCGAGCGTTCGCTCGGATCCGAAGTCCGTCGGCGAACTCAGCGAGGACGTCGACGCCCCCCGCGAGGTCGTCGCCGAACTGCTCGAAGTGATGGCCGACAACGGCGTGGTTCGCCGGACCGAGCGCGGCTGGGAGCTGACGATGACCGGCTGAGCCGAACGCCGAGCCGCGGACTTCGACCACCGGGCACCGGACGGTTCTCAATCGATATCTCGTTGCAGTCCGTCCCGCAAGTCGCGACCGAAGTAGTACCCCCCGACGGACGCGACCAGGCCGACCGTTGCGCCGACGGCGACGACGGCCTGGCCGGCGCCGGCGACGGCGAAGACGAGGTGGTTGAGCACGGCGGCGACGCCGCCGACGGAGAGGCCGGCGGCGCTCATCTCGAGATAGCGCCGCTTCGACGTGACCAGGCCGACGGCGAAGGCGGTGGCGAACATGCCGAGCATGCGGCCGGCGAACGGGAGCGCGGTCGCGCCGACGAGTAAGCCGACACCGACGAGGAGCACGAGCGCGAAATACGCCTTCGGCGAGAAGTACCGCCCGAGCGAGAGCCGCGACGCAAGCGGGGACAGGAGAGACCGCACGGTACTTCCGCTGGAGTCGCTATCGTCGCGCTCGGTTCCGGAGTCGGGTTCGAACTCGGATCCGGCACCGGCACTCGAACCCAGCAGGGAATCTCCGCCGGCCGAACTCGGGGCGGTCGAGGACGCGGCGGACGCGTCGCCGGGTTCGGTGCTCCCACCCGTTCCCGGATCCGTCCCGGCCCCCGTTTCGGAAAGCAGGCGATCCGTCTCTTCGAGGAGGTCGTCGGTGGCGGGGGCGTCCCGGTCCGGGTTCGGCTCCGGTTCTCGGTCCCGGGTCCGCGTCACCTCGTCCGAACGGTCGCTCATACCAGAACGCAGGCCGGCCTGCATCATGGACCTTTCCCCGTCACCTGTCCCTCTCGTGTGCCGGCCGCAGGGATGGGTGAGCGACCGACCAACGAATGCGCTGGCCTGGAACCTGAACCTCGGCGGCCGCGTTCGCCCCGCTCTCGGTCGTCGCAATCGACGCCTGCACGATCGCCGTCGGGGCGCCGGCCGGTCTCGGCATCGAGGGCCAGGCGTCCAGCGGGTGAGTCCACGGTCGGGTTCGCGTTCGCGTCCGCGTCCGATCGAGAGCGCAGTACCCTTTTTTGACACTACCGCTGGTAGACGGGTGGCATGGACGCGCAACTTCTCGCCTTCGGGCTCGGGGCCCTCGCGCTCGGAATCGGGTTTCTCGTCGCCGGCCGCCGGCTCTACCCCCGGCTCGAGGTGCCACCCGAGGCGCGCCGGTCCCTGCAACTGTTGACCGCACTGATCGCGGCGATTCTCATGCTCACCGGCCTCGGCCTGGTCCTCATCGGTATCGTTTCGTCGGCGGGGGTGAGTGCGGGGATTGGGACGTGGCCGTCGCCGTGGCTACAGTAGTCGCAGGCGGCGATGAGGGACGCGAACGCGAGTACAACCGCTGCAACCGCGAAAAACCGAACCCGGGAACGAGGGCAGACCGGTTCCGTTACCGAACCGACTCGAGCAGGAGCTTCTGCTCGACCCGCTTGACCTCGTGTTGAACGTCGCGGACCGCGTCGATGTTCGCCGAGATGGAGTTGACGCCCTCGTTGACGAGGAACTGAACCATCTCCGGTTTCGAGCCCGCCTGGCCGCAGATGCTGGTGTCGACGTCGTGTTCGCGGCAGGTCTCGATGACGTCGCCGATCAGGCGCAAGACGGCGGGGTGGAGTTCGTCGAAGCGGTCGGCGACGTGCTCGTTGTTGCGGTCGACCGCGAGCGTGTACTGGGTGAGGTCGTTGGTGCCGAAGGAGGCGAAGTCGATGCCCGCCTTGGCCATCTCCTCGACGGACAGCGCGGAGGCGGGCGTCTCGATCATCGCGCCCCACTTGCGCTTCTCGGGGTCGATCCCGGCCTTCTTCATCAGGTCCTTCGCGCGATAGATGTCCTCGGCGTCGTTGACCAGCGGGAACATGATCTCGACGTTGTCGTAGCCCATCTCGTAGAGCCGGCGGAACGCCTCGAGCTCGTGGGCGAAGACGTCGGGCCGGTCGAGCGAGCGCCGGATCCCCCGGTAGCCGAGCATCGGGTTGTGCTCTTTGGGTTCGTCCTCGCCGCCCTCGAGCTGGCGGAACTCGTCGGTCGGCGCGTCGAGGGTGCGCACGCGGACGGGCCGGGGATAGAACTCGTCGGCGACGTTGCGGACCCCCTGGACGAGTTCCTGGATGTAGGCGTCCTCGCCGTTCTCGGCGATGAACTTCGCCGGGGTCTGGTTCAGCGAGAGGATCATGTGCTCCATACGCAGCAGGCCGACGCCGTCGGCGCCGGTCGCGGCCGCGCGCTCTGCGGCCTCCGGAATGGAGACGTTGACCTTGACCTCCGTCGCGGTCATCGGCTTGACCGGCGACTGCGGGCGGACCTCCTCGACCGGCTCGGTCTCCTCTTCGGGTTCGATCTCCGCGCCCTCGAGTATCTGGCCCTTGTCGCCGTCGAGCGTGACGACCTGGCCGTCCTCCAGGACGGTCGTGGCGTTGGTCGTTCCGACGACGGCGGGAACGCCCAGTTCCCGCGAGACGATGGCGGCGTGGCTGGTCATGCCGCCCTCGTCGGTGACGATCCCCGAGGCTCGTTTCATCGCGGGGACCATGTCGGGCATCGTCATCTCGGTGACGATGATATCGCCCTCACCGACCTTGTCGAGGTCGTCGAGCTTAGTGACGATCCGCGCGGCTCCGCTGACGGTGCCAGGGCTCGAGCCCAGACCGTCGACGATGACCTCGCCGGAGCCGTTCGAGCCCGCGTCGGCCGCGTCGGCGCTCCCGCTGTCAGCGGCCTTGACGCCGCCGCTGCCGTCGGTCAGCCCCTTCGCGGCGTCGACGCTGCCGGTGTCCGCATCGACCGCGACGTCGCCGCTCTCGTCGATCGTCGTGATCGGACGCGACTGGAGCATGTAGACGTCTCCCTCGAAGACGGCCCACTCGACGTCCTGGGGCTCGCCGTAGTGATCCTCGACGCGCTCGCCGAGGTCCATGAGGGCGTCGATCTCGTCGTCGGCGAGGACTCGCGCGTTGCGCTTGTCTTCGGGGACCTCACGTTCGACCGTCTCGCCGGTCTCCTCGTCTTTCTCGTGCATCACCTTCTTCTCGGCGACGGTGACGTCGACGTCGCGGTCCTGGCGGTCGACGACGTAGTTGTCCGGGGAGACGGCCCCCGAGACGACGGCCTCGCCGAGCCCCCACGCGGCCTCGATGATCATCGTCGGATCGCCCGTCGAGGGGTGGCTCGTGAACATCACGCCGGACTTCTCGGCGTCGACCATCTGCTGGACGACGACCGCGATGTTCACGGCAGAGTGGTCGAAGCCCTGCTCCTGGCGGTAGTAGATCGCTCGCTGGGTGAACAGGGAGGCCCAGCACTCCCGAACTCGGTCGAGTAAGTCCTCCTCGGTGATGTTGAGAAACGTCTCCTGTTGCCCAGCGAAGGAGGCATCGGGCAGGTCCTCGGCCGTCGCCGACGAGCGCACGGCGACGAACGCGTCGCCTGCGCCGGACGACGTCTCGCGATCGGACGACCTCGCCCCGTCCGTGTCGATCTCGTGGTAGGAGTCGAGGATCTCCTCGCGGAGCGCGTCCGGGAACGGCGTTTCGAGGATGAGTTCCTGCGCGCGGTCGGCCGCCTCGGCCAACGCGGCCGAGTCCTCGACGTCGACGTCGACGACCTCGAACAGTTCCTCGTCGATCTCGGCCGCTTCGATGAACGATCGATAGGTCCCAGCGGTCACCACGAATCCCGATGGGACGGGGAGCCCCGCGCCCGTGAGCTCGCCCAGGGAAGCACCTTTACCGCCGACCTTCTCCAGGTCACCGGCACCGATCTCGTCCAGCCAGAGTACAGCCATCTCTACCTGCGTGGTCACTGGACCGAATAAAGAAGGTTGCGAACAATTGCGCGAAATCGCAACTCACAAGTGAATTAGTTTCTACCGTCCGCGGCCATCCCGGGGCACTATTGGACGAATGTAACTTCGAAGGAATCGCGGCCTCACACCGTGAACTGCTGGCAAACGACGACCTCGTCGCGAACGGTCGAACGTTTCACGCTCCCGATTTGTCGTTCGTAGCGATTATACAATTCCAGTATCTGTCGCCGGTATGGATCTTCGAAATCCTCTCAGGTGGACGCTCGTCTATCGCGCAATCGCCGTCGGCGCGCTGGGACTCGGCCTGGCGCTGGTCGCGGTCGGACTGCTCGTCGGCTTCGGCAGTTCGATCACTGCACTACTCGCCGATCCGCTGAACCCCGGTCCGGCCCTCGAGCGAGCCGATCCGACGATCACCGTCGCCTTCACCGTCCTCGGCGTCGTGGTCTGGCAACTCGGGAAGACCTACGCGCTGTTCGTGACCCTTCCCCGCGCGACGGGACGGGCCGCCGCCCAGCAGCTCGACTCGACGCGGCTCGCGAGCGAGGTCCGCGACGGTCTCGACGACCGCCTGGCCGAACTGGAAGCCGAAGTCGAAGCGACTCGGCGAACAGTCGACGCGCTCGAGACGGACGAGCGCGTCGCGACGTTCGACGAGGACCGCGTGCAGGACGCGGCCGCCGGAAACGAGACGCCGGAGTTAGAATCGGGGGTGGAATCGAGATCGTCCGAGACGGCGCCGTTGCCGCCCTCGAGTCCGTCGAACGCGCCAGTCGATGCCGCCGACACCGATGCCGGTAGCGGCGACGGCGGGGACAGCGCTGACGGTGCCAGCGTCGACAGCCACAGTACCGACGACGATCGCGACGATCCACTCGCCTGAGTGTGACGCCGGCGCCGACGCTGATGCCGACTCCGATTCGGATCAGGCCTCGAGAATCTCGTCCTCGTCGTCCGCGGGGACGGCGATCGACCCGTCCAGTACCGTCACGCCGCGGCCCCCGACCCGCACCGAATCGTCGAGGCGAACGCGGACCAGGCCGGGCCGGTCGACGTAGTGGCCCTGTTCGAGCCGGAGTTCCTCGGGGAGGTCGTCGTCGAACGCGCCGAAGCGGTCGAGGTACGCGGCGACGGCGCCGCTGGCAGTGCCGGTGACGGGGTCTTCCAGGACGCCGGCGCCAGGCGCGAACATGCGGCCGTGCAGCGTCGACGCGGCGTCGAGCGCGTCGAACGTGAAGAGGTAGACGCCCGCCGCGTCGACGTCGTCGGTGAGCGCCTCGATCGCCGCCATGTCGGGGTCGGCGTCGCCGACGTCCGAGAGGTAGGTAATCGGTGCGATCAGGAAGGGGAGGCCGGTCGAGGCGACCGCGAGCGGGATGTCCGCGCTCGCACCCTCGAGCGCGGCCCGGTCGACGCCCAGGGCGTCGGCGACGCGGTCGTAGCCGACGTCGACCTCGCGGATCGTCGGCTCGTCCTGAGTCATCCAGACCGTGCCGTCCGATCCGACCTCGATCTCGAGGACGCCGACGTTCGTCTCGAGGGTCGTCGTCCCTGGCTCGAGCCCCTCGTCGGCGAGGTGAGCGAAGGACCCGATCGTCGCGTGCCCGCAGAGGTCGACCTCCTGGGTCGGCGTGAAGTACCGCACCCGGCGGTCGGCGTCCGCGCTCGATCGGAGGAACGCCGTCTCGCTGACGGCCATCTCGGCCGCGATCGCCTGCATCTGGTCGGCCGAGAGGCCGTCCGCGTCCGGGACGACTCCTGCCGGGTTCCCCGTCAGCGGTTCGTCGGTAAACGCGTCGACCTGGAGGACTCGAATCGTCTCCGTTCCCATACGGCGTGGGTGGGGCGACCGACGTATCAATCCTCGGTCGTGTCGGCGGCCGTCGGACCGACGGCTCGCCGCTATCGGTCTCGCGGAGCGACGGACTACAGCTCCCCGATCCAGGCCGCGAGGTCGTCGACGACCCGCTCGGCTACGTTGTTCCGGAGGGCGTACGCGAACTCCACGGACTCGCCCTCGCCCGGCATGAACAGGTGATCGAGTCCCTCGTAGGTCTCGACGCTCGCATCACCCGTGAGTTCGGCCTCCCACAGCTCCAGGTCGTCGCCGACGGAGACCTGGAAGTCGCGCTCACCCTGCAGGAAGTAACTCGGCGTCTCGAGACCCGCCGCGGCCTCGAGATGATCGTAGGCCGCCAGGCTGTCCCAGAACGCGCCCGGCTTACCGAGTAGCTGTTCGTCCGCTTCGTACTCACCCTCGCGGACACGCTCGATCTGGTCGGCCCAAGCCTCGTGGACGTTCGCCAGGTCGTCCCACTCGTGGTCGCCGATCGAGACCTTGTGCTCGAGTTGCTCGAGGGTCAGGTCGTGGTAGGGCCGTGCCGGCGCGGCCAGGCCGACGACGCCAGCGAGGTCGCCGTCTCGGGCGGTGATCCGGGGCGCGGCCCGGCCACCGAGGCCGTGGCCGACGACGACGATCCGATTCGAATCGACGCCGTCGACGCCCCGGAGGCGATCGACCGCGACGAGCGCGTCGTCGACGGTGACGCGGTCGAGGGTGTATTCGCCGGGCGCGACGTCGCACGTGGGGATGCGTTTGTCGTATCGGAGGGTCGCGACGCCCCGCGTGGCGAGCCCCTCGGCCAGATCCGCGAAGGCCTTCGTTCCGCCGTTAGGGGAGTCCTTGGTCACCGGCCCGGAGTCGTGAACGAGGACGACGCCGGGGACGCCGCCCCCGTCCCCGTCGTCGCCCGCGGGCGTCGTTACGACGCCCGGGAGCGAGCAGTCGGGGACCGAGAGCGTCACGTCCGCGTCGGTGATCGCGTCCGAGTCGACGTACGACGGACGCTGGTACTCGTCGGTGACGCCGCAGTCGACGACGTTCGAGTCCCCGTCGACGACGACGCCGCAGCCGTGGTCGCCGCCGTCGAACGAGAGGGTGACGTCGACCAGTTCGTATCCGTTCTCGGTTCGGACGTCGGTGCCGCCGATCTCCTCGAAGTCGCCGCCGACCGACGTGTAGGCCATCCAGAGCCGCTCGAGTCGGCCGGGATCGCCGCGTCGTGCCTGTTCGTTCGACGCGAAGCGCTCACCGGCCTCCTCGAATCGCCCGTTCGCCAGGTCCTCGACGAGCGCCGTCGCGATGTCGTCGACCGGGTCGGAAGTTTCCTCGTCGGTGTCGCCGGCGAGTAGGTCGGCGCAGCCGGCCGCCGTCGACGCGGCTGCCGTCGATACCGCCGCAAGTAGGGTCCGCCGTCGGGGTGCCATCGATAGCGGACCGACCACCTTCTGTCGGATAAAGACGAGGTCGATTCTCTGTGACTGTATTCGATCTTGATATACGAAGCCCAGCGACCTGTCGTCGGGGTGGCTCGCCACTTCGCTCCCTCCGTCTCGGGGGTGTCGCCGGCGATCAGTTGTCCCCGAGTTCCTCGAGCGGGTCCGCGTGATCGTGGTCCGCCATCGGTGGCAGGTCGCCCGACTCGTGGGTCCCGACCGGCGGCCGGTTGACCTCCGCCGCGGGCGAGGACTCGAGGTCGGTGCCCTCCTCGTCGTCGACGAGCGTCTCCATCTCGCCGTCCGCACGGGCGTCCTGGTCGATCCGCATCGAACAGAACTCGGCGCCGCACATCGAGCAAAAGCGGGCCTCCTTGTAGTTGTCGCCGGGCAGCGTCTGGTCGTGGAACGACCGCGCGCGGTCGGGATCGAGCGCCAGGCGGAACTGCTCGCGCCAGTCGAACTCGTAGCGCGCTTCCGAGAGCGCGTCGTCCCAGTCGCGAGCGCCCGGCCGCTCGTTCGCGACGTCGCCGGCGTGGGCGGCGATCCGGTAGGCCGCCAGGCCGTCGCGGACGTCCTCCTCCTCGGGGAGCCCGAGGTGTTCCTTCGGCGTGACGTAACACAGCATCGCGGCGCCGGCCTGGGCCGCCATCGCGGCGCCGATCGCGCTGGTGATGTGGTCGTAGCCTGGCGCGACGTCGGTCACCAGCGGTCCGAGCACGTAGAAGGGCGCGCCGTCGCAGACCTCCTGTTGGCGCTCGACGTTCTCGGCGACCTTGTGCATCGGGACGTGACCTGGTCCCTCGACCATCACCTGAACCCCGTGGTCCCAGCCGATCCGGGTGAGTTCGCCCAGTGTGTCGAGTTCGGCGTACTGAGCCTCGTCGCAGGCGTCGGCGAGACAGCCGGGTCGGAGGCTGTCCCCGAGGCTGAAGGTGACGTCGTGCTCGGCGAAGATTTCGCAGATCTCGGGGAAGACCTGGTAGAACGGATTCTGTTCCCCGTGTTCCTCCATCCACGAAGCCATGATCGAGCCGCCCCGCGAGACGATCCCGGTCTTCCGGCCGTCGGTCAGCGGCAGGTGCTCGGCGAGGATACCCGCGTGGATCGTCATGTAGTCGACGCCCTGCTCGGCCTGTTTCTCGATGATCTCCAGCAGCAGGTCTTTCGTGATATCCTCGGGACTGCCGGCCTGTTTGACCGCCTCGTACAGCGGCACCGTCCCGAGCGGGACCGGCGAGTGGTCGACGTGGGCCTCCCGGATCTCGTCGAGATCGCTTCCGGTCCCCAGGTCCATCACCGTGTCCGCGCCGTAGTGAACCGCGGTGTGGAGCTTCTCGAGTTCCGTTTCGACGTCGCTGGTCGTCTCGCTGTTGCCGATATTGGCGTTGACCTTCGTCGCGAACTCGCGGCCGATGATCATCGGATCCAGCGTGTCGTGGTTGACGTTCGCCGGGATCACCGCCTGGCCGTCGGCGACCTGCTCGCGGACGAACTCCGGATCGCGGTTCTCGCGCTTGGCGACGCGTTCCATCTCCTCGGTGATCGCTCCGTCGCGGGCGGCCTGGATCTGCGTTCGTGCCATCGATAACTAGGTTGTATGATCGAGTTATAAATAACTGACTGCGTACCTCGACGGTAGCGATCGACGCTCGGAGACGCCGTTACGGCGGTCGTTACCGCCGGGATCGGAAGAGAGTGAGAGCGATTCGACCACTGACCGATCTATTCGAGCGTCGCGACCGGACCGCCCCGAATCCGGACGGAAAGCGACGACGCCGCGTCGTCGGGAACCGAGACGGAAAGCGTCACCGTCGCCAGGCCGTCCGATTCCTCGCCGCCCGGAATCGACACCGTCGCCCGCTGGTCGCCGATCGAGAGCCAGTAGGTGCCGGGTTCGGCGGCGACGGTCGCGGCGACGTCGACGGTCTCGCCTGGCCGGAGTTCGTCCTCGAACGTCATCGACTCGAGCGAGAGGGTCGGCGCGTCGAACTCGACCGCCAGCGCGTGCTCCATCGTCGTCCTGTAAACCGGGACCGCGTCATCGTCGTCGTCCGGCGCTTCGCTCGGGGCTGCGGTGAGTATCTCGACGCCTAACTCCCGCTCGACGTTCGCGATCCGGTTGCAGATCGTCTGTCGGCTCGAGCCGGCGAAGAGCAGCCCGACCAGGCGGCCGTCCGCGAGGAAGACCGGCGAGCCGCTGTCGCCGGGCTCGGACATCGGGCCGGCGACGAGCTGTTCGCGGAACTCGACCGTCCCTCGATCGCCGAACTCCACGCGGACGGTCGCGCTCGCCGCCTCGATCGCGGCGCTCGTGACGCCCGTCGTGCGCCCCGTCTTGGTGACCGTCTCGCCGCGGAGGTCGTCGTACCCCTCGCGGCGCACGCCGGTCGGCCAGGCCTCGTCCAGCCCGTAGTAGATCGCGGACTCCCGGTCCGGATCGGCCGAGCGGGCGGCGACGTCGACCAGGCCGTCGTCTTCGATCGGGACGTAGCCGACGAGCTGGCCGACCTCGTCGTCCGCGTCGCCGCCGTCGGCTGGCGACGGCTGGAGGATCGACTCTCCGAACGCCGCCTCGTTCGAGCGGGCGTAGACGTGGTTGTTCGACAGGCGGACGAGGTCGCCGTCCGCGACGTCGTCGCGCCAGCGAGCGTCGGTGGCGTCGCCGTCGTCGTTCCCGTCGCCGTTCGCGCGATCGACGCGAGCCGGATACGGGCCGCCGGTCCCGGCGGTCGAGTTCGCGTTGATCTCGCTGACGCCGGCGGGGACGGGGCGGTGGCACTCTTGTCGTCCCGCCGCGGCCTCGGGCATCGGATCGAGGGTCGAGAGGGCGTCGAACCCCTCTCGCTTCTCGTCGTACCCCGAGTCGACGACGCTGACGTCGACGTCGTCGCCCGCGTCGGCCACGCGCTTTTCCACGTCGTCCGCGTCGTCGAGGCAGTCCCGCGGTCGTTTCTGCGAAACGAACACCGTCACCCGGTCCACCTCCTCGTCGTAGTCCACGCCGATCACGTTCTCGCACTCGAGGAGGTACTCGTAGTCTCGTGTCGAGGGCATCTACAGTTCGGACCGTTCGACAGTCCGGTAGAAATTACTGTTCACTATTCTATGAGGCCCGCCGGCGCGGGACGTGAAACGGGTTTCAGCCAACTTAAGAGGGCCGCGCTCCAGGTACCCCGTAGGTGGCCATCAGATGTCCGACCTACCGGACGATTTCGACTGTACGATAACCAATTGGGAGTACATTTACAGCCTGTGTCGGGACGTCAGCGACGACGTGCGCGACGACGAGTTCGAACCGGACGTCGTCGTCGCGCTCGCGCGGGGCGGCTGGTTCGCGGGCCGGTGTCTCTGTGACTTCCTCGGCCTGGACGACCTGACGAGCCTGAAGATGGAACACTACGTCGGCACCGCCCAGAAGTCCGGCGAGCCGACCGTCCGCTACCCGATGCCCGAGGGCAGCGTCGAAGACAAGGACGTGCTCATCATCGACGACATCGCCGACACCGGCGGGTCGATCAAGCGCGCCTACGAGTACGTCGACGACCGCGAGGCCGGCGAGGTCCGCACCGCGACGCTCCAGCTATTGGGCACCAGCGAGTTCCAGCCCGACTACGTCGGCGAGCAGCTCGAGGAGTGGACCTGGATCGTCTACCCCTGGAACTTCATCGAGGACATGGTCGACCTGATCTCCGGCGTGATGGACCAGGCCGACCAGGCGACGTTCACCCAGGAGGAGATTCGCCACTACCTCACGGAGTACCACGGCGTCCAGCGCATCGAGATGGAGATCGCCCAGCCAGACCGGCTGCCGGAGGTCTTGAACGAGATGGAACGCCGCGACGTCATCGTCTCGGCCGGGCCCGGCGAGTGGTCGCTCGCCGACGGATAGACGGTACCGCATCCGATCGAGTCGGATCGAATCCGCGTTCGATCGAATTCGATTCGAGTGCGAGTCGCGCGGCGCGGCTATTTTCTCTCCGATCCCTCCGCACTGTCCCTATTCGGCGGTCGAATCCGCGTCGATCCGGTTCGGTTCCGCCTGGTCGTCCGCGTCAGCATCCGCATCCGCGTCGTCCGATTCCGTCCCTGCGTCCGCCTCGTCGACGATCGACTTCTTCCAGGTCCCGCGGGTGAACCAGGCGAGGGCCGCGAGCGCGCCGGCGACGTCACCGATCACGACGCCCGTCCAGATCCCAGTCGGTCCCCAGTCGGCGACGAACAGCAGCCCGTAGGTGACGGGGACGCGGACGATCCACAGCCCGAGCACGGCGAAGGCCAGCGCCGTCTTCGTGTTTCCGGCTCCGCGGAACGCGCCCTGGATCACCTGGAGTACGCCCATGAAGGCGAACCCGACCGCGGCGAACCGGAGGTAGGTGACGCCGTACTCGATCGTCGCCTCCTTCCCGGCCTCGTCGGCGGTGACGAACACCGAGACGAACGGCTCCGGGAAGAGGACCGCCAGCGCACCCGCCGCGAGCATGACCGCCGCGATCACGCTCGCCGCGATCCGGACCGCCCGCCCCGCGCGATCGGGTTTGCCCGCGCCCAAGTTTTGGCCGACGATCGTGTCCGTCGCCTGGCCCGTGCCGAGCGCGGGCAGGAAGGCCAGCGAGATCAGCCGATTCCCGAGCCCGTAGGCCGCGACGACCGCGGGCGGGAAGGTCACGACCATGGCCGTCATCGCAACCAGCGCCAACGCCGTCATCGACTGTTCGAGGGCCGTCGGGATGCCCAGGCGCGTGATCTTCGCGATGTACTCGCGTCGCGGGCGGAGGTGGGCCGCCCGGATGTCGGGACCGACGTCGGTGTAGTACAGCAGGTAGACGCCGATCGCCGTCGCGATCGCCCGCGAGATGAGCGTCGCGACGGCGGCCCCCTGCACTTCGAGGCGGGGGACCGGCCCGACGCCGAAGATGAACAGCGGGTCGATCGCGAGGTTGATCGCGACGCTGACGACCATCACCCGCATCGGCGCCCGGGTGCTGCCGTAGCCCCGCATGAGCGCGACGAAGACGAAGAAGCCGAAGAGGAAGGGCAGGCCGAGGAAGAACACCTTGAGGTAGCCGGCGGCCAGCGGGAGGATCGCCGCCTGCGTCTCGGGGTCGGCCGGCAGGGCGGCGAGCATCGGCTCGGTCGCGACGAACCCGAGCAGCCCCAACCCCGCGGCGACGATGGAGACAAATGACAGCGTCTGCCCGGCGATCAGGCCCGCCTCGCCGCTCTCCGCGCCGGTGTGCTGGGCGATCAGGATCGCGCCGGCCGTCGTGAACCCGCCGCCGATCGCGATCAGCAAAAAGAGCAGCGGAAAGGCCAGGCTCACCGCGCCGACCGCGTCGGGCGAGAGCGCGCCGAGCCAGAAGGTGTCGCCGACGTTGTAGGCGACCTGCAGCAGTTGGATGACTACCAGCGGCCAGGCCAGGCGGATCATCGGTCGCACCAGGTTGCCCTCGGTGAGGTCCCCGTCGGTCGACTCCGACTGTTCACCGATTGCCATAACCGAACAGTAACGACGGGGCTATTTGGGCCCTCGTGAACCGTGATAACGAGGAACAGGAATAGGCGACGCCGATTCCCGGGCTTGACCGGCGCCTACGGACGGGACCGACCGCCGAATTCGAGAGACAATCGGGCCGTTTACGGCACTGGTCCGCCGAGGTAGTCGCATGACGATCGGCGTTATCGGCGGAAGCGGCATCTACGAGGCACTGCCACTCGAGAACACCCGCACGGAGGAGATCTCGACGCCCTACGGGGAGCCCAGCGAGGCCGTCACCCTCGGCGAACTCGCCGGGAAGGAGGTCGCCTTCCTCCCGCGCCACGGCGAGGACCACCAACACGCGCCGACCGACGCGTCCTACCGGGCGAACATCTACGCGCTCAAGTCCGTCGGCGTCGACCGGGTCATCGCCACGAACGCGGTCGGCAGCCTCCGCGAGGACCTGCCGCCCCGGACGCTCGTCGTCCCCGATCAGATCTTCGACCGGACCAAACACCGCACGTCCAGTTTCTTCGGCGACGGCATGGTCGTCCACATGGGCTTTGCCGACCCCTACTGTCCCGAGATGGTCGACCACCTGGCGACCGCAGCCGAGGAGGTGACCGAGGACACGGAGACCGAGAAGGGCGGCACCTACGTCTGCATCGAGGGGCCGCAGTACTCCACCCGCGCCGAGAGCGAGTTCTACCGCGATCAGGGCTGGGATATCGTCGGCATGACCGCAATCCCGGAGGCCAAACTCGCCCGCGAGGCCGAACTGAGCTACGCCACCGTCGCCGGCGTCACCGACTACGACGTCTGGAAGGCGGACAACGAGGTCACCTTGGAGGAGGTCCTCGAGAACGCCGAAGCCAACCAGGACGCGATCAACGAGGTCGTCGAGCACGCCATCCGGACGATGCCCGAGGACTTCGAGAGCGACGCCTGGTCCGCCCTCGAAGGGACGATCAACACGCCCGAAGCGGCGATCCCCGAGGAGACCCGCGAGCGCGTCGACCTGCTGGCCGGCGACTACTTGGACGACTGATCGGACCGGCTCCTCGACTTACTGCTACTCGCACCGACTCGCTCGCGCCCTTTCGGTCGACGGCGCGGCTCACCGGCGCTCCGATTCGAGCGCCGACCGTCCGTCGGTCTCGGGGGCGCTCGGACCGACGCCTAGCCGCTCGCTCTCGAGCGCGCCGGTAGCGGCTTCCTCACCCGCGATCAAATCGGGATCGCGCGGATCGTACGCACACCGCTGGCAGTAGACGTTCTCGCCCAATTCCGGAATCGAAACGGTGGTGCCGAACAGGACGCGCCGGCGCTCGTAGCGGCGGTACTCGCCGCCCGCGGCCGGCCGACCGCACTCGTCGCAGTCGACGCGTTCGGACTCGACGCGGCCGGTCCGGACCTCGCGTTTGGTGCCGACGGTGTAGACCGGGTCGGTCGTCGCGCCGGCCGCCTGCCAGCAGACGACGAGTCCAACGACAAACAGGAGCGCGCCGACCCACCAGTACCCGAGCCACGTCGGGACGAAAAACAGGGAGACGAGGATCCAACACCACAGCAGCGCGAACCCGACGTGGTCCGCCAGGCGCCGCAGTCCGCGCGCCGCGTTCGGACGGCGGTCCGGTCGTGTCATTCGTCGAACGGTACTCGTGACGGACGAATAACCGTTTCGACGCGAACCGCGAGAAACCGGGACGGCTCAGTCAGCGATCGCTTCGTCGGCTTCGTCCGGTTCCGCGTCCACCGTCGCCTCCTGAATCCAGAGGTCGCCGAACAGTTCGTCCTGTTCGAGGACGAGCCGCCCGCGGTGGGCCAGGAAGAGCAAGGCGAGGTAGGTCATCACGCGCGAGCCGCCGACCTCGTCGATCTCGGCGTACAGCACCTCGTCGCGCCCGTTCTCGTAGTGGCGTTCGAGCTCCGCCTCGACGTCGTCGATAACGGACTCGATGTCCTCCTCGTGGGTCGTGTGCGTGACGTCGTCGCTGGTCGGCTCGTCGTCGACCCGGAAGTCGTCGCCGGAGTGGTAGTTCAGCTCCTGGACGCCGCGGTCGTACCCCTTCGGCGAGTCGCTCGTGTCGTAGCTGCGCGACTCCTTCCACCGGCTGTCGCGCTCGGCGGTGCGAAGCTCCCGGACCAGTTCGTCGAGTGTCTCCGGCTTTCCGCGGGCGTGCTTGCGCTCTAACCGGCGTTCCATCTCCGCCTCCAGGTTCTCGACGGGATCGAACCCCGGCGGGTGGGATCCGGCGCCGTCGTCGCCCTGCGCGTCCATCGCCCCGTCGTCGGCGAAGGGCGCTTCCCACGGCGGCAGCTCCTCTTCCTCGGGCTCGTCGGGAGCGAACAGCTCGTCGCTTTTCATCCGCAAGAGGACGCTGGCGTAGAACAGCGCCCGCCCCGAGGTCCGCAGGTCGGCGTCGTCCAGCGCCTCGAGGAACTTGTCGGTGACGCGGACGACGTCGATGTCCCACGGATCGATCTCGCCGTCCTTCGCGAGCTGTACGAGGAGTTCGACGGGTTCGACTTCGTCCGCTTCGGCGTCATCGTCCGCGTCCACGTCCGGGTCGTCACCGGCGCTCGAGCCGAGACCGTCGTCTTCGGAGAACTCGAGGACCGACTCCTCGCCGGACGGCGAGCGCTCGCCGCTCGAGTTGCTCTCTTCGCTCGCGTCCGATTTCCCCGGCCGCTCGCGGTCCTCGTGGCCGGCGATGTTCAGCGGGATGTCGTCGCTCCCGCCGTCGGTATAGAACTCGTCGCGATCAGCGTCTCGTGAGTCGGAATCACTTCGCGACTCCCTGCTCGCGCCTTCGGCGCTCGCGTTCTCCGAGTCGGGTGGCGACTCGCTAGTCACTCACGGACACCTCCTCGCCGCTCGGGTCGACGCCGTCGCTCAGGTCGATCCCGGTCACCGCGCTCACGTTGTCCTGTTGCATCGTCACGCCGATCGCCCGCTCGGAGCGGTCGAGCATCGCCGAGCGGTGGGAGACGACGACGAACTGCGCGTCGCCGGCCAGTTCCTCGACCATCTGGCCGACCCGTTCGGCGTTGACGGCGTCGAGGAAGGCGTCGACCTCGTCGAGCGCGTAGAACGGCGCCGGGTTGTGCCGCTGGATCGCGAAGATGAACGCCAGCGCGGTCAGCGACTTCTCGCCGCCGGACATCGCGTCCAGGCGCTGGATCGGCTTGTCGCCCGGCTGGGCCTTCATCGTCAGCCCGCCGTCGAACGGGTCCGCTTCGTCCTCGAGGTGGAGCGAGCCGGTCCCCTCCGAGAGCTTCTCGAAGATCTCCGTGAAGTGCGCGGCGATCTCGTCGTAGGCGTCCATGAACGCCCGTTTCTTCTGGGTCTCGTACTGTTCGATTCGGTCGCGGATCCCGTCGGCTTCCTCGACCAGCGTGGCCTTTGCGTCCTCGAGTTCCTCGAGGTCGCTGCGGACCTCGTCGTACTCGTCGATCGCGAGCATGTTGACCGGCTCCATCGCCTCCATGTCGGTCTGCAGGAGGTCGATCATCTCGAGGACGGTGTCGTGATCGGGCACGTCCTCGGGGTCGTAGTCGCCGACCTCGGCCTCGAGGGACTCGATCTCCCACTCGAGGCTGCTCGCGCGCTCGCTGGCGTCCTCGAGTTTGCTCTCGACAGCGTTGACCCGGTCCTGTTGTTGGTCGCGGGCCGTCCTGGCCTCGGCCAGTTCCTCCTTGCGATCGCTGCGCTCGTCTTTCAGTTCGGCGAGCTCCGCTTCCAACTCCTCGACGGCCTCGCGCTTTTCCGCGAGGGTCTCGCGCTTGCCCTCGATCTCGGTCTCGTACTCCTCGATGTGTTCCTCGTGCTCGGCCTTGCGGTTCTGGGCGGCCTCGATGTCGTCGTGGAGGTCCTCGATGGCGTCCTCGGCGTACTCCTTCTCGAGGTTCAACTCGTTGAGCTCGTTGTCGATCTCCTGAATCTGGGCCTCGCGCTCGTCGATCTCCGCGTCGAGTTCCTCGATCTGATCGGTCAGCTCGGGAATCTTCGAGTCCGCGAGTTCTCCCTCGAGGTCCGCGATGTCGGCCTCGATCTCCTCGATCGTCGCCGTCTTCGCCTCGATCTCGTCGGCGATCTCGTTCATCCGCTCGTCGACCGACTCGCGCTCTTCACGGAGTTCCTCGAGGTCGCTCTCGAAGTCCTCGATCTCCGTCTCGATGCGGTCGCGCCGCTCGTCGAGCTTCTCGAGTTCGGACTCGATCGAACGCACCTCGTCGGCCGCGTCGCTCTTGCGGTCGCGGGCGTCGTCGAGACGCTCCTCGACGCCGCGGAGCTCCTCGCGGAGCTCCTCGCGTTCCTCTTGGAGTTCCGTGATCCGCTTCGCGACGCGTTCGAGTTGGCCCTCGCCGCCGCCGGTGAAGGAGTACCGCGAGCCGCCGCCGGAGCCGCCGGTCATGGCACCACTCTTCTCGACCAAGTCGCCGTCCAGCGTGACCATCCGGTAGTCGCCCATGTACGAGCGCGCGGTCTCGATGTCCTCGACGACTAAGGTGTCCCCGAGGACGTACGAGAAGACGCCCGCGTACTGGTCGTCGAAATCGACCAGGTTGTACGCGAAGTCGACGACGCCCGGATCGCTGGGGGCGTTGGGGAGCCGGCGCCGGCTCATGTCCGTCAGCGGCAGGAAGGTAGCCCGGCCGGCGTTGCGGGACTTGAGGTGCTCGATACACTGCTGGCCGACGACGTCGTCGTCGACGACCACGTTCGCCAGGCGACCCCCGGCGGCGGTCTCGCAGGCGACCGCGTACTCGCCCGAAACGGTGCCGAGCTGGGCGACCGCGCCGTGGACGCCGCCGATCCCCGAGTTGAGGATCGTCGTCACCGCGCGGCCGAACGAGGAGTCGCCGCTCTCGCCGGCCTTGGCCTCGAGTTCGGCGTACTCCTGCTGTTTGGCCTGGATCTCGTCGTCGAGCTCGTCGACGTCGGACTGGAGGCGGCGCTTCTCGGCCTTCAGGTCGTCGACGACCTCGGCGATGTTGTCGCGGTTCTGTTCGGCCTTCTCGAGTTCCCGCTCGAGGTCGCCGCGCTCGCTCTCGATCTCGGGGAGCTGCTCGCGTTTCTCTTCGATCGCGTCCTCTTTCTCGTCGATGGCGTTCGAGCGCCGCCTGGCCTCGTCGAGCAGGCGGTCCTGCTCGCGCTGGCGGTCGTTCTTCTGGGTCTTGGCCGCCTCTAAGTCGTCCTTGCGCTCGGCCAGGTCGGCCTTGAGCTCGTCGAACTCGGTGTCGACGGCCTCGATTTCGGCCTCGAGGTCCGCGCGTTCGGCCTCGCGCTCTTGGATCTCGGTCTTGATCGAGGCCTTCTCGAGCTTGTGTTCGCGGATCTCGTCGTCGAGTTCCTCGATCTGCTCTTGCTTGCGGTCGATCTGGACGAACGCCTCGCGGCGCTCGGATTCGGCGTCCTCGATCTGCTCCTCGCTGGCTTCGATCTTGTCCTCGAGCCGCGAGATGTCGCCTTTGATCTCCTCGATCTCGCTTTTGATCCGGAGCTGCTCGTCCTCGCCCTTGCGCTCGATCTCGGCGTTTAAGTCCTCGAGATCCTCCTGCAGGCGGACTACCTTCCCCTCGCGCTCGTCGAGTTCGCGCTGGAGTTCGCGGAGTTCGTCTTCGAGGTCGTCGACGGTCGCCTCGACCGACTCGAGTTCGTCGCGTTTCTCCTCGAGTTCGCTGGCCTTCTTGTAGCCCTCGTACTCCTCTTTCTCGCGGCGGAGGCGCCGATAGCGCATCGCCTGGCGGCGCTCGTCCGCGAGCTGTTCGAGGCGTTCGCGCTTCTCCTCGATGCGGAGTTCGGCCTCGTCGATCCGCTCTTGGACGGTCTCGAGTTCCTCGAAGGCGTCCTCCTTCTTGGCGTCGAACTCCGCGACGCCCGCGATCTCGTCGATGATCTCCCGGCGGGCGTGGGGGGTCATGTTGATGATCTCGGTGACGTCGCCCTGCATGACGACGTTGTACCCCTCCGGCGTGACGCCGGCCTGGGCGAGCAGATCCTGAATGTCCGAGAGGTTGACCGAGCGGTCGTTCAGATAGTAGTAGGAGTAGTAGTTGTCCTCGGTTTCTTTCACCCGGCGGCGGATGCGGACCTCGTCGATGTCGCCGACGTCCTCGCTGCCCGCGGCGTTGACGACCTGCGAGCGCTCGAGGGTCCGATCCGAGTTATCGAGGATAACCTCAACGGTCGCCTCGCGCGGTCCGGCGGACGCGTCGCCGTCCTCGTGACCGGGGTTGTAGATCAGGTCCGTCAGCTTCTCGGCGCGGATCCCGCGCGTGCGGGCCAGGCCGAGCGCGAACAGCACGGCGTCGATGATGTTCGATTTGCCGGAGCCGTTCGGGCCCGTGACGACCGTGAAATCCTCATAAAACGGTATCTTCGTCTTCCGACCGAAGCTCTTGAAATTGTCTAAGACGAGCGACTTGATGTACATTCTCTTTGCGAGGCCTCCGGGGCGAAATCGGCGTCGGCCGTCGGTGCGGGGTGGGGGTGGGGACCGGGCGGAGCGAGAGCGGAGACGATCGCTCCGTCGGCGCTCCCCCAGCCTCGCCGACGGCGTCGGCCGCAGTTATGCGACAATAATGTCGTCGCTACCTGAGTCTTCCGCTTCGTCGCCGGCAGCGTCGCCGTCGTCCTCGGCGTCGGCCGCCGCTTCGGCGACGTCGTCGGACTCGGCGTCGGGCGTTTCGTCTTCGTCGACCGCCGCGGCGGGCTCGCCGCTCCGACGCTCGGGGACGCGCGTCGGCGTCTCGGTGTCGAGTTCGGCCTCAAGGACGCGAATGCGCTCCTTCGCTTCGATGAGTTCATCTGTCAGCCCCTCTACCGTCGACTCGAGCTTCGCGACCGTCGATTCGAGTTCCTCGACGCGGTTGTTCGGCATATCCGCTATGGGGCCGTCGGGCCACATAAACGTACGTCAGACGACTATAAGTTAGATTACAATTATCGCGCCGCGTCGGCGGAAATCGGCCTGCTCGGCGCCGATCGATCGTCCCTACGGAGCGACCGATCGTGCGATCGATCGGTATCCGTGACACTCATCGGAGTGAGAACATCGGGCCGGCCACTGATCACTTTTATCGTGATCCTCGGTGTCTGGTCTCATAACAGTATGTCACAGGATCAGGTCACCCCACCGACGGTCGCGCGCGAGGACATTCACGACTTCGACGACGACTCGTTCACCGATCGCAACGTCTGCCTGGTGACGGGCGCGGCCTCGGGTATCGGTCGAGCGACGGCGCTGGCGGCCGCGGGGAACGGACTCACCGTCGCGGCGACGGACGTTGACGAGGAGGGGCTCGACGGGACGGTCGACCGCGGCGAAGAACTCGACCTCGGGGGAACGATCGAGTCGATTCCCGGCGACCTCACGGACGACGGCGACCTCGAGCGAATCGTCGACGAGGCCGCGGAACTCGGTGATATCAAGTACCTCGCGAACGTCGCGGGGATGCAACACATCGACCCGATCGAGGACTTTCCGATGGAGACCTACGATACGATGCACCGGATCATGCTCCGCGCGCCGCTGTACCTCTCGAAACTGTGCATCCCGCACTTCCGAGAGACCGAGGATGGGGAGGGCTGTGTCGGCAACATGGGCTCGGTTCACGGCCACTACGTCACCAGCGACAAGGTCGGTTACAACGTCTCGAAGTTCGGCCTGCGCGGCCTGACCCAGTCGATCGCCGCCGAGGGTGAGGGGGCGATCCGCTCGTTCTCGGTCAGCACCGGCTACGTGAAGACGCCACTCGTGACCGACCAACTCGAGGACACCGCCGAACAGCGCGGGATCTCGGTCGACGAGGTAATCGAGGACGTCATGCTCGGCCAGTCCCGCGTCAAGGAGATGATGGAGCCGGTCGACGTCGCCAACCTCTTCCTGCTCGGCTTCTCGGATCTGGGCCGGCACCTCGACGGCGGCGACCTGTTGTTTGATGGTGGCATGACCCTTACCTACGAGTAACAATGTCCGAGAACACGAGCCCCAGTCTCGAGGATGTCGACGAGATCGTCCACGAACCCGACCGGGAGTTCGTCGAATCTACCAACGTCTACGACTTCATGGAGACGTACGGGATCGACGACTACGACGACCTCATCGAGCGGACGACGACCGAGGTCGAGGGCGAACCCGAGAGCGGCCTCGACTGGTTCTGGGACGAGCTGGTCGACTACCTCGGGATCGAGTTCTACGAGGCCTACGACGAGGTCCGAGACAGCAGCGAGGGGCCGCAGTTCACCGACTGGTACGTCGACGGCGAACTCAACATCGCACACAACGTCGTCGACCGCCACGCCGCCCGCGACGAGGAGCGGCGCAACAAAGTCGCTACCATCTGGGAGGGCGAAGACGGCGAGGTCCGGGAGGTGACCTATCACGAACTCCGTCGCCAGGCGAACCAGGTCGCGAACACCCTCGAGGAACGCGGCGTCGGCGCGGGCGACACGGTCGGACTGTACATGCCGATGGTACCCGAGGTCGTCTCGATCCTCTATGGCTGTTTCAAGGTGGGCGCGATCGCGGTGCCGATCTTCTCGGGCTTCGGCGTCGACGCGGCTGCGACCCGGATCGAGGACTCGGAGCCCGCGGTGCTGTTCACCGGCGACGGGTTCTATCGACGCGGCGATCCGGTCTTCCTCAAGTCCTCGGCCGACCAGGCGATCGAGGAAGCGGGGCACGTCGAGCACGCGATCGTCTTCGATCGGCTCGGCTCGAGCGACCGGCGGAGCGAGACCGAGATCCCCTGGACCGACGACCGCGACGAGTGGTGGGACGACGCCGTGGCGGCGCAAGACGACGAGTACGAGACGGCGTCGCTGCCCTCGAATCAGGAGTCGATGCTCCTCTATTCGTCGGGGACGACGGGCAAGCCGAAGGGGATCGTCCACACCCACGCGGGCGTGCAGGTCCAGTGCGCCAAGGAGGTCTACTTCGGGATGGACCTCAAGCCGGCCGACCGGTTCTTCTGGGTCTCGGACATCGGCTGGATGATGGGGCCATGGACGCTGATCGGGACCCACACTTTCGGCGGCACCGTCTTCATGTACGAGGGCGCGCCCGACCACCCCGAACCCGACCGGTTCTGGGAGATGATCGACCGACACGACCTCACCCAGTTCGGCATCTCGCCGACCGCGATCCGCGCGTTACGGAAGCACGGCGACGACTGGCTCGAAGGTCACGACCTCTCGTCGCTCCGGCTACTCGGCTCGACGGGCGAGCCCTGGGACCCCGAGTCCTGGCGCTGGTTCTACGAGAACGTCGGCGGCGGCCAGGCGCCGATCATCAACATCTCCGGGGGCACCGAGATTTGTGGCTGCTTCCTGATGCCGATGCCGACCCAGCCGCTCAAGCCCTGCACGCTCGGCGGCCCCGGGCTCGGGATGAACATCGACATCGTCGACCGCGACGGGACCTCCGTCGCGGAGGAGCACCGCCGGGGCTTCCTCGTCGCCAGGGACTCCTGTCCGTCGATGACCAAGTCGCTGTGGTCGGGCGACGAGCGCTACCTGACCGAGTACTGGTCGACCTTCGAGGACCCGCCCCTGTGGAACCACGGCGACTGGGCCCAGAAGGACGAGGACGGCTTCTGGTTCCTCCACGGCCGCGCCGACGACGCGCTCAACGTCGCCGGACGCAAGGTCGGCCCCGCCGAGGTCGAAGGGGCGCTGATCGATCACGACGCGGTCAACCAGGCCGCCGCGATCGGCGCGCCGGACGAAACGACCGGGACCGCGGTCGTCACCTACGTCGTCCTCGACGGCGCCGAGGAGAGCGACGACCTCCGCGAGGAACTGCGCGCGCAGGTGGGCGAGGAACTGGGGAAGCCGTTCCGCCCGCGCGAGGTGCTGTTCGTCGACGAACTGCCGAAGACCCAGTCGGGAAAGATCATCCGCCGGGCCATCGAGGCCACCTACACGGGCGAGGACTTGGGCGACATGAGCAGCATCGAGAACCCGGAGGCGCTCGAGGAACTGGCGGACGCCAGGTAGTCGGTAGTCGCTTCGAGCCGACCGGAGTCGCCGGATTTCGACCGTGGTTCTGTCTCCGATTCGGTCTCTCCCAGCCCCGTGAAAAACCGTTAAGAGACGAGCGAGCGTTCTAGTACCTGATTCAGGCCCCTATCGACCGAGTCGACGCTTTTCACGTCGCCGCGAGGCGGCCCGCAATCACAGCGGTGAGCACCCATGGCAGCAACATCGAAGAAGCAACCGGAAGCGACCCGAGCGATCGATCTCTACGAATTCGAGGGAACCGACGTGTATCAGGAGGGCGACGAGCGCGCACGCCTGCGCGGCTACTTCCCGCTGACGCCCGGAACGCCGAACGGGACCGACGCTGGCGCCGAAGATCTGATGCTCGTCAGCATGGAGATCGACCCCGGCGACCACCTCCCCAGCCACCGGGACAGCAACGAGGAACTCCTCGTAGTGATCGCAGGGACGGTCGAAGCGACGGTCGGCGACGAGACGATCCCCCTCGAGGCGGGACAGTGCGCCATCGTCCCCGAAATGGAACCCCACGGGATCGCGAACGCCGGCGACGAACCCGCCCGCATTATCGGGGTGTTCCCGGACACCGAACTGACCGCGACGTTCGAGGAGACGATGCAACCGTTCGGAACGACTGACGTGACGATCGGCGGGGAGACGCCGAAGACCGACCGGGAGAGCGAGTGACCACGAAACGGTAACCGGCGTCTCGACCGCGCCAGGCGGTTCCGCGATATCCGACCGCGATCCGCGAGTTGCCGGCGGTGCGCCGGCCGGGAGCGGCCGCGAGACGGGGGTATGCCTCCGGACCGCACCGATCGATCGGACGGTCCCGGACGATTTTTGCGGCCTGAATGAGAATAACACGCATGGCAGACACAGTCTACGATACGCGAACCGCCATCGACGAACTGGAAGATCGGTCGTTCGACCGACCGCCGGCGATCGTCTGCAACGCCCACATCACCGGCCTGGCGGTTGCCCGCGCGCTCGCGGACCACGGCGTGCCGGTGGTCACGCTCGACCGCTCGCCCGACGGGGTCGCGCCGTACTCCGAGGGGGTCGAGCTGGCGGGCCTGGTCACCTATCCGCTCGACGATCTCGAGGCGTTCGGGGAGGAACTGGCGGCGATCGCGGACGCGCTCGAACACGACCCGGTGCTGTTCCCGTGTATGGACGAGTGGGTCCACGCCGTCGCCGACCTCGACCCCGACAGGATCGACCTGCCGTTCGCCGACTTCGAGACGGTCGACGCGATCTTAGACAAGACCTCGCTCTACGAGCGGGCCGACGAATTGGACGTGCCGACCCCCGAGACCTACCGGCTCGACGAGACCGATCCCGACGCCGCGGCCGATGAACTGAACCTTCCGCTGATCGTCAAACCGGCCCTGAAGCGGCGGTTCGAGGACGCGTTCGGGACGAACCTCGTCGAAGTCGAAAGTCGAGAAGAGTACGACGAGATCGTCGAGCGCGCCCGCGACGCGGACATGCGAGTGATGGCCCAAGAGAAGATTCCGAAGGAGCAGGGCGACCTCTACACGCTCGCGTCGTACGTCCCCGAGTCGGGCGTCGACGACGCCGTCACCTTCGTCGGCCGGCGCCGCGCGATCTATCCGCCCGACTTCGGGACGACCTGCCTGGTTTCCGGCACCGACGTCCCCGAGATCGAACGGGACGCGCTCGCAGTGCTCGACGACGCCGGCTACCACGGCATCAGCGAGGCGGAGTTCCTCTACGACGCGCGGACCGACGAGTACCGGCTGCTCGATATCAACACCAGGCCGTGGAAGTGGATCGGGCTCCCGATCGCGGCGGGGGCGAACCTCCCCGCGGCGGCCTACGCCGACGCGACCGGCGGCGACTACGAGCCTGGCGTGGTCCGGGACGCGACCTGGGTCTACCTCAAGGACTACGCGACGCTGCTGGCGAACCACGCGGTCGAGGATCACCTCTCGCGCGAGCAGTGGCGCTCGATCGTCGCCGGCGAATTCGAGCGGCGCGACGATCTCACGACGGCCGTCTACCGGCCGAGCGATCCGGATCCGACATACCGGCTCCTCGCGACGGAATTCGGGACGAGAGAGTACTACTGTCCCTGTTGACCGGTCGGTCGACGGCGGCGAAAAAGAGAACGGCGGGGTGAGAGCTCCCGTGCAGCGGGTTCAGTCGCCACCCGCCGTTGTGTCGCCGCCGATTTCGAGGCCCCGCGTCGGATCGGCCCACGAGCCCCCGGTGAAGTCGATCGCGTCGTTCCAGTGGGCGACGACCGTCGTGACGGCCAGGTCGCCGGTCACGTTCGTCATCGTCCGGAGTCGGTCGAGGATCGGGTCGACGCCGGCGACGAAGCCGACCACCTCGAGCGGGAGCCCGAGTTGGGTCAGCACTAAGGTCAGCATGATCAGCCCCGTGCCGGGGACGCCCCCGGCCCCGATGCTCGCGAGCACGGCGATGAGGACGACCGTCACCTGCTCGACGATCGTTAGCTGCACGCCCACGAGGTTGGCGGCGAAGACGGCCACGACGCCCTGGTACATCGCCGTTCCGTCCATGTTGATCGTCGCGCCCAGCGGGAGCGAAAATCCGTAGACGCTCTCGTCGATCCGCAGGTTGTCGTCGGCGTTAGCCATCGTCACCGGCAGCGTGCCGCTCGAGGAGCGGATCGAGAGCGCGGTCACGATCGCGTCCTTCGAGCCCGCGAGGAACGCGACGGGCGACTGCCTAGTGAGCGCCACGATGAGCCCGCCGAGGTAGACGACTGCGATGTGGAGCAGGATTGCGGCGGTCAGCGCGGCGATCAGCATCGCGAACGGGACGAGCGCGTCGACGCCGGCCTCGCCGAAGACGGCGGCCATCAGCGCGAAGACGCCGATGACGCCGTACTCCATGATCCCCCAGACGAGCTTGAACAGCGCCTCGGTGCCGGCCTCGACGATGTCGAAGATCGATTCGACGCCCCGGAGGACGGCCTCGTCCTCGCTGCTCTCCTCGAGCAGCAACAGCGCCAGGCCGAAGACGATGACGAAGAAGATCGTCGCGAGGACGTCGCCCTCCGCCATCGCCCCGATCGGATTCTCCGGGACGATCCCGACCAGCACATCGACGAAGTCCGGCGTCTCGGCCGGCTCGAACGCCGCATCCTCGGTCAGCGTCAGTCCCGTCCCCGGATTGACCAGGTTCGCTACCGCCAGGCCGATGAACACCGCGATCGCGGACATGATCGCGTACAGCGCGATCACCTGACCGCCGATCCGGCCCAGTTGGGCCGGCGAGATCCGTCGTATCCCCATCAGCAGGGTGAAGACGACGATCGGGATGACGATCATGCTCAACAGCCGGACGAAGATGTCCCCCAGCGGCTCGAGCCTCGTCGCGGGATCGCCGACGACCAGGCCGACGATCGACCCCAGGACGAACGCCGCGCCGATTCGGTACACGATCGGGATCGAGCGGTACCGCCCCCAGTACGATTTGACGTTACTTGTTGCCATTTAGCACACCATCTAGTCCTTCGGGGGCGGCGATCAAAAAACGGCATCCCGCGTCGGCTTTCGGTTCGGCGGAGCGGCCGGCCTCGTCAGATGCCGAGCACGCCCGAGAGGAGCGCGACCGCGGCCGCGCCGAGGAGGACGACGCCCCAGGCGACCGCGATGTCCTCGCCGTTGGCCGCCAGGCGCTCGAGCGCGACGACCAGCGTCAGGCCGACCATGACGAGGTGGTTCATCGATCCCAGCGCGACCATGGCCGCGAACAGCGGCCAGGTGCAGCCGACGCAGTTGGCGGCGTACTCGACCCCCTCGCGCGCCATCCGGCGGACGCCGGGGCGGTGCGGGATCGATCGACAGCGCGCACACCGCGCGAGCAGATCCCGTTTCAGCGACGTGAACTGGTAGGCGCCCGCGAACGCGAACAGGCCGGCAAGCGCGAGCGCCCCGGCGTCGACCCCGCCGATCGTCGCGGTCACCAGGCCGCGGATCGAGAGGAGGAAGTCGACCGCCAGCGGGACGGCGCCGGCCAGCGTCCAGACGAGGCCGTAGGCCCCGACGAACGCCGCGATCGACGGGCCGAAAACGGACGGCGCGTCGCAGAGTTCGTCCCGATACCGCCGGACGGCGGGAAGGAGCGACGGGAGCATCATTGTCAGCATCATCGCACCCCACAGCAGGAGGTAGGCCAGGGCACCGGCGAGTCCGTTTGCCGTGGCCGCCGCTTCGGGAACGCCTGGCGCGCTCATCGGCGCGTCGAGGCCGTCCGGGACCGGTCCCGGCCCGGGGAGCCATCCCCGGCGGAGGACGAACCACAGCAGGGCGGACAGCGAGAGGACGAGCGTTTCCGCGACCGGGACCGAGTCGCGATCGATACGAGTCGTGAACGGGAGTCGAACGTCGGGTACCATCGAGTACGGGGAAAACGGGGCGATCGGCGGGGCGATTCAGACGAGTCGATCGATTCCGGTACGGTCAGTCACGGCGGTCCGCCGCACCCTCGCGGTCTCGGCGGTCGCGCTCGAGGATCGCACCGCCGGCCCCGACGGCGACGTCGACCGAGACGGTCGCCAGGCCGTCCCCGACGTCGGCGCTCGAGCGGGCGAGCGCGAGATCGAGCAGCGACTGTTCGGTCGGTGCGTCCAGGGCGGTCCAGCGGACGCTCGCGTCGCGTTCGTAGATCCGGCCGCCGGTCGCGACCGCGACCGCGTCGGTCCCGACCGATCGGATCGCCTGGAGCGCGCCCTGGCCGACGTGTAGCGGCGTCCAGTTCTCGCAGCGGGGGTCGTACCGGTAGGCGATGCCGTCGGCGCCGGCGATGAAGACCGAATCGGCGCCGGCCCAGACGTCCTGGAAGTCGACCTGAGCGTTGCGAACGCCGATCCGTTTCCAGTCGTTGGTCCGGTCGCTGTCTACGGATTCCGTGTCGCCGTCCCCGGAATCGGTCGCAGGCGAATCCGAGTCCGCGTCCGTGCCCGTGCCCGAACCGTCTGCGGGTTCGAAGTACGCCCCGCCGCTGGTGTCGACGGCGTAGAACCCGTCGGGACCCGCCGTCAGGCCGGGGATCGTCGATCCGCCGCCCGGTTCGACCACGTCGCCCCAGACGGGACAGCCGTCCTCGACGGTGCAGTCGAGCACCTCCCCGGAGCCGTTCGCGATCCGGACGCGTTCCTCGCCGGTCGCGCCGGCGACGGCGATCGCCTCCCAGGTGCTCGTCTTCTCCATCGGCGCGGAGTAGTCGCTGAGGTGGCCGTCGGCCACGTCGTAGTAGCCGAGCGCGCCGCTATCGCCGGCGAACCACAGGCGACAGCCGTCGTCGGTCGCGGCGATCGATCGGAGGGTGTTCTCCGAGACGCCGGGGCCGCGCTCTAAGAGGACGCGCCAGGCGTCGCCGGTCCGGTGGAGCACGAGGCCGCCCTCGCCGCAGGCGTAGGGGCCGTCCTGACCGTGGACGACGCCGTGGAGCGTCCGCGAGGTCGGCGATTCGACGACCTCCCAACCGCCGCGGTCGTCCCGGTCGCCGTCGTCGGTCGCGACACCGGTTACCCGGCCGCCGCCGCGATCGCCGTCGCGGCCGTCGCCGCTCTCGGCTCCGGCCCCGTCGGTCTCGTCGCCCCCGTTCGCAGCGCTCGATCCGGCCGAGCCGGCGCCGGAGGAACCGACGCGCTGGAGCCAGGCGAGCGCCTCGGACAGCGAGTCGTCCAGACTGTCGATCATCGCACCACCTCGTGGGCGGCCGCGACCCGCGAGAGGCCGACGCTGTAGGCAGCCTGGCGCCAGGTCAGGTCGCAGCTCTCGCGGCGGTCGCGCACGTCGGCGACCGCGTCGGTGAGCGCGTAGCCGAACTCGTTGGTCACGCGCGCGTCGCTCAGCCGGTCCCGGCCGACGCTCTGGACCCACTCGAGGTGGGCCGCGACCATCGTCCCGGCCGTCGCCAGGGTGGCGGGCACGACCGTCACGCCGCGCTCTTCGAGGGCGGCCTGGCCGCCGGGGGTCACGCCGCCGACGGCGCCCTCGACGACGAGATCGGATCGGATCGCAGCCGCGTTCTCGGCGGTGACCGCCGTCGCGGGGGCCGCGAGGACGAGGACGTCGGCGTCCCGTTCGAGGACGTTCTCGGTGCCGGTCATCGTTCCGTCGTCGTAGGCCGCGAGCGCGCCCGGTCGATCGAGATAGCTGGGGGCGAGATCCGCGTCCAAACCGTCCTCGTCAGCGGGCGCGGTGAGCCCGGCCCGATCGCTGCACATCGCGACGACGGTGCCGCCCCAGAACTCGAGCAGGCGGGCCGCGGTCGCGCCGACGGTGCCGGTGCCGGCGACGGCGATCGTCGCCTCGGACAGCGGCCGATCGCGGTCGGTTTCGAGGACGTCCTGTGTCACGTGGGCGACGCTGTGGCCGCTCGCGCGCGGGATGTCGCGGAAGCCGCCGACGGCCGGCGGCTTTCCGGCGACCGTCGCTCGCGGCGGGCCGTCGATCCGATCGGCGATGGCGTCGGCGAATCGGGCCATGGTGCGCTCGTCGGTCCCGACGTCGGGGACGAGGACGTCGCCGTCGGGGCCGACGCCGTCGACGCGGGCCGCGTAGGCGCGGATGAGCCGGACGCGTTCGTCCCGCGAGAGCGTCGTCGGATCGACGGCGATTCCGCCCGCCGCGCCGCCGAAGGGAACGCCGGCGATCGCGGCGCCGACGGTCGTCGCCGCGGCCAGGCCGGCGCAGTCGTCGCCGGTTAGCGCGTCGGCGTATCGGTGCGGGCCGACGAACGGGCCGCGGACGCCGTCGTGGCGGACGCGGTACCCCTCGCAGACGCCGAGCGTGCCGTCGTCGCGCTCGAACGGTACCGAGAGCCGCTGGCGCTGGCGCGGATAGAGGAGTCGGTGCTCGATCTCGTCTGGGACCCCGAGGCGACGCGCGGCTGTCGTCGCGTACGTCCACGGGGCGTCGAGATCGGGTGCTGTTCGGCCGGACTCGCCGCTGTCGGTGTCGTGATCGCGTGCTGTCATCGTGGAAGAACTCAATAGATCGCCGGATCGTCGATCGTCGGTTCGTTCGTCGGGTCGCCAGGCCGCGCGGAGCGACCGGGACCGCGGTCCCGCGCTCAGTGGTGCTCGCAGAAGAGGCAGCGCCGTTCCCATTCGTGGTGGGCCTCGAGGAGTTCGTTGGCGCGCGTACTCGGCCGATAGGCGTTCGTTCGGCCGTCGAGCGGGCGCTTCTCGACGTACCCCTCCTCGATGAGTTCGCCGAGGTTCTGGTAGAGCCGGCCCTGATTGATCTCCTCGTCGTAGTAGCAGTCGAGTTTATCCTTGATCACCAGGCCGTGGGGGTTGCGGTCCGCGAGCATCCGGATGACGAACAGCTGATCTCGCTTGAAGCCGGTCAGGTTCGTCAGCGGTCGCGGATCCGCGCCATCGCTGCCGTCGCTGCCGTCGGCGCCGGTATCGCCGGCGCCGTCATCGGGGCTCGATTCCTCGCTGTCGTCGCAGTCTCGGTCTGTCGGTGTGTAATCGGACATCGGTTCGTCATCGGCGGCGAAGCCGCCGAGGCTACGCGCGGGACTCGAACCCGCGATCCGGCCGATCCGGACGTAGCGTGGAGCGACGCCGCGGCGGGAAGCGGGGCCGCGGGGGTCCGGTCAGGGACCGTGTTCCAGCCGGTGTTCTCGGTAGAGAATCGCGAGGAACGCGCCGAGGGGACCCAGGCCGGCGATGACGAGTAACAGCCCGGCGGAGACGGCGGTCGGCAGCGCGACGCTCGCGACGAAGTACCCGAGGACGGCGACCGCGGCCGCGAGCAACAGCGCGACGCTCGCGATCACGAGCCCGAAGCTCAGCTTGCGGAGCCGCCACTCGAGGTTCTCGGAGCGGCGCAGTTGCTCGACCAGGACGACGGCCGGCGGAATCGTCAGCGCGATCAGTTGCAGGAGCATCAGTGCGACGTCGGTGCTTGCGGTGGTTGCCATGGGTGGACTGTGTGCTGGGTCGGCTAGGACGGTTGTCGGGCCGCACGACGGTGCGGTCGTCGGAGAGCGATGCGACTGCTCGGCGGTCGATTCGGCGGCGGGAATCAGTGAGAGCGAGCGGGAGCGAACCCGGGGCGAAGCTATCGAGAGACCCGGTGACGGCGCTATCGGCGACGCCTATCGAGAGACTCGGAGACGGCGCTATCGACGCCGCCACTCGCGCGTGTGCGACGGGCCGCCCTCGAGATCCCACGGATCCGCCGACGCCGGCTCGCCCGTCCGGACCGATCGACCGAGGTTCCAGAGGAAGGCCGCCTGGCCGGCCACGATGACGTAGGTCCCGACGGTCGCGAGCTGGTGCAGCGGCGCGTACCTCGCCGGATAGGTCGCGACGCGCCGGGGTAACGCCGCGAGGCCGACGAGCAGGAGCGCGCCGAACGTCACGGCGATCCCGACGACGGTGAGCCAGACGTGCAGGCGGGCCAGGCCCGGCTCGAGCCGGCGGCCGGTCAGCAGGGGGTACCAGTAGTAGGCGCCGGCGAGGAGCGCCAGGCCGACGAAGCCGGCCAGCAGCAGGTGGAAGTGCGCGACGACGTAGTAGGTCCCGGTGTAGCGAATGTTGATCGGCGGCGCGGCGAGGAAGACGCCGGTGACGCCGCCGACGACGAAGAAGCCGACCGCGGCGAGGGCGGCGAGCATCGGAGCGGTATAGCGGATCGAACCGCCCCACAGCGTGACGAGCCAGGTGCAGAGTTTCGCCGAACTCGGGAGGGCCACCGCCAGCGTGGTGAGCATGAAGACCGTTCGCACGGCGGGGCTCATACCCGTCACGAACATGTGGTGGGCCCAGACGGTGAAGGAGACGACGCCGATCGCGAGCGTCGAGTAGACCGACGAGCGCCGACCGAACAGCCGGCGGCCGGCGAACCGTGGGAGGACATGGCTGACGATCCCCATCGGGGGTAACACGAGCACGTACACCAGCGGGTGGGCGAAGAACCAGAACAGGTGCTGCCAGCCGAGTAGGCCGCCGTCGCCGATCAGCACGGTCTCGAGCGCCCGATCGGCGAGCAACAGCGCGACGGCGGCGGCCAGGACGGGGAAGGCGACGACCGCCATCGCCGCGGCCGTCACCACCGTCCAGGTGAAGGTGTCGACGTCGAGCCACCGAACCTCGCGATTCCGCCGGATCGTGACGACGAGGTTCGCCGCCGTCAGCGCCGTTCCGACGGCGACCAGCAGGAGGCCGACGAGCACGGCGTCGATCGCGGGGTTCGGCGACCGGACGCTCAGCGGGGGGTACAGCGTCCACCCGATCGCGACCGGTTCGAATCCCGCCACGCCGAGGACGCCGCCGACGGCGCCCGCACGCAGCGACAGCGCGGCGGGGATCTGCAGCCAGAACGCCAGCGCGCCGAGCGTCGGCGACGCGACGCCGTCGGCCGCGATCAGCGGCGGGACTGCGGCGTACGCGAACCCCCAGATCGCCGGCAGCGCGAACAGGAACAGCATCGTCAGCCCGTGGGTGGTGAAGAAGGCGTTGTAGGTCTCGGCCGGCCACCGGGCCAGGCGCGGCGTGAGCAGCGCCGTCCGGAGGAGGAGGGCGTCGAGCCCGCCCCAGAGACCCATCGCCAGCGCGAACGCGAGGTGCCAGCGACCGAGCCGCCGGTGGTCGACGCCCGAGCGACCCGCGAGTACGGTTCCGACGCTCCGGATCGCACGCCGCGGCGTCGAGGAGCGCCTCATCGGCGGTCGAACGTGAACGCGCGACCAAGCTCGCGGACGCCGAGCAGGCCGACCGTCGTCGCGACGGTGAAAGCCACGAGGGGGTCGATCGCGTACAGGAGCCCGCCAACCAGCGGCGCGGGAACGACGGCGAGGCGAACCCCGGTTCGGACGGCGTCGGGGAGCCGCGGTCCGGGAACCGGCGCGGCGCGGACGCCGGCGCCGACGGTCGGCCGGAGCGGTTCGATCGCGCTACGACAGCCCGCGAGGGCGAACAGGACGGCGACGACCCCGACGCTGGCCGGCGCCGCCGCGAGCGCCAGCGGCACCAGCGAGAGACCCGCGAGCCCGGCGATCAGCAGCGCACGCCGATCGACGCGCGCGGCAAGCGCCGGCGCGGCGATCGCGCCGGCGATCGCCCCCACCGCCTCCGCGAGTACGAACAGCCCGAAGACGGCGGCCGGGCCCAACGAGAGTCCGCCGACCGAGCGGGCGAGCGGCCGGTAGTCGACGACCAAGAGGATCAGGTACGGCCAGGCGCCCGCGATCGCGACGCGGACGAGCGCGTCGCCGACGACGGCCCACCGCCGGCGGTCGGGCAGCCGCGAGACGGCGCGCCGGACGACCGTCAGCGGGGCGTCGGCGTCGCTTCCCGCGCCCTTCCGGTCGCCGCTCGCCGTCGCCAGGCGGCCAACCGAGAGCGTCGATCGGTCGCCGACGGTGCCGAGCGTCACCGCGCCGACGACTGCGACCGCGGCTCCCGTCGCGGCGACGAGCGCGAACCCGGCGCGGACCCCGTCGGCGCTAGCGACGGCCGCGGTCGCGACCACCGCCGCGGCGGCGATTCCGAGCGCGCCGACGACGATCCGCATTCGCCGGTCGGGCGCGCGGGCTCGCCGCGGCGTTCGCTCCCGGTCCCCATCGTCCGCGCCCGCCTGGTTGCCGTCGGGTTCATCGGCCGCGCTCGCGGGCGATGACGCGATCCGGATATCGACCGGCCACAGGTGGCGGACGGGCCCGGCGACGTGCCACGTTTGGAGGACGACGGCGCCGACCGCGAGCCAGCCCAGCGACGTCAGCGGCGTCCCCAGCAGCGTATCGAGCGTCGGCGCGCCCGCCCAGGCGAGCAGGCCGACGGCCCCGAGCAGCGCCGCCAGTACCGCGATCGCTGTCCGTTCGCGATCGGTCGTCGCGCCCTCGTCGATCGCGTCGGTCGTGTACTCGGCCCCCGCCGCGGCGACGCCCAGGCCGAGCGTCACCAGCGCGCCGACGACGAGCGGTCCGTGGCCCAGCGCGGTCACGAACGCGGGGAGGTAGCGTTCGGCCAGGCGAACCAGGCCGTGACTCGCCACGAGGGCGACGAGGCAGACGAGCCGGACCGGATCGAGCCGGTCGGTCGCGGAAGTGACTAGCGGTGGTGTCATGGGTGATGGGAGGTGCTGGAACCGGGCGGGGAGTGCAGGGGCGGAGTCGGCGGTCGATCGGCCGGATTCACTTCAGTCCGCGGTCCTCGAGCGCGTAGGCGAGCCGCTCGAGGAGCTGGTGGGTACGGATGAGGACGCCGGCGACGTGGGGCGCGAGTCGCTTCCCGATGCGGGCGCGCTGGTGGGGGTCGAGGGCCACGTAGACCTGGCCCGCGAAGATCGGGAGGGCGACGACGTTGAACAGGGCGGTGTAGGTCCCGGAGACCGTGCCGCCAACCGCGCCCGCGGGCGGCACGAGGCCCAGGGCAGTGAAGACGAGTTCGACGGCGAGCCCGGCCGTCGTCGCCGCGAGGAAGAACGCGACGGAGATCACGGCGGCCATGCGGGTCCCGTAGTACCGCCGGTAGGTGCGGACCAGCGGCAGGATCAGCAGGTCCGCGAAGATGAACGCGAGGACGCCGCCGAACGAGACGCCGTTCTGCCAGAGGACGACCGCGAAGGGGACGTTTCCCACCGAACAGAGGAACGTCAGGACGCCGACGACGGCGCCGAGAACGACGTTCGAGACCAGGCGGGTGAGACTGCCCTCGGCGCCGACGCCGAAGACGGCGGTCCACCAGGCGGTCGGGACGAGCGCGGCCAGCAGACCGGCGATGACGAAGCCGATCGCGATGTCCCGCCAGAGCATGTCCCACTCGCGGATCGCGTTCGCGATCGCCGACCGCCAGCGATCGCCCGAGAGGAGTTCGGGGCCGGCGGTGACGGCCTCGCGATCGGTCGCCGGATCGTACGCGTTGCGGCAGCCGGAACAGCAGAAGTACCGCCGCTCGCCGTCGAACGTCGCGTCGATCGTCTCTTCGTCGGTTGGGTCCGCGGCCATCCCGCAGGTCGCACACTCGGTCTCATCGAGCGCCTGCGCGTGCTCTCGCGCCCGGTCGACCCACGGCCGGGGGACGAACCGGCGGTAGATCACCGCCAGGACGGCGATGGCGACAAGACCGCCGAAAATCTCCGCGACGGCGAACTGCCAGCCGAGCAGGAGGAGGACCACGAGCGCGAGTTCGAGCACCAGGTCCGTGCTCGCGAACTGGAACGCGCCCAGGCTGGCCGCGGCCGACGCGCCCTTGGTGAACAGCGACCGGGTCGTCGCCACTGCGGAGAACGAGCAACTCGATGAGGAGGCGCCGAAGAGGGCACCGTAGCCGACCTCCCGCCAGCCGTCGTCGCCGAGGAAGTCGGTGAGCCGGTCCTCGGCGACGAACTCCTGGACAGCGCCGGTGATCGTAAAGCCGAGCACGAGCGCCCACCAGGTCTCCCAGGCCATCTCGAACGCGATGACCGCGGCCTCGAGCAGGCGGAGCAAGAACGCACCGAGCAGTCCGACCAGCCTGGCTGCGAGGTCAAGGCCGCCCCCGTTGGCGTCCGGGACGGGGGCGCCGAACGCGACTGCGGTGCCGATCGGCCGTCCGGCGACCGACGCCCACCGGAACTGTCCGTGTTCGATCACCGCCAGCGCCGGCGCGACGAACGGTCGTCCCTGGGCAAGCGCGAGGCCGGACACGTCAGTGGGGATGGGTATTGCTGGGAGCATCAGTGGCGAAGTTCGGGATTCGAATCGAGCGGAGCGTCGGAGAATCGCGCGGAGCGGATACCAACGGCTGCGCTGTCGGGCCAGGATGTCATCCGCGCCGGGGCGCGTCGTCCGGGCCGTCCAACAGAAATAACCAATAGATTGAGCCCTATAAAAATGGACGAAACCTAGAGGATGTACACTGAGAGTACCGGTGACCGGACGAATGCGCGCGGGCCGGGAGCGGGCGGGTTCCGCCGCGGCCGCGAGCGCGATCGACCGATCTCAGCGAGCCAGCAACCCGATCGTGCGGTGACGGTTGTACAGGTAGGCGACGCAGACCGTCACCGTCGAGAGGAGGAACGCGACGATCGCGATCGCCAGCGCGATGCCGAACCCGGCCGCCAGACCGGAGAGGACGCCGAGCAGCAGGGGCGCGGCGATCGCCGCCCCGACGTAGAGCTGCCGGTCGGGCGACCAGGCGTCGGTCTCGGTCGCGACGAACTCGACGTCGCGCCAGAGCGCGGGCAGCGTGACGGCGCCGGAAGCGGTGACGACGATCAGGAGGGCGACGCTCCCGAGGCCCGAGGCCAGGACCGAGCCGCCGCCGGTGAGGCGGGCGAGCGCGACGATCCCGAGCAGACTCAGGACGGGATAGCCGATTAAGACGTACCAGTACCACGGCCGATCGGTCGAATCGACGAGCGAAAGCTCACCACGTGACATGGTGCAGCCGCCGTAGGAACTGCTTACTGATAAGACTGGGAGATCCATAATATTATCGAACAAAATAATAGAAACATACGTCTAGAACGGTCTAGGGGTCCGAATTTTTATTCTAGAAGGTTTCAACACTATGTCAGTTTATGCCTCTGGCGCCGCTATCCCCGGGGTACCCGGTCGGACCGCACCGACGGTTCGATCGGCCCTCAACAGATGATCGGTGAACACGCGTTCTGTCCGACCAGCGGTGCATCTCTCTCGCGAGAGGTCCACTACGACGACCGCGGCCGCCCCGAGCGGGTGCCGCAGTCCGACGATCTCTCGCCGAACGCTACCCGCGACGCCCCGCTCACAACGGGGAAGCGCCGCTCCTCGCGGCGCGCACTCGTGACGTACTTCCGGCGGTGTCACCGCCGCCACGCGGACCCGAACGACGACCTCTACCGAAGCGCCGCGCTCGCGATCGACCGCCTCAAACGGGCGGCGTCGGGCCGCGAGGAGTGCGACGTCGTCGTCTGGTACGCGCTGGGCGACCGACTCGCCGGCAACGGGTTCGACGTGGCGTGGATGACCGCCCACGTCGAACCGCGCTGTCCGGAGTGTCACGGCCGACTGCAGTACGTCGCGGGTCCGGACGGGCCGATCGGGCGCTGCGGCGGCTCCTGTCGCGGCACTTGTGACGACCGGCTCGCGGCGGTCCGGGAGACGGTCCGCTCGCTGCTCGCCCGAACCTTTCCCGACGATCCGACCCCCGATACCGATGCGCTCACGTTACTGTGATCGATCGCGACGGGCACCGCTCGGCTCGCACCTCGAACGCCACGAATATGCGACTCCTGACGGTGCTTGCCGCCTCGCAGGCGAGTACCGACGAGGTCAGGACCGTCCTCGAGCGCTACGATCTCGAGTACAGCCTCACGGATCACACCGACGGCGAGCACCGAACGATCACCGTCCCCGTGCCCGCCCACGCGATCGAGACCCTGGAGGACGACCTGGCGTCGGTCGCCGGCGACGTCGCCATCGTCGTCGAGGAGCCGATGGCGATCGTCGGCAGCGGGTGGGACGACTCGCCCGCCCGGCGCGGCGAGTGGCTCTCGTTCGAGCGCATCTCCCGGAGCGAACTCCGGTCGAAGGCTCGCTCGCAGTTGCCCTCGCTGGTCATCTTCGCCGCGATGACGGCGATCAGCGGCGTCGTCGCCACCACGGGCGTCCTGCTGGACTCGCTGGCAGTTCTGGTCGGCGCGATGGTGATCGCGCCGCTGCTGGGCCCGGCGATGGCCTCGAGCGTTGCAACCGTCCTCGACGAGCGCCGGCTGTTCGTCCGCGGCGTCAAACTCCAACTCGTCGGCATCGGCGTGGCGATGACCAGCGCCCTCGCGTTCGCGACGTTCGCGCGGACGTCGACGGTCGTCACGGCCGCGGTCGACCTCGAGGCCAGTCTCGGCCTGGGCAGCCACGGCCTCCCGCCGTCGCTGCTCGTGACCGTCGCGGTCTGTTCCGGCATCGCCGGCGGCCTCGGGATGGCGACGACCGGCATCACGGACCTCATCGGCGTGATGATCGCGGCCGCGATCATGCCCCCGATCGGCGTCGTCGGCGTCGGCGTCGCCTGGCAGGAACCCGCGGCGGTGCTCGGCTCGCTCGTCGTCGTCGCGGTCAACCTCATCGCGATCAACGTCGGCGCGATCGCGACGCTGTGGACCGTGGGGTTTCACCCACCGGACCGCGCCCGAATCAGGACGACGCGGGGCGCGATCCTCCGCCGGCTCGCCCTGCTGACGGCGCTGTTGCTGGCCGCCATTCGACTCCTCGGGGCCGTCTCCGACGGCCTCTGAGCCGTCCCGACGACGCCCCGATCTCTACCTGCACATGACCGACGATCGAACGGACCGCGACGATCCGGAATCGCCCGAGCGCGTCGACGGCGCGGAGACCGTCGATCGCCGCTCGACCGAGGACCGCGACCGCGACGGTGACGGTACCAGCGACCGCGACGATACCGCCGCGGAGACCGATACGAAGGCCGATACCGAGTCCTCGATCGGGCTCTCGATCGTCGGATACGTCCTCCGGCTGCTGGTCGCCGCAGCGGTCGTCGGCGCTCGCATCGTCTGGGCCGGCGGCCGAATCACCGCACGCTACCTCGCCGATACCCCGTCGCGTCGCCGCGGCTGGCGGTGGGTCCTGCTCGAGGGCGATCGGCGGGTGATCGTCGGCGGATTCGTCGCCGGCGTGTTCGCCCTCGCGCTCGTCCTCGGCGTCAGCGACGTCATCGGCGTCCGGGAGAGCCGGTTCGTCACGACGATGTTCAGCACGATGATCGCGGGACTGTTCTCGTTCATCCCGATCGTCGTCTCGGTCAACCAGCTGATCATCTCCCGGCTGTTCGGCACGCCCGACCGCCTCACCGACCGCATCGACGGCGTCCAGGAGTTCCGCAGCCGCGTCGAGTCCCGGACCGAGGGCGACGGCGTCAGCCCCTCCGATCCGGCGCCGTTCCTCGCCCGCCTAGCCGGCACGCTCGGCAGTCGTGCCGACGAACTCGCGAGCGAGTGTGAGGACGCGGGTCGGCGTGCGGACGACGGGGACGCGAGCGAGCGCAGCCGACCCGGCGAGGACGGAGTCGACGGAACGCCGATCCGCGCCCTCGAATCGATCTGTCGCTTCGCGGAACGGACGCGCGAGCACACGAACGCCCTCTCCGTGCAGCTCACCGGCGGCACGGAGTCGGTGTTCGCCGTCGTGTTACCGACGATCGACCACGACTACGCCGGCGCCGCCAACGAGGCCAGGCGGCTCGGCCGTCGGTTCGACGGGGAGCTGTCCGACCGCGCGGCGTCGCTGCTCGCGGAGCTCCGCGAGCTGTTCGTCATCGCGGACGCGACGCGTCAGTACTTCACGACGATCTACCTCCAGCGCGAGCTCGCGCGGCTGTCGCGGTTGATCACCTACAGCGGCACCGCCGCGATCCTGCTCTCGTCGCTGGTCATCATGATCTACGCGAGCGGCTACCCGCCGGTCGCCTTCGAGGGGTGGCTGCTCGCGCTCGTGAGCCTGGCGCTCGCGGTCGCGTTCAGTCCGCTCGCGGTTCTCTTCGCGTATGTCGTCCGCATCTCGGCCGTCCTTATGCGGACCTCCGCGCCCGGCGCGTTCACGCCGCCAGGCGAGTTCCACCAGGCGCACGAGGCCCGAGGGGCGATTCGGCCGGGCCGGGACGAGACCAATACGGGAGCCGAGTCCGAAGAATCGACGCCGGACGACGCCGCCGCCGACGGCGGAGCGCGCGAGGGCGACTGATGCTCGATCGCACTCGCTCCCGGTCCCACTCTCGCCCCCGCCACACCCGACGCGCCGTCCTCGCGGCGGCCGGGGCCGCGGTCGGTTCGCTGTCGCTCGCCGGCTGTCTTGAGGACGACGTCGACGGCGAGTGGGTCCGCGCCGACGTTCCGACCGACGCGACGCTGTACGACGTGGTGCCGACGGCCGACGGCGCCTACGCGGTCGGCGAAGACGGCGTCGTCCTCGCCCGCGACGGCGGCGACTGGACCGTCCGCCTCGAGAACGGGGTCGGTGACGCGGGCGACGGCCTCCGCTCGGCGGCGGTCACGAGCAACGGGCGGGCGCTGTGGGTCGCCGGCGACAGCGGCGCGCTCGGCCTCTACGACGTTGTCGCCGATCACGTCGCGGACTTCTCCGCCCCGAACGGGAAGACGACGTCGTGGACGTCGGTCGCGGCCGCCGGCCTGGCCGGCGACGAGCGGCTGACGGTCATCAACAGCTCCGGGGAACTCCTCCGGGGGCGGCGCGACGGCGCCGACGTCTCGTGGGGCGACGTGACCGAGCCCGGCACCGGCTCGAGCGTCACCGACGTCGCCCTCACCCCGCTCGCGTACGGGTACGTCGTCGACACCGACGGCGGCGTCTTCGAGTCCCGCGACGGCGGCGTCGCCTGGTCCCGGATCGGAATCGACGGCGCGGCCGTCGACTTCGAGGCGGTCGCGGCGACCGATTCCGGCCACGTTTCGGTCGCCGGGGGCAACGGCGTCGTCTACCGCTACAACGGGGTCGCCTGGTCGCGGACGACGGTCGGCGAGCAGCCGATCGCGGCGCTCGCGCGGGACCGCGACGACGCGCTGGCGGTCTCGACGTCGGGAACGATCTACGAGCGCAGCTACGACGGCTGGACCGAACTCGCCGGACTCCGGCCTGGCAACGAACTGCTCGCGGTCGCGCTCGGGACCGCCCGGACGCCGCAACTGGTCGTCGGCGAGTCGGGGATCGTCTACGAACGGCGATACGATGACTCGTAGGCCGGGACGTCGGTTTGATCATTCATTTTCCGACGATTCCCCCGAATCGTCTCGAACGCTCGCCCCGGGCAGCGGGAATTCCGCATCCGCTGGTGCCGACCGCGAAGCCCGATCGTCCCGCTCAAGCAGATAGAGAATCACGCCCGTTCCAGCCGTGAGGGCGACGATCGCGAACCATCGGTCAGGATCATCCAGTCCCTTCCGTTTCGCGTCCTGCTGTACGATGAGCCCCAGCGCGACCGGGATAGAAGAGAGGGCAATGAGGAGCAATACGAGGACGATCGGTTTCATGTTATCTAGTTTGTCACCTTACCTAAGGTAGTTTCGGGTTATAAATTTTAAAATTGGGTGCAATATCTCTGTAATATATTCATCGATCCTATATTACATCCTGAGGAATGGTTCTCGTTGTGGTTACTAGGAGTCGTTACGCTTTACCCCGACCAGCCCGAATCGAGGCGCAATGACTGCCCAGACCGCCCAGCAGGCGGACCTCGTGACCGTCATCGGGCTCGAGGTGCACGTCCAGCTGGAGACCGACACGAAGATCTTCTGTGGCTGTTCGACCGAGCCGACCGACGAGCCCAACGAGCACGTCTGCCCGGTCTGTCTCGGCCTGCCGGGAGCGCTGCCGGTGTTGAACGAGGGCGCCGTCGAGGCCGCCGTCAAGATCGGGAAGGCGATCGACGCCGACATCCCCGAGGAGACCCGGTTCCACCGGAAGAACTACTACTACCCCGACCTGCCCAAGAACTTTCAGATCACCCAGTACGACGAGCCGATCTGTCAGGACGGCGACCTCGAGATCTCGGTCGAGGGCGAGCGCCGCACCGTGACGATCGAGCGCGCGCACCTCGAAGAGGACCCGGGCAGCCTCCAGCACGTCGGCGGCGGTGGCGGCATCGATTCGGCGGAGTACACCCTCGTCGACTACAACCGCGCGGGCACGCCGCTGATGGAGATCGTCACCGCGCCGGACTTCCGCAGCCCGAGCGAGGTGCGGGCCTTCCTCGCCGAACTCGAGGAAGTGCTCGAGTACCTGGGCGTCTTCGACGCCGAGCGCGACGGCAGCCTGCGGATCGACGCCAACCTCTCGATCATCCCCGCCGAGGAAATCGACGGCGAGAGCACCGACGAGATCGGCGCAGAGGCGCTGGCGGCCGCCAACCGCACCGAGGTCAAGAACATCTCGAGCCACAAGGGCGCGGAGAAAGCCCTGGCCTACGAGGAGACCCGCCAGAAGAACGCCATCCAGCGCGGCCGCGCTGTCGAGCAGGAGACCCGCCACTGGGACGAGTCACGCGGGATCACCGTCTCGATGCGCTCGAAGGAAGAGGAGAAAGATTACCGGTACTTCGAGGAGGCCGACCTGCCGCCGCTGCGGGTCTCCGGCTGGAAGGAAGAGATCGCGATCCCCGAACTCCCCTCGGCTCGCCGCGAGCGGTTCCAAGAGGAGTACGGCCTGAGCGAGGAGGCCGCCTCCAAACTAACGTCGACCAAACAGGTCGCCGACTTCTACGAGAACGTCGCCAGCGAGTTCGATCCCGACCTGGCGGCGACCTGGGTCGCGGACAACCTGCTGGGCGAACTCAACTACCGCGACATGGAAATCACCGAGATCGAGGGCCGCCTCGACGAAGTCACGCGCCTGGTCGAACTCGTCGCCGAGGACGAGATCACAGCCAAGAACGCCCGCGAGACCGTCCTCCGGTCGATGCTCGACGACGGCACGGGGCCGGACGAGATCGTCGACGAGGAAGATCTGGGCAAGACCGACGAGAGCGAGGTCCAGCAGGCCGTCGAGGAGGCGATCGACGAGAACCCCGACGCCGTCTCCGACTACGAGTCGGGCGACGACGGCGCGATCAACTTCCTCGTCGGTCAGGTCATGCAGAAGACCGGCGGCAGCGCGGACCCCGGCGACGTCAACCAGCTCCTGCAGACCGAACTCGAGGGGTAATCAGCGTCGACGGCCCGGTAAACCGCTCTTTCTACGCCGGTTCGGGAGTCTGTGCGGTCGTCAGTCGGTCGGCCGCCGACGTCCGTTCTCCACTCGTCACGCAGTCCGTCTCCGTATTCCTCTCGCCCGCCTGGCCGGTGCCGCTAGCCGACGAATTATTAGCGACCGGCGTGTGGGTAGTCGCCATGGACCGCATTCGACTCGGGAACGCGGAGTTCGAGGGGCAGAACAACGCGTACGTCCTCGCCGACGGCGACGACCTCGCGCTCGTCGACACCGGTATCGCGACCGACGCCGTCCGGCGCGACCTCCGCGAGGGGCTGGCCGAGCGCGGCTACGAGTTTGCGGACGTCGACGACGTCGTCCTCACGCACCACCACGTCGACCACGCCGGCCTGGCCGGCGAGATCCAGGCCGAAAGCGGCGCGACGGTGTCCGTCCACGAGGCCGACGCGCCGCTGGTCGCACAGGATCCGGACGCGGTCGCGGCCGTCGAGCGACGTCGGGAAGAGATCCTCGACGAATGGGGCGTGCCCGCGGACGCGAAGGACGAACTCCTCGCGTTTTTCGACTCGTTCGAGCACATAACGGGGCGGCCCGCCGATCCGACGCCGATCGCCGACGGCGACGTCCTCGACGTCGGCGGACGAACCCTCGAAGTGTTGCACGCACCGGGCCACGCGGCCGGCCTGTGCTGTTTCGAACTCGCAGACGGCGACCGAGCGTTCGTCGGCGACGCCGTCTTGCCGGTCTACACGCCGAACGTGGGCGGCGCGGACGTTCGCGTCGACCGTCCCCTCGAGAAGTACCTGACCGCGCTCCGGCGGATCGCCGACCGCGACTACGATCGGGTCTGGCCGGGCCACCGCGACCCCATCGACGACCCCACCGAGCGCGCGACGACGATCATCGAGCACCACCGCGAGCGGACCGAGGCGATCCTCGACGTGCTGCGCGACCACGGCCCGGCCGACGCCTGGTCGGTCAGCGCCGAACTGTTCGGCGATCTCGAGGGAATCCACATCGTCCACGGCCCGGGGGAGGCCTTCGCACACCTCGATCACCTCCGTCACGAGGGGATTGTCGCCGTCGAAGACGGCACGTACCGACTGATTAACGAGTGCGTTTCTCCGGCGAAGATCGTCTGAGAGGGAGGTTTTCGTCTCGAGTCCGGTGACGATCGACCGCAGTCAAACGACAATATTTCACGTGTTCACTATTGTCGGTCGGACCTTGCTAACTACCCTCATCTTTATTATGGGAGAATATGAAGTGGTGGATGAGAATCGGTAACGGAGTGGCATATAATGGCTAACGACGATAACAATACTTCGAAAACGTGTAGAATTGGTAAGACGTCCGTCGGGCGACGGACGTTCCTCGGCGCCGCGGGGGCCGGCGCCGTGGCGACGACGCTCGCCGGCTGTCTCGGCGGCGGCGACGACGACGGGTTCACGATCGGCCACCTCGCTCCGCTGGAGAACACCCAGGGGCTCGGCTCCGAGCAGAGCGCCGAACTGGCCGCCAAGGAGATCAACGACGACGGCGGAATCCGCGACGAGGACGTCGAGATCGTCAGCGCGGACACCCGGTCGGATCCGTCGACCGCCCAGGACGAGGCGTCCCGGCTCATCAATCAGGAGCGCGTCGACCTGCTCGTCGGGACCTTCTCCAGCGAGGTCTCGGTCAACATCATGGACATGATCGCCGAGAACGACGTCCCGTACATCGTCACCGGGTCGGCGTCGCCGGCGATCATCGAAAATTCGACCGGCTCGGACTACGAGGCGAACAAGAACATCTTCCGTTCCGGGCCGATCAACTCGTACTTCCAGGCCGAGGCGATGGGCGGATACGCCGACTACCTCTCGGACCACCACGGCTGGAACACGTTCGCGTACCTCGCGGACGACGCCGCATGGACGGACCCGTTCACGAACAACCTGCCCGACGAGCTGGAATCACGCGGCTACGACGTCGTTTACGAATCGGAGCTGTCGACCGGGATCGACGACTTTAGCACGGTAATGAGCGACCTCGAGTCCGAAGAACCCGACGCCGTCTTCCGATTCTTCGCCCACATCATCGCGACGGACATGCTCGCGAGCTGGCACCAGCGCCAGGCCGGGTTCGGCATCGAAGGGATCCACGTCGCGTCCATGACGCCGGACTTCTACCAGCTCTCGGAGGGGACCGCGACCTTCGAGACGACGTCGCAGTCGGGCGCCGCCGGCACGACCGCCATCACGGACAAGACCCTCGACTTCGTCGACGAGTACCAGGCGTTCACCGAGGACGACGACGGCGCGCCCGATCTCCCGATGTACATGGGATTCAACACCTACGACGCGATCTACCTCTACCGGGAGGCCGTCGAGGAGGCCGGCACGGCCGATTACGAGAGCGACCTCGACGACATCGTCGACGCGATGCTGGGGCTGGACTACACGGGGACCGCCGGCGAAATCTCGTTCTACGGCGAGGGTGACGAGTACCCCCACGACGTGCAGGAAGAACGCGGCGAGGGCGACGCGATCACGAACTTCCCGATGACCCAGTGGCGACCCGAGGGCGGCCTCGAGTGCGTCTACCCCGAACAGCACCGGACGGCAGACCACGTCCAACCCGAGTGGATGAGCTAGGCATGCTCGATTCGATCCTCTCGATACTGATCACCGGGGCGATGATCAGCGCTCTCTACGCGCTCATCGCCATCGGATTCACCATGATCTTCGGCGTCGGCGGCGTGTTGAACCTCGCCCACGGCGCCCTGATCATGGCCGGCGCCTACGTGTTCATGATCCTCAGTCGCGACCTGGTCTGGGAGTCGATCGCGTTACCGCGGCTCGTCGTCTTCCCGCTCGCGGTCGCGGGCATCGCGCTGTCGTCGTACGGACTGTACGCCGGCCTGGTCCGCTACATCGAGGACAACCCCGTGATCACGTTCCTCGCGACGGTCGTCGTCGCCACGATGACGACCGAAATCGCGCTCGGAGTCTTCGGCGACCAACCGTACGCCTACACGGTCGTCGGCGGCCAGGCGAACATCGTCGGCACGTCCGTCTCGTACAACGATCTGACCGGCTTCGTCCTCTCCTGGATCGCCATCGGGCTGCTGTGGTACTACATTACCCGGACCGACGGCGGTCGATCGATCCGCGCCGCGTCGATGAGCGAGCGGGGCGCACAGCTTACCGGCGTCGATCTGGATTCGGTCCGGACCCGCACGTGGCTGATCGCCGGCGGGCTCGCGGGCCTCGCGGGGATCTTCCTCGGCGGGGACCAGGCCGCGACGCCGCTGATGTGGCTGGACCCGCTCGCGCTGGCCTTCATCATCGTGGTGATCGGCGGCATCGGCTCGATCAAGGGGTCGATCGTCGCCGCGTACCTGATCGGATACACCGAGACGCTGACCGTCTCGATGCTGGGGCAGAGCTTCCGCGGGATCCTCTCGCTGGTCATCCTACTCGTCGTGCTGTTCCTGCTTCCGCAGGGACTGTACGGGAGGGAGTACGTCCATGAGTGAAGGAGTACAACGGCTCGGACGGCTGCGCAGTACGGTTCGGCAAACGATCCTGCTCCCGAGCGGGCGGGCCGCCGCGCGCGCCCTCTCGCCGGTCGATCGAGCGCTGCGGCCAGGCGCGGACCTCTTCAATCGGTACCTCGGATCGTACTTCGGCGAGGTGACCGGGCTCCAACTGGGGCTGCTCGTCGCGTCGCTCGTCGCGCTCGTCTCCGTTCCGGCGTGGGCGCCGCTGCTCGTCGGCAACTACATGCGGACGCTCGCGCTCGCCTGCATCTGGGCGATCTTCGCGATGGGCTGGGACGTCCAGAGCGGCTACACCGGCTACATCAGCTTCGGTCACTCGGCGCTGTCGGCCGCGGCCGGCTACACGACGGCGCTGTTGGCCGTCTCCCTCAGTCCGGTGCCGAGCTTCTGGGTCACCATCCCGGTCTCGATCCTCGCGGCGCTCGTGTTGGGCCTGCTCATCGGGCTGCCCTCGCTGCGTCTGTCGGGCCCATACTTCTCGCTGGTCACGTTCGTCGCCGTGCTCCTGTTCTACCGGCTGACAATCGGGTTCAGTGAGACCCTCGGCGGCGAAAACGGGTTCCAGGCGGTCGAGGTGTTCACCTGGGACTTCACCGAGCGGTACTTCCTCATGCTCGTGCCGATGTTGTTCATCGCGGCCGCACTCACGTTCGTCGCCCGGTCGAACGTCGGGACGGTACTCGTCGCGATCCGCGAGAACGAACGCGCCGTGTCGGCGGCCGGGCTCGACCCGACGAAGTTCAAGCTTTGGTCGTTCGCGCTCAGCTCGATCACGATGGGGATCGGCGGCGTCCTGCTGGCCCACTTCGGCGGGAACGTCGACCCCGCGACCTTCGTCGTCGTCGATCGGAGCATCGAGATGATCGCGATGGCGGTCATCGGCGGCATGAGCTCCGTCCTCGGCCCGATCGGCGGCGCGTTCCTCTTCGTGCTGTTGCGCGACGAGATCCTCCGGCTGTGGTTCGGCCACTCGACGCGCTGGGTCATGCTCTGGCTGCTGGTCCTGCTCGTCCTCGTGTTCGCCCGTGACGGGCTCTTCCGCCGGATCTGGCACACCGTCGGCTCGATCGGGGGTGATCGCAAGTGAGCCTCCTCGAGGTCGACGGCCTCACGAAGACGTTCGGCGGCCTGATCGCCGTCGACGACTTCTCGCTGTCGGTCGAGCGCGGCGAGATCGTCGGCCTGATCGGCCCGAACGGGTCGGGGAAGTCCACGGTGTTCAACTGCATCATGGGCCTCTACGACGTCACCGACGGGACGGTCCGGTTCGACGGCGAGGACATCACCGACGACGCGACCCACGAAGTGGTCAACAAGGGCCTCTCGCGGGTCTCCCAGGAGTCGAACCCGATCGACTCGATGTCGGTCGCCGGCAACATCGAGCTGTTCACGCTGCCGAACAGCATCGTCTCGTTCCACGGCGGCGCGAGCGAGGCGGAGATCCGCGAGTACGCCGCGCGCATCGACATCGAAGACGAACTCGACCAGATGCCCGGCGAGTTACCTCACGCCGACGTCCGCCGGCTCGAGATCGCCAAGGCCCTGGCGACCGAGCCCGAGCTGCTGTTGCTCGACGAGCCGTTCGCCGGGATGAACCAGGCGGAGATCGCCGAGCTGTCGGCGCAGATCGAGCGCTTCCGCGAGGAGGGAATGACGATGGTCGTGGTCGACCACAACATGGGCGGGCTGATGGATCTGGTCGACCGGGTCGTCGTGCTCAACAACGGGGACTTCCTCGCGGCGGGGACCCCCGAAGAGATCGCCGAGAACCAGCGAGTCCAGGAGGCCTACCTCGCCGGGGAGGGACTGTAATGACTGACACGAACGGAACCACGAACGCGATACTCGACGTCGATGACCTCGACGTCTACTACGGCAAGTCGCACGCACTGAAGGGCGTCTCGCTGTCGATCGAACCGGGCGAGATCTACGGCGTGATCGGTCCGAACGGGGCCGGCAAGACGACGATGCTCAACGCCATTGCCGGCTTCGTCGACTACGAGGGAATGATCCGCTACGACGGAACGAACCTCGCCGCCGTGAACCCGCAGCAAATCGTCCGGAACGGCCTCGTCTACTGCACCGAGGACCGGGATCTGTTCCCGTACTTCTCGGTCCACGAGAACCTGCTGATGGGTGCCCAGTTCCGCGACGACCGCGACGCGGTCAAAGCCGACCTCGCGATGGTCTACGACCTGTTCCCGCGGCTCGACGAGCGCCGCGAGCAGGAGGCCGAGACCATGAGCGGCGGCGAGCAACAGATGCTCGCGGTCGGCCGGGCGCTGATGAGCGACCCCGATCTGTTGATGCTCGACGAGCCGACGCTCGGGCTCGCGCCGGTCATCATCGAGGACATCGGACGGGCCCTCGAGACGCTCCAGCAAGAGGAGGGGCTGACGATCCTGCTGGCCGAGCAGAACTCGACGTTCGCCCTGAACCACGCCGAGCGGCTCTCGCTGATCGAGACCGGCGAGATCGAACTGTCCGGCACGTCCGCGGAGTTCCACGACAACGAGTACGTCCGCGAGGCGTACGTCGGGGTCCATTAACAGTAACTAGCAGCACGGTTTCTTTATTCGGGACTTCTCGTGAAAGTCGCGGTAAGTACGGACGGAGGAGCTACCGATGTCGCTACTTATCTGTCCGGCAGCTATCAAGTACAGCGTGCTGAATACAGAGTATGGATGCAGCAGATCGACATCGTTTCTTCCAAGCGATTTGTGCTGAACCAACTGCTCAGTAGACTTGCAAACTTATCGAAGAAGTCGGATTGCCAACAGGATCAATACAGGAATTAGGAAGAAAGCCAAAATTCCCCCGACGGATAACAATTCCAGAGGGAGCATAAAGATAAGCAGCAGTACAAGGTTGCTAAATAGCAGTGCGATAATCAGATTGAGGCGTAGGATAACCGGTTTCTCGTCCATTATATTGGATTTCCAACTCACTCCTCATATACTTGTTTGATGACTACTTGCCCTGTATTGAGCGATCATTACTTTCGCAGATCGGTCGGATTCTCGTGTTGCATTCGCACCTTGTATTCAGCATGGCTTGACGGACATCATTTTATACTAACAGATGTTTCGGCATTCAGTTTGTACGTGCACTCACTAAACCGGATCTTTCAACGTGAGCGCCTGTGCTCTCGTCTTATTCGCTCGACTCGAGGCTACCTTGGAACGCCGCGACGGCCTGGCGAAACGCGTCGGGAATACGAGTCGGCGCCTCGGTCTCGCGGTCGACCGCGACGTGAGTTACCGTTCCGTCGGCCAACACCGCGTCGTCGGCCCGGCGCCTGGCGCGGTACTCGAACGCGAGACTCGACGTGCCGATCTCGGCGACGCGCAGTTCGTTGTCGATGACGTCGCCGAACTCGGCCCCGGCACGGTAGTTCAGTTCGCTGTTGACGACGTGGATCTGCCAGCCGTTTTCGACCATGCGGTCGTAGTCGTAGTCGATCGCCCGCAGGAACGCGGAGACGGCCTCGTCCTGAAAGGTGAAGTACTCGCCGTAGAAGACGACGCCCTGCTGGTCGGTCTCGGCGAACCGAACGCGGTTCTCGAAGACGGTTCGAAAGGCGGGGCCGTCGGCGTCCGCCGCGGCGCTCTCGGGTCGCTCTCCCATACCGACACCGCCACCGGAACCGGCAAAGTCGTACCGGCCACGGCAAACGGTAACGCGCCTACTAGGTTCCGCCAGGCGACTATCGGATCGACCCCGACAGGACCGACCCGCCCTCCTGCTGTGAATGCGGGCCGTGATCCTATCCGTCGGGCCGCCGTTCCGTCCGTATGGTCAAGTTCTCGACGCTCGTGATCCTCGCTGGTGTCGTGATGCTGGTCTTCCCGATCCCGCCGGTCGCGAGCGCGCTCGGCGGTCTGGTCGTCATCCTCGTCGGCATCGCGTTGCGCCTGGTGGCGGGCAAGTGATCGGCCGCGGGCGAAGAACCGACGGCTCCGCGAACTCATCGGGGCCGAGGCATCGACCACAGCTATTTGAGCCACACCTCTCAACGAACACCACATGACAGATTCGGACACCCGACGCGTGATCGTCGATACCGACACCGCTGGCGACGACACTCAGGGACTCCTGTTAGCGGCGCTCTCCGATCGCGTCTCGCTCGAGGGCGTGACGATCTGTGCCGGGAACGTCCCCTTCGAGTACCAGGTCGAGAACGCCAAGTACACGCTCGACCTGGCGGGCGTCGCCGACGAGGTACCGGTCTACGAGGGGGCGCGGTCCCCGCTGCTCACGGACCACGAGTTCGCGGAGTATATCCACGGCGAAGGTGGTCTCGGCGGGGACCTCTTCCCCGACACGGGGATTCCCTCGGCCGACGAGCACGCGGTCGACTACATCGTCCGTACTGCTCGCGAGAACCCCGGCGAGATCACCCTCGTCTGCATCGCGCCCCTGACCAACGTCGCGCTGGCGCTCCAGCGCGAGCCCGACCTCCCCGAGTTGCTCGACGACGTCTGGATCATGGGCGGCGCGGTCAACACGCTCGGCAACGTCACGCCCGCAGCGGAGTACAACTTCTGGGTCGACCCCGACGCGGCTCGCCTGGTGATGAGCGAGCTCGAGGCGACGCTGGTCGACTGGGGTGTGACGGTCCGCGATTCGCTGTTCGGACCCGACGTCTTCGAGGAAGTCGAGGCGATGGACACCCCGCTCGCGGACTTCTTCCTGACGGTCACGGACGCCGTCCGGGAGTTCAACGCCCAATCCGAGCACGACGCCCTCGGGGCGGACGTCACGACCCAGCCGGACTCGCTGACGGTCGCGACGCTGCTCGAACCCGACCTGATCGAGGAGTCGGGCACCTACTACGTCGAGGTCGACGACCGCGAGGGGCCGACCCGCGGCTACAGCCTGGTCGACGAACTCGGCGTTACCGACGGCGAGCCGCGGACGCGGGTCGTCGAATCGGTCGACGAGGAGCGGTTCGAGCGACTGATGCTCGATATGCTCCGGCACGGAGATCCGCACTACTCGGCGTAAGTCGCGATCGAATCTGTCCCTCGAAGACGGGACTCACGGGCGCTCGCCCGGTCGCCCAGTTCGAGCAACCGCCTGGCGTCCACGACCGGCTCCCCAACGCTCGCGATCCGGACGGGCCGATCTACCTGGCGGGCGACTACACGCGGTGGTCGTCCATTCAGGGGGCGATGGAGAGCGGTCGGCGGGCGGCGAAGGCGGTGATCGACGGTCGTTCGCAGTGATCGACGCAGCGTTCCGGCCCGATCAAGCGGAACAAATACTAACGGTGCACGCTGATATGTTCACTAGACGCTCATGGAACTGAACGAGCTCCTCGAAGGCCACTCGCTTACCGGACGACAGGCAGCGATCATCTTCTTCGCCTTCCTCTCGCTGATTATCCTCGCCGCGCTGTTGCTTGTGATCTTCAGCGACTTCTTCCGAAATCTCTTCGCCTGGACGGGAACCGGAACGTCGTTCGGGCCGGACATCCCGATCCAGTCGGTCGCGCTCGCCGCCGTGGCGACGCTGCCGTTCTGATCGCGGTCGTCTTCTCCGTCTCCCGCGCTTTACCGCCAGCGGCCGCTACAGCAACCGCCGACACTCCCCTAACGGCGGGAACCACAACGTCTCGCCGCGGTCAGCGTCCCTGACGGCGGGATAGAACGAGTCGGCGCTCCGGACCAGCGGCGACTGGAAGTCCCGGCCGCGCATCCCGTTGACCGTCGCGCCCGCCGCCAGGCGAGTGAACGCTGGCAGCACGAGCACGGCCGCGCCCTCGTAGACGTCGGGGCCGTAGAGAACGCACGGGCGCTTGCGGCCCTCGATCGACAGCGCCGGGTGGTCGTGACCGACGACGTACCGCTCGGCCGTCGCCGACGGCCGTTCGTGGCCGTGACAGACCACCGTCTCGCCGTCGGCCAGGCGGTACTCCGACGACGTCTCGCCCGCAAACACGCCGTCGAGCATCGCGTCGTGGTTGCCGGGCGTGACGATCAGGTCGGCGCCGGCCCCGTCGACGGTCCCGACGAGTCGATCGAGGTCCTGTTCGGCGCCGCGGGGGACATCCGAGAACGAGTGTAGCAGGTCCCCCGCGACGACGACCGTCTCCGGATCGGTCGCCTCGAGGAGGGTCGCCAGGCGCTCGCGGACGTTGGCCCCGTCGTCGATCGGGGCATCCACGTTCGAGGCGGCGGCCTTGCCGAGGTGGACGTCGGCGAGGACAAGCGTCTCGGATGCGGGGAAGGAGACGGCGCGGTCGAGAACGGTGAACGGGACGTCGACGTCGGTATCGGTTTCAGTCATCGTTCGGTTCCGGATCGGGGGCGGATCCGGACTCGGAGCCGCCGTCGGGCCGGACCGCCGCGTCCGCGCCGAACGCGTCCGCCAGGTCGTACTCCGTCCCCGTCAGGATGAACAGGACCTCCTCTAAGGGATCGAATACTTCGGGGAGGATGCGGACCACGAGGTAGGTGATGCCCAGCAGGGCGACGATCGACAGCGACTGCGCGATGAAGTTGTGGGCGACGATGTAGGAGGTCCGGTCGGCGGGCGCACCCATGAACTCCGTGGCGACGTAGACGAAGACGTCCTGCTGGAACCAGCCCCACGGCGAGGCCAGGCCGATGAAGACGTTCCGGACGAGGTTGAGAAACCAGATGACTCCGATGGCGATGGCGAAGGCGGTGGCCTTCCGCTTCAGCGGGGCCTTGACCGCGGCGATGAGCCCGCCGAAGATGGCCATGCTGCCGATGCCGGTACAGGCCGTGATGATGTAGGTCGTCCGGCCGGTGACCGTCTCGTTCGGATCGAAGTCGAACTTGCTCACGTAGCCGTTCGCTCCCTCCGTGAGACCGGGGCTGTGGCCCAGCAGCTCCATCCCGAAGTGCGTCTGGGCGGCGGTCGTCTCGATCAGCCAGGTGCGGACGACCGGAATCGTCTCGACCGGCAGGTAGATCAGGCCCATGCACGCGACGGCCTTCGTGAGCAGGAGCAGCGACTCGCGGCCCCTGGCGAGCAGGTAGCCGGTGTACGCACACAGCGGAAGCGCCGCTAGCGTCAGCAGCGATTGGAGGGGGCTCTTGACCTCGAAATAGTAGTGGGGGAACATCGTGAGCCAGAAGCCCCCGAAGACGACCCAGGCTCCTGCGGCGAGATAGCGTGCCGGGGTAGCGGCGTCGCGCCACTGGAGAACGATCGCGACGACGAACGCGCCGATCGCGATCCAGGCGAGCGAATCCGAGAGCGGGATCGAACCGATACTCATCGAGAGGAGACCCGCGGACGGAGACACGGACGCGGACGCGGCTCCCGTCGACACGAGGTCGACGACCGCCGTACTCGTTTCCGAGGCGGTCGTCGCTGGTAGGGCCGGCATACTCAGGCTAACCCGAAGGACTCTCTGGCTATCAACTTGACGCCTCGGTCGCTGCGGCGATCGGGGACTGGAACCGACGCGGCGACCCACGTCGAGCGCCCGATCCGGCCGACCGCCGTCAGCGTCGCTCGCGGACCGCGCGACCGCGTACCTTTTTGCACCCCTCACGAAAAGGCTAGCTGTATGGTCGACGTCCTCGACAACAAGCGGGCCGCGACGCGGTTTCGGATCCTCGTCCAGATCGCCGAGCGCCAGCCCGCGGTCAGTCAGGGTGAGATCGCCGAGGAAGTCGGCGTGACGAGCCAGGCCGTCAGCGAGTACATCCGCGAGCTCGTCGACGAAGGCCTCGTCGAGAAGGAGGGGCGGTCGCGGTACCGCGTCACCCGCGAGGGCGTCGACTGGCTTTTCCGGGCGGCCGACGACGTCCGGCGGTTCGCCGACCACGTCACCGGAGACATCTTAGGCGCGATGAGCGAGGACGCCTACATCGCCACTGAAGACATCGAGGAGGGCGAGACCGTCTCCCTATCGGTCGAGGACGGCCTGCTCCACGCGACGCCAGGCAGCGAGGGCCCCGCGACCGGCATCGCGACGAGCGACGCCGACGCCGGCACCGACGTCGGCGTCACCAGCTTCGAGGGCGTCATGGACCTCGATCCCGGCACCGTCACCGTCCTGCAGGTCCCGTCGATCCGAACCGGCGGCAGCCGGACAATCGACGACGAGACCGTCACCGACGCCTGCGCCGACGCCGATCTGGTCGTCGCCACCGGCGTGGAGGCCGTCGTCGCCTGCCGGGGGGCGGGCACCGAGCCGTCGGTCACGTTCGCCGTCGGCGACGTCGCGGCCGACGCCGCGAATCATGGACTCGACGTGACCGTCGTCGCGACGACCGACGGCGTCGGTCGCGTCACCGACGCGCTTCGGGACGGCGACGTCTCCTACGAAGTGCTTGAGGGCTGAGGCGGAGCCGAACCGGAAACGGTACCGAACCTCTGTTCCAACGATTCCAACGATTTTAGGCGGTGGTCCTTTCCCGGTGACGCGTCTCTCCTAAACTAGAGGGTAGTGTGACGCTGAAATCGACCGATGCGTTCAGGGTACTCGCCAGCGCCGACCGACAGTACGTACTCCACGAGCTCCTCGAGCGAGACGGCGAGAGCACGGTCGGTGAGCTCTCGCGCAGGGTTGCTCTCCGGCGCCACCGGACCGCCGCGAGCTCCGACACCGTCACCGCCGCGGAGGTCGAACGCGCCCGAGTCCGCCTGGTCCATATTCACTTTCCGCAGTTACTCCAGCAGGACGTCATCGAAGTCGACTGGGCCGACAACGAAGTCACGCTGGCCGAGAGCGACGACGTCGACGTGCTCTTCGAGGCGGCCGAAGAGTTAGACGAGTGGCCACCGGAACCCGAGTCGAAGCTGCGACACTCGTGGTGAATCGGGGAAGCGACCGATATTGGATATCGGGCCGAAACGAGAACGCGGGCGAGAACGAGAACGGCTCGATCAGCCGATATAGCGCAGGTCGTCGTCGGTCGGAACGTCCATCTGCTGTTGCTGTTCCATCTCCTGGATCTTCCCGATGACTTCTTCCATCTCGTCGGCCCGCTCGTCTAAGGATTCGTAGTCGAGTTCGAACTCGAGCACCTCTTCGAGGACCTCGAGCACCGCGCGGGCGCTCTTCGGGTCGACGAGGTAGCCGCTGGTCTCGCCCATTAGACACGAGGCCTCGATGCCCCGCCGTTCGCCGAGGCCCAGCAGGAGCCCGGAGACGCCAACGATGCCGCCGGCGGGTTCGTCCTCACGGAACTCGACGCCCGCATCCTCGAGTTCGTCGAGCAGGGAGTCGTCGTTGACGGCGCCGACGACGGCGTACTCCTCGATGAGTTCGCCCGTCGGAACGCCGCCGAGCGCGTACACCTCGCTCGCGCCGAATTCCTCGGCGATGTCGAGGAAGGCATCGGTCAGCACGTAGTGACCGGCGTTGCTCTGGGCCTGGTGGTCGCCGGTCAGTAAGAGGAGGTCGCGACCCTCGGCCGTGTCGACGGCGTGAATCTCGGCGCAGGTCAGTTCCGAGACGCCGTCCTCGACGCTGACCTGCGGCGGGAACTCCCGGGAGTAAATCCGGCGCACGAGCGTACTTTCGCCCTCGAGTTCCTCGAGCAGGTGCTCGACGGCGAGGTTGCCGACGTGTCCAACTCCTGGCAACCCCTCGACGAGGACGGGGTCGTCCAGTTCGACCTCGGCGACTGCGTCGATCTCGAGTTCGTCCATACCGTATCAGCGGCGGCGACGTTTAAGAGCGCGTCGGTACTCCCCGTGAGGATCCGCCGGATCGAACGGTGCGGGCGCGCTGTTTTCCGCGTCGGCGCCGCACTCGGGGCAGGTCTCAGTAAGGGAATACACCGGACGGTCGTGGACCTCGCGCCACGCCGAACAGACTCGAATATCCGACTTCATCGTGTCATCGTCGGCGTCCGTTACTCGTCGTCGGTGCGGCGGTCGCGGTGGTACTCACCGGAGCCGTCGTGTCCCTCGATGGCGGCGATCGCTCGCTGGGCGCTCTCCTCGAGTTCGGCCTCCGCGGTCTTGTAGTTGGGCGCCTGGACCTCGATGCGGTACTCGGGAGCGCCGACGTAGCTGACCTCGAGGTCGACTTCTTCGGGTACTTCGCCGTTGCCCTCGGCCGCTTCGAGTGCCTCGCGGATCCCGTCGACGCCGCTCGGCGAGGGGTTCTCGAGGTCGACGTAGCCGGTGACGTTGACGTACGGTACCGAGACATTCTCGCGAGCGGTTTCGACGAGCGCGTCGATTTCGCCGTCGTCGAGGTCGGTGTCTTCGAGGGACTCCTCGCCGTGGATCGCGGCCTGCTTGAAGCCGTCGTAGAGGCTGCCGTGGGCTCCGATCAGTTCGTTGGCGATCGCGGTGTAGGCCTCGTCGTCGATCTCCTCGAAGGCCAGGCCCATCCAGTTGTCGGCCTTCTGCTCGTTTTTCCACTGCTGGATCTTCTCCGAGCGCTGGTGGTCGTTGACGTCTTTCAGCGAGAGGTCGATCTGCTGGGACTCCTCGTCGACGTCTAGGACCTTACAGACGACGATCTGGCCCTCGCGGACGTGGTCGCGGACGTTCTTGATCCACCCGCTCGCGACTTCCGAGATGTGGATCAGTCCGCGCTTGTCCTCGTACTCCTCGAGATCGACGAAGACACCGAAGTCCTCGATCTCGTCGATCTTCCCGACGACGAGTTCGCCGGGGTCGGGCCAGCCGCTGTACTTCATCGTGACTCGACGGTCTCGACGATCTCGTGTTCGATCTCGGCTTTGCCGCCGGTCGGGTGCGCGAGCGTCGTGCCGCAGACGGCACAGGCGACTTCCGTGGCGGCCTTGCCGAAGACGGGCTGTTCGTTCTCGCAGTCACTGCATCGAACGGTGTAGAAGTTTCCTGCCATAGTAATCACTCCTGGAACTCGAGTCGGCCGGCGCGCCATCCCTCGCGGAGGTGGGCCTTGCCGCACTCGCTGCAGCGGTACTTGAGGTCGGTCTTCTTGGTGGGCTTTTCGCCACCGGGAACCTTCGAGAAGCGACCGGAGTTACCGATGCTCGCGGTGTTCCGTCGGGTGCGGCGAGCGTCCCACTTCATCCCGCTGGAACGGCCCGTTCGGGACTTCTCGACTTCGTGTTCGTGGTGTTCGTTGCAGTGCGGACAGTACGTATTGAATCGGCGTGGCATCTGCATGGTTATCTCACTTGCCGTGGGCTACGGCAGCGCTGTTTAAAACCCGTTTGGTTCGCCGGCGGCCGTGACCGGCTGTCGATTGCTTGCTTCCCACATGGGTCGCTCCGTGTCCGTGTCTTCCTCACCGCCAGCCGCCGACTGCGGCCGGGGTCGCCGGCGACCGCTCCGAAGCGTTTAATCGTCTTTCCTCTGAAGACTCGGGCATGAAGCAGCTCATCATCCACGGCGATCCCGGCGTTCGAAACGGGGCCATCATCCGCTACGAGGGGGAGGAGGTGGTCTGTTTCGGGATCAACCGCAACGGCGAGTACCACGGACCCGACCGCGTCCAACTCTGGTGTACCGTCGGCTCCGAGGACGAGTACGAGGACTACGAGAAGCGCAACTTCACGCCGCACTTCCTGGACGTCGACCGCGTCGACGCCGAGGACGTCGAAGTCGTGCGACCGAAGAGCGATCTCGCGCTCTAGGCGCGCCTGGCCGTCGCGTAATTCGGACGGAACCGACGTGGCACGTACCGGCCCGTGACGGCGAGCCGCCGACCCGCGCCCGTGCGCTCGTGCGCTCGACCACGGAAACGGACATTATGGGCGTCGTCGACCATTATGGGCGTCGTCGACCTCGAACGGACGTCCGGTATCTATTTGCTCGCGTTCATCGCCACTGCTGTGGATAATCGCAAGACGGAAATTACCGGCGTCGACAGTGGTGGACAGACTTGCAGTTAAGATGAGTGATCCACGACGATGAGTGATTCCCTCGGAGATGCCGTCCGGACGCGAGTTCGCGCGCTCCTCTCGACCGCCAGGTTCGGCCAGTTCGTCGGGGTCGGGGCCGTCGGCGCGAGCGTCGACAACGCCGTTCTCGTGGTGCTGGTCGAAGCGACGGTTCTCGGGCCGGTCGTCGCGAAAGTTCTCTCCTGGGAACTGGGGATCGCCGTCATCTTCGCGATCAACGAACGGTGGACGTTCGCGGAGTACGGTGAGGTCGGCTCACGAGCCCTGGGACGGCGCTTCCTGCGGTCGAACGTCGTTCGGTTCGCCGGCTTTCTCGTTACGCTTGCGGTACTGGCCGCGCTGGTCCGACAGTTCGCCATCCACTACGTCCTGGCGAACATCGTCGGAATCGCCGTCGGCTTCTTCGTCAACTACACTTGTGAGAGTCTCTACACGTGGCAGGTCCATCAGGAGTAGCGGTAGAAATCCGCATACGGCATCCGAATCACAATCCTTAACTAGTGCACTCGATTACGTGGTAGTAGCGGGATGGGATAGCCAGGAGATTCCGGCGGGCTCATAACCCGCAGATCGGTAGTTCAAATCTACCTCCCGCTACTTTTCACGAATTCAACATCAGACGGCGCTTGTTGTCCTGTATGTGTGTTGAATCTTCGAGGATACGGTGAACAAAGCTGACCGAGAGTAGCGTGGCGCGACCGTAGTTCGAATCTTCCTCTATCAGTCGACGGGCGCGGAATTCGGCACTCTGTTTCTCGCTATCAGTCGCATCGAAATCTATTGTTGCTGCGGGAAGCGCTACACCGCGATAAAGGGAAGGAGAGAGAAAATTCGAACGGATAAACGAAAGTCTGGAGGTAGTCAGTCGATGATCTCGATCTCGGTACTGTCGACGAGCCCCCGGTCGCTCGCGTCGTCGCGAGCGAGTCCGACCTCGATCGTATAGCGGCCGGGATCGACGGGCACCCATTCGTCGTCGGTGACGCGGATCCGCTGGGGCCACCGCCGACGGAAGCGCTTGCGCTCGCTCCGACCGAAGTCGAACGCGGCGGGCCGCTCCGGAACCGCTTTCGGGACCCGCGACGCCTGGCGGAGGCCGTCGACGGCCCAGGTCCAGCGGTTCGGCGAGTCGGTGCGGATGCGAATCGGAAACGGGAGTCGGTTACGGAACTCGACGGTGATCGCGACCGGTTCGCCGGGCTCGTACCGGGACTTATCGGTCGAGACGCTGACGTCGATCGCCCGGTAGCGCAGCGCCGTCGGCGTGAACGCGTGGCTGAACGCCGCCCAGTCGATCGCACGCCGGTCGCGGCCGTCGCTGCCGCCATCACCAACATCGTTCCCGCGCGTGCGCGTCCCGGGTGCAAACGGATCGTCGTCCGACCGCTCGACCGCACCGGAGTCGTAAATTCGTTTCATCGGTGGCGTTCCCGATAGTGCAGACTGCGTCCGTCGCCGTCACCGTGATCCGGTCCGTCACTCGATTCGTCGCCCGCGAATCGCTCGTCGAACCGATGGCAAGCGATCGGATGGGCGGCCGTTCCCGGTGCCAGCTCCGGGTCGATCGTCTCGCAAGGAGTCTCGAATTCCGCGGCCAGGCGCTGCCGCGCGCCGTCTCCGTCGCCAGATGCGATCGCGTCGAGCGCGTCCCCGAGGACGGCGTCGGCGTCCGGATCGCCGAGTCGGTCGGGAATGTCGTAGGTCTCCCGAAGCGCCGTCGGGACGGCCGCGGTCTCGCGATCGTCGGACCGCGCCAGCAGCGCCTCGAGTCCGTCGTCGCCGGCGGCAACCGCTTCGGCCAGGCGGGTCCGCAGCGCTAGCACGCCGCGGAAGGCGTCGGTCTCGATGTCGTAGTCGGCGGGCGGGACGACCTTCGGACAGCGCGGGTGGAACCGACAGCCCGACGGCGGGTCGGTCGGCGAGGGAACGGTCCCCTCAAGGACGATTCGGTCGCCGTCCCAGCGCGGATCGGGTTCAGGAATCGCCGACAGCAGCGCCTCGGTGTAGGGATGGGAGGGGGCGTCGAAGACCTCAGCGGCGGTCCCGGTCTCGACGAGTTCGCCGAGGTACATCACGGCCACGCGGTCAGCGACGTGCTCGACGACCGAGAGGTCGTGAGTGATGAACAGATAGGAGAGGTCGAACTCGTCCTGGAGATCCGACAGGAGGTTGAGGATCCGAGCCTGCACCGAAACGTCGAGCGCGGCGACGGGTTCGTCGCAGACGACGACTTCGGGCTCGACCGCGAGCGCGCGGGCGATGGCGATCCGCTGGCGCTGGCCGCCCGAGAACGCGTGCGGGTAGCGGTCCGCGTGCGCGGCCCGCAGCCCGACCGTCTCCAGCAGTTCTCGAACGCGTTCGTCGCGACGGGCTTCCGGAACGACGTCGTGGACCGCGAGCGCTTCGCCGACGATTTCGCCGACCGTCAGCTGTGGGTCCAGGCTGGCGTCAGGGTTCTGGAAGACGTACTGCAGCTTGGTCCGCAGCGCCCGCAGCTCCGAGCGCGAGCGGTCGGTGATCTCGGTACCGCGGTAGGTCACCGAGCCGCCGGTGGGCTCGACCAGGCGAACGAGCGCGCGCCCGAGCGTGGTCTTGCCGCAGCCGCTCTCGCCGACCAGGCCGAGCGTCTCGCCGGGCCGGAGCTCGAGGTCGACGCCGTCGACGGCCCGGACCGTCTCGCCGCGGCCGAGCAGGCGGTCGAGGAGGCCGTCGGCCGTGGTGTAGTGCTTCTCAAGGCCGTCGGCTCGGAGCAGCGGCTCGTTGTCGTCGGCCGTAGTCTCTGTCCCCGTCATTCGAAATCACTCGCCTGGTCGTGGTCGGCGTCGGTCCCGTCGTCGTCGACCCGCCGATCGGTCGCGGGGCCGCCCCGTACCCGCACCTCGTAGTCCAGGCCCTCCTTGAGGTCGCCGGTGTACTCGAGGCAGGCGGCGACGTGGGTCTCGGGGTCGCCGTCGGCCGGAATCGGAGTCCCCGCTCCCGCTTCCGGCTCGCCCCCCGCATCTGCCTCGACCAGCGGCGGGTGCCGCCTGGCGCAGACGTCTTCGGCGTACGGACACCGCGGGTGGAACCGGCAGCCGGTCGGCGGATCGACGAGCGAAGGCGGCGTCCCGGGGACGGTCGCCAGGCGGTCGCGGTCGTCGCCGAGTCGGGGAGTCGACGCCAGCAGCCCGACGGTGTAGGGGTGTTTGGGGTCGTAGTACAGCTCGTCGACCGGCGCGCGCTCGACGATCTCGCCGGCGTACTGCACGAGGACGCGATCGCACAGCTCCGCGACGACGCCGAGGTCGTGGGTGACCAGTTGGATCGCGGTGTCGGATTCGCGCGCGAGGTCGTCGAGCAGTTCGAGGATCCCGGCCTGGACGGTGACGTCGAGCCCGGTTGTCGGCTCGTCGCAGACGAGCAGGGCGGGGTCGCAGGCCAGGGCCATCGCGATGACGGCCCGCTGTTGCATCCCGCCGGAGAACTCGTGGGGGTAGTCGGAGTACCGCGCGGCCGGATCCGGCACGTCGACGCGGGCCATGAGGTCGATCGCCCGCTCGCGGGCCTCGTCGTCGGTGACGACCTCGTGGGCGCGGATCGCTTCGGCGATCTGCTCGCCGACGGTGTAGACTGGGTTGAGCGCCGCCGCGGCGTCCTGGAACACCATCGCGATCTCGTCGCCCCGGAGCTCGCGGAGGTCCTCGGCCGAGCACGCGAGGATATCGCGCCCCCGGAAGCGGATTTCGCCGCCGACGATCTCGCCCGGTCGCTCGATCAGGTCCAACAGCGCCAGGCTGGCGACGCTCTTGCCAGCCCCGCTCTCGCCGACCAGGCCGACCGCCTCGCCGGCCCGGATCTCGTAGCTGACCCCGTCGACGGCCCGGACGACGCCGTCGTCGGTGTAGAACTGGACGACGAGGTCCTCGACTTCGAGCAGCGCCATCAGCGCAGCCGCCTCCGTTCGTCGTTCACGTTCCGACGGGGATCGAGCGCGCCGTTAATGCCGTCGCCGACCAGGTTGATCGCCAGCACGAACAGGAAGATCGCGAGCCCCGGGAAGAGCGTGACGTGCCAGTGACCCTGGACGAGCGACTCCCGGCCCCGCGAGAGCATCGCGCCCCACTCGGCGCTGCCGGGTTCGAGTCCGAGACCGAGGAAGCCAAGCGCCGCGGCCGTGAGGACGACCGTTCCGACGTTGAGCGTCGCCTGGACGATCACGGGCGCGACGGCGTTGGGCACGACGTGCCTGCGGATGATCGTCCGATCGGGGACGCCCAGCGCTTTCGCGGCCGTGACGTACTCGCGCTCCCGGACAGAGAGCACCTCGCCGCGCAACAGCCTGGCGTAGCCGAGCCAGCCGGTGACGACCAGCGCGGCCACGAGCTTCCAGAACCCCTGGCCGAGGATCGCGACGACCGCAATCGCCAGCACCAGAAACGGGAAGGCGTAGAGCACGTCGACGACGCGCATGACGAGTTCGTCGACCCAGCCGCCGAAGTAGCCCGCGATCGCGCCGAGGGGCACGCCGACGCCAAGCGCCAGCACGACCGCGAGGAGGCCGACGCTCAGGGTGTAGCGCCCGCCGACGAGCACCCGGGAGAGCTGATCGCGGCCCGCCCAGTCCGTGCCGAAGGGGTGGGCCTGCGAGGGCGGCGCGTTCGGCGAGCCGACGAACGGCTCGGCGGGATCGTACGGGGCCAGCGAGACCGGCTGGAGCGTGATCGTGTAGCCCGTCGTCGACACCTCGATCGGCCGCGCGAAGACGGCGAGCACCGCCATGACGACGATGATCCCCAGCCCGGCCATCGCCGTTCGGTTCCGACGGAACCGCCGCCAGGCGACTGCGAGGCGACTCGCTCGGCCGCCGGGTCGGTCGGCCGACCTCGGTGCGGCCGGGCCCGACCCCGGAGCCGCCGACTGCGCTCGCGCGTCGCGGTCGCGCCGCTCGGCGACGGCTTCCTCGAAACCGACGATGCGAATTCGGCCGCGATCGGCGGTGCGCTCGGTGGCGTCGTGATCGCGGTCGGGGGCGGGCTCGCAGTCGGCGTCTCGATCGCTGTCGTTCATAGTCAGTATCGAATTCGTGGATCCAACACCGCGTAGACGATATCGACGAGCAGGTTCGCGAGGACGATCCCGACTGCAACGAGCAGGACGCTCGCCTGGAGGATCGGATAGTCCCGCCGGAGGATCGATTCGACCAGCAGTCGCCCCATTCCCGGCCAGGAGAAGACCTGCTCGACGACGACGGCGCCGTCGACCAGGAACGCCAGCTGGAGGCCGGCAACGGTGACGACCGGCAGCAAGGCGTTTCGCAGGGCGTGTTTCGCGATCACCGTCCGCTCGCGCAGCCCCTTCGCGCGGGCGGCCCGGACGTACGGCCGCTCGAGTTCGCGCAGCATCGACGACCGGAGCAGCCGGGTAACCAGCGCCGCCGAGGCCGTCCCCAGCGTGATCGTCGGCAGAAGCATGAACTTCGCCATCGCGAGGCTCGCGAGCGGCGCGTCCGGCGGGATGACCCGGACCCAGCCCAGCCGGACGCCGAAGATCAGCAACAGGACCAGGCCGAGCCAGAAGTTCGGCGTCGCGATCCCGGCCAGCGCGGCGAGTCGGCTGAGTTCGTCGGCAGGTTCGCCCCGCCTGACCGCGGCGACGACTCCCGCCGGAATCCCGATCGCGAACGCGCACAGCCAGGCGGCTCCGCCGAGGGCGAGCGTCGCCGGGAGCCGTCGCCCGATCGTCCCGGTGACGCTGCGTCCGGTGATCGGCGAGCGACCGAATTCGAGGGCGAGCGCGTCGCGCAGCCACAGCAGGTACTGCTGCCAGACCGGCCGGTCGAGGTGGTAGTCGGCCCGGACCGACGCCTCGACCGCGGGGCTGACGTCCTGGTACCCGACGATCGCGTCGACGGCGTCGCCGGGGAGTAGGTGAACGAACGAGAACGAAAGCGCCGTGACCCCGAGCAGGACCGGGACCGCGATCAACACTCGTCTACAGATGTATCGTCCGAGCGACATCGTGGTCGTGGTATCAGTTCGGCCGAACGTACGTCTCGGCGATCGATTCTCGGAACGATTCGTCAGTATACCCCTCGAGTAGCGGTGAAATCGGCGTATAGGCGACTTCGCCGATGCCGTCGTATACGGTTTCGAGGATTTGCTCGCGCGGGAGCAACATGGTACATCCGCGCCGGACCGCTCGCTCGGTGAACGGGTCGCAGTACAGCGGATAGATCACCGCGTCGAACCCGCCGCCGACGCGCCGATCGACGCCGTACGCGTCGTCGCGCTCGAAGCTAGCCAGGCTCGCCGCCGGGACGTCGGGACTACAGTGAACGTTCCCGGCCTCGAGCGCGCCCTGCCGAGACGCCCGCTCGGTAACGATCTCGAGCGTGACGGTCTCGATGGGCGGCGTTTCCGGGACCGATCCGTCGCCCTGGAACCAGTGATCGTCGAACCGCTCGAGCCGCCAGTGATCGGCGCTTCGATGCTCGACGAACCGATAGGGACCGGTTCCGATCGGCGCCGACTCGAGGTCGTGGTCGCCGTCGATCGCCGCCATCGGGACGATCGGGACGTTGAACAGCGACTGTTCGAGGGGCCCGTACTCCCGCCAGCACTCGATATCGACGGTGTAGTCGTCGACGATCGTGGCGCTCTCGTACCAGTCGTAGACGTCGGTCTCTCGTGGTGTTCCCTCGTAGCGTTCGAGTGATCCCTCGACGTGAGCGGCGGTGAGTTCCTCGCCGTTGTGAAACCGGACGCCCTCGCGAAGGGAGAATCGGTAGGTCGTCGCGTCGAGACGCTCCCACTCGTCGGCGAGCATCGGACGGACCTCGCCGTCGAAATCGATCCCGACGAGTTGCTCGTAGACGAGGGCCGTCGCCTGGCTGGACGCGGTATCGTTCATCCGGACCGGGTCGTAGGCCGTGACGTCGCTGTCGAGATCGCCGACGAATTCGTCGCCGTCCGCGATATCGGTGGAGACGCCGGCCCAGGGCGCGTACACCGCGTAGTACGATCCCGGCCGGAGCGGGTACGTCCGCCAGTCGGCGACGACGTCGTCGTTCCAGACGTGGGCTGATTCGCGAAAGCGAACGAACGCCGCCGGGGCGTCGGCAACCAGTTCTTCCTGGAGGTCCCGATAGATGCCGACGCGCTCGTCGCGGGAGGTCTCCTCGAGGGCCGCATCGATGTACTCGTCGACGGTGTCGTTCGCGTAGTGGTTGACGTTGAATCCGTCGGGCGCGTGATTGTCCGAGTGAAACAGCATGTTGACGTAGTCGTCGGGATCCCAGCCCCCGGTCCAGCTCATGACGAACATGGCGTTTTCGCCCTCGTCGGCCGCCGCGGTCAGGAGGTCCAGATACGAGCCGAACTCCCGTTGGTCGATCGAGACGTCGAAAAAGCCCGTGTTCTCGAGCGCGGTCTCGAACAGTTGGGCGAACTGCATCCGCTCGTCGTCGCTGGTGATCGCGATCGTCGTCTCGAACGGCGGTTCGATCCCCGCGGCGTCGAACCCCTTTTGAAGCAACTCCTCGGCGGGGCCGTCGGCTTCGACTTCGGTGTTGGGCGTGATACAACCTGCCGCTCCGGCGACCACGGCCGCCCCCGCTCGTTGCAGGAGCGAACGCCGGTCCAGACGCCCGCCTTCTCCCGGCCCGACGCTATTCCCTGCCATAAGTACGCCGTTTATATCCCCGCGACATATTCCTTGCGCTCAGCGGCGCTCTCTCGATCGAACCTTCGATCAACGCTCGTACTGTCTCCCGGATTGGGCCGTTACTGTGATGGCGGCGGTCAGTCCGGGACGATACTACGTTATTCCGACCGGTTGCTGATAGCCTTTGCCGTTGACCATGACTGGAGACCCGGCGACTCGATGCTCGCACCGGATGTGGTCACGTCCGGATAACCAACCATATATAATTTTTATTTGCTATCGAAAACCGAGAAAGTAAATAGATGCAGTCTATATCTGGGTATCAGCTATAGGTGTTCACCCAACTCGCTCAAATCTTCCAAACACCGATACATAATTCCGCACTCACATATTGGAAATAACTGTCTCCGTAGCTCTTGTCGGGCGGAATCGCCGGTATCGACCCAACGAACAACAAAACAAAAATTTATACCGGTAGAGATTCTCATGCCATCCGGAATGTCGAACGAAAATAGTCTCTCTCGACGAACGTTTCTCAAAGCGACCGGTTCCGGTGCCGCGGTGGCGACAGTGGCGGGCTGTCTCACCGGAGAGCCGGACGACGAAGGCAGCGACAACGAACTGAACCTCCGTAACGCGACGATGTCGTCGCTGGACCCGATCCAGTCGACGGACACCGCCTCGGGACAAGTCATCAAGCAGGTCTGCGAGCCGTTGACCCACTACCCCAACGGGGAGACCAGGGTCGAGAACAAACTCGCCGAGGAGGTGGAGATCTCGGACGACAACCTGACGTACACGTTCCACCTGAAAGACGCCGAATTCCACAACGGCGACTCGCTGACGGCCGACGACTTCGTCTACACGTTCCGACGGCTCGCCGAGTCCGAGAACAGCGAACGGTCGAACTTCATCGTCGGCGATCCCTCGTTCCTCGACGTCGAGGCGGAGTTCGACGACGAGGGACGGATCGTCCCCGACTCGCTCGCCGTCGAGGCCGTCGACGACAGCACGCTGGAGATCACGCTCGCGACGCCGGCACCCGACGCGTTGCAGATCCTCGCGTACGACGCGCTTTCGGTGATCCCCGAGGGTATCGTCGGCGATATCGAGGGCTACGAGGGCGAACTCGATCACAACGAGTTTGCAAACGAGGGCCTGGTGGGAACCGGCCCCTTCGAGTTCGACTCCTGGGACCCCGACGCCGACGTGCGAGTCACCAAATACGACGACTACCACGGGAGCACGGCGAACGTCGACGCCGTCAACTGGCAGATCCTCGAAGGCGACGATGCACGCGTCACCGCCGCGATGGAGAAGAGCCTCGACTTCTTCACGCTGCCGACGTCCCGATACGACCCGAACAAAGTCGACGCCGAGACCGACGACCGCAACCGGCAGATCGGGACCTACGGGCCGTTCGACGAGAACGGCGAGACCGTCGATTACGTCGGCGTCCCCGAACTCAGCACCCGCTATCTCGCGTTCAACGCGGCGAACACGCCGCAGTCCGTTCGCCAGGCGGTCGCCTACGTGACCAACCACGCGGAAATCGTCGACACGATCATGAAGGGCCGCGGCCAGGAGGCGTGGACGTTCCTTCCGCCAGGCGTCTTCCCGGGTGACTACGACTCGTTCGTCGAGGACTACCCCTACAGCGCGAACGAGAACGATCGCGACGCCGCTCGGGAGGTGCTCGAGGCCGACGGCTACACCGAGGATAACCCCTACGAGCTCACCATCACGACCTACGAGGGTGACACCTACCAGGAGATCGGCCGGAACATCCGGGACAAGCTCGCCGGGACCGGCATCGAGGTCGACCTCGAATCGGCGCCGTTCGCGGCGCTACAGGAGCGCGGCGAGAACGGCGACCTCGAAGCCTACACGCTGGGCTGGACCTGGAGCTGGCCGGACCCCGGCTACGGGATGTTCGGCTTCGAACCGGCGAATACGGACACCGCACGGATGCCCGAGGAGACCAACGGCTACTACCTCGACTGGGACGACGTGAACTCCGACGCCGCACAGAAGGCCCAGAGCGCCTGGGACACGGTCGTCGCGAATCCCGATCCGGAGGCGGAGGACACTCGCGCCGAGGCCTACCGCGAGATGGAGGAGGCCATCTGGGAGGACGCGGTCATGATCCCGATGTTCCACGACCTCAAAGAGCAGTTCTACTACGACCACGTCGACGTCGAGCCGTTCGGTGCGATGGGCGAGTACCAGCAGGTGTTCAACAACGTCACGCTGGACGAATAGTCACCGCGGACCCGCTCGTCCGATCGACCTCCGCCCTCCCGTCCCCGTCTCGTCCGCGGCGGGACGATTCGCGAGCGGAACTGGTGAAATTTATGAAACAGCCATGATTGACCACGCTATAGCATACATGACGGTACTGAAAGAGTGGGGTGAACGATCGTGAGCCGCTGGCGGTACTTCCTCCGACGGCTCGTCCTCGCAATTCCGGTCGTGTTCATCGGAATGACGGCCACGTTTATCATCGTTCGGATGGGGCCGATCGATCCCGTGGCCGCGATTCTGGGCCCCGACGCGGGCCCCGCCCAACAAGCACGCATCGAAGAGCGGCTCGGACTCAACCAGCCGCTCTGGAACCAATACCTCTCGTTCATGAGAGACCTGATCACGCTGAACCTGGGGCAGTCGTGGGTGATCAACAACGGTCGGAGCGTCTACTCCATGATCGGGACCTACGCACCCCGGACGCTCTGGCTCGGCTTCTGGTCGGTGTTGATCGCGCTGTTCATCGGGATTCCGTTGGGGTTCTACGCCGGCCTCAATCCCAACACCTGGAGCGACTACACCGCTTCCTTCGGCGGCATCGTCTGGCGAGCCATGCCGAACTTCTGGTTGGCGGTGATGTTGCTCGCCGTGCTCCGCCAGTCCGAGCGGTTATTCTTCGGATTCGATTGGCACACGTTCGGGGTGGAGATCAACAGTCTCGTCGGCCAGCCGCCGCTTGACTTCCTCGCGATAACGGAGTGGGTCTCGCTGGGGCTGTTGAGCGTCCCGGTCGGCATCTACTTCTCGCCGGTCGGACTCCTGGCGTCGATCAAGCAGGTCCTCCCGGCGGCGCTCGTACTCGGATCGGCGTCGATGGGGACCGAGATGCGGATCGGCCGCACCGCCGTCCTCGAGACGATCAACTCCAATTACGTCGAGACCGCCCGCGCGAAAGGGGTCTCCGAGCGCGCCATCGTCTGGAAACACGTGTTCCGCAACGCGTTGATTCCGCTGGTCCCGATCATCACGAACGAGGCCTTCATCCTGATCGGCGGCTCGGTCATCGTCGAGACGATCTTCGGGATCAACGGGCTCGGTTACCTGTTCTTCCAGGCGGCCACCCAGGGCGATCTCCCGCTCGTGGGATCGCTGATGTTCGTCTTTATCCTCCTAATCGTCTCGATCAACATCGTTCAGGACCTGCTATATACGGTCCTCGATCCACGTGTGGGGTATTCAGGATGAGTGTGAGTCACGCCGAATTCGACGACAAGACGCTTCGCGAACGCATCGCTGCGCAACCACGGCCGGCACTTCGCTGGCTGGCCGTTCTCCTCGTGTTGCTCGCACTCGAGGTCCGGATGGTGGCGGCCGGACTCCTCCGGCTCGGCAACACCGTCCGGCTCGGGATCGAGTCGATCACGACGATCCCCGCTGCGGTCGCCGGTGCGCTCACGGGACCAGGCGGCGCGGTCGTCAGTACGGCCGGGTACGTAGCGACCTGGCTCGCGATCCTCGCGCTGGTCGCCGTCGTCCTCAAGTGGCTGGTCGTCCCCTGGTCGCTGACCGACCGGGTCGGGATTTCCGCCCGCGGCCAGCGCGACGCGGTTCTCGAGTACGCGATCGTCGCCGCGGTGCTCGGGGTCGTCACCGTCCTGTTGGCCGCGACGCCGGTCGGTGGCGTCTTCGACGCCGCGGTCGCCTGGCTCGTCCGCCGGTTGGAGACGGTCACTCAGTTGCAGACGCTGACGAGCCGGGAGACGATCCCGAATCAGGGCTACCAGACGCCCGACGGGAGTTGGGAGGGGACTTTCCTCGGACTCTCACCCGCGTGGGCCTGGGCGCTCCGCGTCGCGGTCGTCTACATCTACGCGTTCGCCCTCCTCGGCTGGTTCTGGAGGGGGTATCAGGTCTTCCGCGAGCACTACCGGGAGGCCGATTGGACGCCCCGCGACGACAGCGTCGACCGACTTCGAACCCACTACTGGGGGCTGTTCGGCATCGTCGTCGTCTTCATGTTCATCGTGATGGCGATCTGGGCGCCGGCGCTCAGTCCGGTGACGGCCGAAGCGAACCTCTACGCGCCGTACGAACACGAGATCACGTACTACGGCGAGGACGGTGTCCAGACGATCACCCACGGCGATGCGAACATGGCGACCCGGTCGCAAGGCGGCGAGCAGAACGTCGGGCCGCTGAGCTACGACCAGTTCGATCGGTTCGCGCCGTTCGGGACCAATCAGGACGGCAAGGATCTGTTTACCTTCGTCGCGTACGGCGCGCGCGCGTCGTTGGTCATCGGCGTTCTGGCGACGGGCCTCATGGCGGCGACCGCCACGGGACTGGCGCTGATGACCGCCTACTACAAGGGCCTGCTCGACATGGTGACGGTCCTCGTCAGCGACTCGGTGATCTCGATGCCGCGGTTCTTGGTCGTCTTACTACTCTCGGTGCTGTTCATGGAAGCGAACCACCCGATCGCAACGATCTACGACGGAGGCATACTCTTGGCTTTGATTTTCGCAGCGACGGGCTGGCCGTTCCTCTGGCGAGCGGTCCGCGGCCCGTCGCTTCAGATCGCACAGCAGGAATGGGTCGACGCCGCGCGGAGCTACGGACAGCGTCCGTCGGCGACGATGCGAAAACACATGTCGCCGTACATCGCCGGCTACATGCTCGTGTACGCGTCGCTGTCGCTCGGCGGCGTCATTATCGGCGTGGCGGCGCTGTCCTTCCTCGGGTACGGCATTCAGGCGCCGACGCCCGAATGGGGCCGCGCGGTCAACGAGGGCCAGGCGTTCATCGCGACGTCCTCCTGGCACATCGCGACCCTCCCCGGCGTCCTGGTCGTGCTCGTCGTGACGGCGTTTAACGCCCTCGGCGACGGGATCCGCGACGCCATCGATCCGGAGAGCGACAGCGGCGAGGGCGCTGAAGGCGCCGCAGCGACCGGAGGTGGTGGGTGATGACGACCGATTCCATCCTCTCGGTGCGGGACCTCCAGACCGCGTTCTTCACCGACAAGGAGGTGATTCGCGCCGTCGACGGCGTCGACTTCGACCTCGCGCCCGGAACCACGACCGGCATCGTCGGCGAGAGCGGTTCGGGCAAGAGCGTCACCGCCAGGTCGATCATGGGCTTAGTCGAGTCGCCTGGTCGGATCCTCGACGGCTCGAGCATCCGGTTCGAGCACGCCGACACGGTCCGCGAGTTCGCCGAGCGGTTCCCGGAGCGGGCCGTGACCGTCGGATCGGACGCAGCATCGACTGCGGTCGCCGACCCCGACGGCGACGACCCGTCTGCGCTGTACGACCACCCGCGCGTCGACGAGTCGGACTGCATCTTCGTGACCGAGGGCGATGCGTCCGATCCCTCGACGATCGAGGACGGCTTCGTCGAGCTCACCCGCTGTACCGGCGAGGTCCAGCGCGCGATGCGCGGCGGGCGCATCGCGATGGTGTTCCAGGATCCGCTGACGAGCCTGAATCCGGTCTACACCGTCGGCAACCAGATCGAAGAAGCGCTGGAACTTCACCAGGATCTCTCCGGCCAGGCGGCCACGCGGGAAGCGATCAGCCTGCTGGAGGACGTCGGGATCCCCGACGCCCGCCGGCGGGTGAGCGAGTATCCCCACCAGTTCTCCGGCGGGATGCAACAGCGGGCCGTCATCGCGATGGCCCTGGCCTGCGATCCGGAGGTCTTGATCTGCGACGAGCCGACGACCGCGCTGGACGTGACCATCCAGGCGCAGATCCTGGATCTGCTCGCCGACCTGCAGGAGACGCGCGACCTCGCGATCATGTTCATCACCCACGACATGGGCGTGATCGCCGAGATCGCCGATCGCGTCAACGTGATGTACGCCGGCGAGATCGTCGAGACCGCGGGCGTCGAGGAGCTGTTCGCGGCGCCGAAACACCCCTACACGCGGGGGCTGCTCGAGGCGATTCCGGGTCGACACGGAGGCGAGCGCCTCCGGACGATCGAGGGCTCGGTCCCGACGCCGAACGAACCGGCGACCTACTGCCGGTTCGCACCGCGGTGTCCGGAGGCGACCGAGGAGTGCAGCAAAATCCATCCGGACGCGGTCCCCATCGACGGGGGCGACGGCGACCACACGGCCGCGTGCCTGCTGTATCCCGAGGAGCTTCCGACCGAGGCGACACTCGAACGCCATCTGGAGGCGGGAGTCGAGACGGACGCCGAACCGGGAGCGAAGCCGGACACCAGCGGCCGACCGACGCGAGGTGACGACTGATGAGTCAGGAAATTCGAACCGGAACGGGAACGGAACGGACGGTATCGGGAGCCGACGGCGAGGACGCCGACGAGGACGCGATGGTCGAGGTCCGCGACCTGCGGACCTACTACGAGGGCGACAACCTGCTCGGCGGCACGCCGGTCAAGGCCGTCGACGGCGTTTCCTTCGACATCAAACGCGGCGAGACGCTGGGCCTGGTCGGCGAATCCGGCTGCGGGAAGACAACGTTGGGGCGGACGCTCGTCCAGCTCGAGTCCGCGACCGACGGCGAGATCAGGTTCGACGGCACCGACGTCACGGAGCTGTCGGGCGCCGACCTCAAGGAGTGGCGCCGGAACGCCCAGATGGTGTTCCAAGACCCCGAGTCGAGTCTCAACGATCGGATGACCGTCGGGGAGATCGTCCGCGAGCCGCTGGACGTTCACGACTGGAAGACGCCCCGGGAGCGCCGCCAGCGCGTCCGGGAACTGCTCGAGACCGTCGGGCTCCAGCGCGAGCACTACTACCGGTATCCCCACCAGTTCTCCGGGGGACAGCGCCAGCGGATCGGGATCGCGCGGACGCTCACGCTCGAGCCCGACTTCATCGTCCTCGACGAGCCGGTCTCGGCGCTGGACGTCTCGGTGCAGGCCGAAGTGATCAACCTGCTCGAGGACCTCCAGGAGGAGTTCGGGCTGACCTACCTCTTCATCGCCCACGACCTCTCTGTCGTGCGCCACATCTGTGACCGAGTTGCGGTGATGTACCTCGGTAACATCATGGAACTCGGCCCAACCGAGGAGTTGTTCGCGGATCCGGCCAACCCCTACACGCACTCGCTGCTGTCGGCGATTCCGGAACCCGATCCGACCGTCGACCGAGACCGGATCACGCTCCACGGGACGCCGCCCAGCCCCCGGCATCCGCCGGACGGCTGTCCGTTCGCGACCCGGTGTCCCGCTCGCATCCGACCGGAGAAGTATCAGGGCCTCGACGACGAGTTATGGACCCGGCTCAGCACGCTTCGTGAGGTGCTCCGCGAGCGCGAGCGGACCGAGCGCACGATCACCGATCGGCTCCGAGAGCTCCTCGGCAAGGAGGCCCGCTTCGGGACGATCGACGAGATCTACGACGAACTGTTCGCCGGTCACGAGCTTCCGTCGGCCGTCGAGACGGCGCTCGACGAGGTCGCCGATCACGTCCGCGAGAACGACGAGGAAACGGCACTCGAGATCCTGACCGAGGAGTTCGGCAGCGTCTGTGACGGCTGTAACGCCGAGGCCGACGCCGCACCCGGGGACCAGGTTGACCCCGTCGAGCCCGACTACCACGTCGTCAGCGAGACGGGGCACCGAAGCCTCTGTCACCGCCACGGCAGCGGCTACCGGGAGCCCGACGAGGTCCTCGACGACCGACACCGGTAAGCTACCACCCGCTAGCAGATACTATCGATGACGGATCAAACGGACGCACCGGCCGACGACCGCCGTTCCGCAGCGGTACTCGTCGGTCTCGACGCGCTCACGTACGCGCTGGCGGTGGCGGTGACGACGACCGTCGGCGCCGTCGTCGTCGGCGTCCTCACCGGCGGCGGGCTCCTCCGCGCGAAGTATCTCCTGTTCGGCGCCGGGTTTCTCCTGATGGGCTACGCGACGCTTCGGCTCTGGCCCGCGTCGGCGACCGATTTCGACCACGACGCCGATACCGTCACCGGCGGCTACGACGACGCGGTGCCGGCCGAGCGCGACGAGACTCGGTTTCAGCGATACGTCCGAGCGTTGCCGCCGCTGCGCTGGCTCCGACTCCCGCCGCCCGAGCGTCGCCTGGCGCCGCCGACGAAGTTGTTCGTCGGCAGCGTCTTCGTGCTGGCCGTCTCGTACCTGCTGGAAGCGGTCTTCGGGATCGCGTAGCTCCCGCCTCGGAGAGCGATCGAGTGCGAGGCGACCTGCGCGGCCGCGGCGGTCGTCCGTGGAAAGAATTACCTTGGTTTAGGACCGGGACACACGTATGACTGGATCTGGGCGCAGCGACGACGGGACCGTCGAGGACGCCGAGCGGCGTAGCGGTGCGGGTAACGCCCGGAAGGTGGCGTGGTCGCGGACGCTCGACGACACGGACGCGATCGCCGAGCAACGCCGCGACGACGGCTGGGACGTCGTTTCGATCGCGGCCGTCGATACGGCGCCGATGAGCCGGGAGGTTGGCCCCGACGATCGGTTCGGGACCGTCTACGTGATCCCGGACAACGATGCCGACTCGTTTACCGACGCCTACGAACGAGGCGAGTTCTCCCGATACGAGGCCTACCGCAACGAGACGGAGGGCTACGTCTACCTGGTGACCGAGTTACTGGATCCGAACACCGAGACGGCGATCCTGCTGGCCGGGCAGTACCAGCGCCGGTACGCCGACGGCATGATCGCGGCGGCCGAGGAGGAGAATGTCCTGTATACCCACGTCGAGACGCTGGACGGTACAGTTCTCGGGTCCGTCCGCCACGAGGAGTACGAGCCACTGCTCCCGGACGGGTCCGAGTCGAAATCCGGCTGACGGCCGCCGCGTCCCGCCTCGACGAGGTCGGCAGTCGACCTCGCGACGGCGGGGCGAGGACTAGCGCCGTAAACAGCGACGGCCGATCCGAGCGATGATTGACGATTGACGACCGACGGCCGATCCGAGCGACGATTGGCGATCGACGACCGGACAGTGAGAAGTGGGCCGCGATTACGAGTCGCCTTCTTCGTCGACGATGACGACTTCGCCGTCGACGACGTCGACGTTGATCAGCGTCTTGACGTCGTAGTCGGTGTCTTCGATCTTGTTCTCCCCGCCAACCTTCTTGATGACCGCGACCGTGTCGATGACCTCGGCGCCGATCCCGTCTAGGGCCTCGAGCACCGACGCGAGCGTGCCGCCGGTCGAGAGCACGTCGTCGAGCACGAGCACGCGCTCTCCCTCGCGGACGTCGTTGATGTACATCTCGTTCTCCGAGTACCCGGTCTTCTGGGAGATGGCGACCTCATCTTCGAGGCCGTACTGTCGCTTGCGGATGACGGTCAGCGGGATGTCGGTCATCAGCGAGACGGCGGTCGAGATGTGAATCCCCATCGCCGCGGGCGTGACGATCCGGTCGACCTCTTCGAGTTCGGCCTTTCGGATGATTCGGATGACGATCTCTCGTAAGAGGGTCGGATCGAGCTTGGGGACCCCGTCGCTGATCGGGTGTACGAAGTAGTGGTAACCGTTTTTCTCGATAATCGGCGCATCGAGGAGGGACTGTTTCAGCTGATCCATGTCGTCGGTGGGACGGTAGCGGAGTAAAAGTTGACGATACAGACGTACGGTTCGCGGCCTCGTGACCGGCTGCTGCGTGGGAACACCACTCAATAGGAGTCAGCACGGTCCCGTTCGATGGTCCGTTCGAATAGCAACCCGTACCCCGTTCTTCCAGCCGCCTCCATCCGCGCCGTCAGGCGCCGTCACTCGTCGCTGCGGTAGCTGAGCTCGGGCGGCTGGTCGCCGTGTCCCAGGCGCATGTTCCGTTCGTAGTGGACGTGTGCGATCGCCGTGAGGGTGATCGTAGCCGCGACGACGCCCATCCAGAGCAGGTTCGACAGCTCCGTCAGCGGATAGATTCCGAGCCACAGCGCGGCGACCAGCGCGCAACTGGTCGCGCCCAAGGAGAGATAGAGCTCCCGCCAGGCGAACTCTCGGCCAGGGACGATCTCGAGGTAGACGCTGATGTCGCGGGTGCGGTCGGTCGGCTCGATGACCCCCCGGTCGGAGTCGAATCGAAGGATGCCGGCCGAGTCCATCTTCGACAGGTGCGTCTGCTGGAGCGTCGTGTAGACCCGCTTTCGCTGTGCGGGCGTGACCCCGTCGAGAGTCGTCTCGTACTCCCAGGCGGCAACCTGCTGGGCGAGATCCCCCAGTTCGACGGGCCGGTCGTCCTGCTTGAGAAACTGGAGGACGTAGCGCCGTCGCTGGTTCCGGAGCAGTTCGAAGACTTCCCCCTTGGAGAGCGGGTCGTCGGCGGTAGCCGCATCGGCGACCGCGGCGTCGCCGGCTTCCTCGTCGGCGGCATCAGTCGTCGCCGAAGCGGTGTCGCTGGCGCGATCGGCGTCGGTGTCCTGCAGGCGCTGCTGTTGTGCCACCTCGATCACCTCGCGCGGCCAGCAGCGGCTGCTGCCGGTCGCGCGTTCGATGCCAGACCCGTTCGGATACCCATCGATTCGGTCGGATGAACCCCACCCATATAGTTCTCCTGACCGATCCGATCGTATCAGTCCGTCGTCTCGTCGGCGCCGAGGACGGCCGCGATCGAATCGGCAACCTCGCCGCCTAGCCCGGCTTTTGTCCCCTCGTAGCGGGCCGCATCGCTCGCGTGGACCAGCAGCGCCGTCGTCGCCTCTGCTCCCATCACGCTCGCGTCGTTGGCGACGACGAAGGCGAGGTCGGCTCGGTCCAGCGTCTTTCTGGCCTGGTCGATCATCGCCGGTTCGTCGCCGGAGGTCTCGGTCTTGAAGCCGACGATCGGGAGGGTCGGATACTCGTCGCGGATCTCGTCGATGAGTTTCGGCGTCGGTTCGAGTTCGAGCGTGAGCCGTTGGCCCGAGCGGATCTTCTCGTCGCTCTCCTCGACGGTGTAGTCGCCGATTGCGGCCGCCGAGACCAGCGCGTCGGCGGCGGCGCAGGCCTCACGGGTCGCACTGAGCATCTCCGCGGCGCTCTCGACCTGACGGACGTCGGCGTAGGGGACGTCGGGACCGTCGTGGACGAGGGTGACGTCGGCTCCGCGAACGTAGCACGCTTTCGCGACGGCTCGACCCATCTTACCCGACGAGCGGTTCGTGATGACGCGGACGGGGTCGATCGACTCGCTGGTCGCGCCGCTGGTCACGACGACGCGCTCGCCCTCGAGCGGGCGGTCGCCGGCCGCGCGGGCGACGTCGCAGACGATGGCCTCCTCGCTGGCGATCTTGGCTTTCCCCTCCTCGATGCGCGGGTCGACGAACTCGACGCCCCACTCCTCGACGGTCTCGATGGCCTCGAGGACGCCGGGGTGGTCGTACATCGGTTCGTGCATCGCGGGCGCGACGACGATCGGCGTGTCGGCCCCGAGCGCGGTCGTCGCGCACGTCGTTACGGGCGTGTCGTCGACGGCGCCGGCGATCTTGCCGACGGTGTTCGCGGTCGCCGGCGCGATCAGGAAGACGTCGGCCCAGCCGTCGTAGCCGCAGAGATCGACGTGTTCGACGCTCCCCGTGATCTCGGTGACGACGTCGTTGTCGGTGGCGAACTCGACGGCCCAGGGGTGGACGATCCCCCGTGCGCTGTCGGTCATCACTCCGCGGACCGCGGCCCCGTGGCGTCGCAACTCGTGGGCGAGTTCGACCGTCTTGACGGCCGCGATCGATCCCGTCACCCCGAGCGCGACGTTGACTCCCTCGAGCATTCGTCTGCCATTCTTTCTCGCGGTATGTTAAGCGTAGCGAGCCACCGCCGGTCGACGTCCCGCTCGCCGGTCACTGCGGATCGCCGCGACCCGGGGCGGGCCACCGCAACCGGATTACGGCTCCGTCTCGCGCGCGTCGATCCGCTGCCGACCGACTGCCGAAAGCGGATTCGACACCTCGCTCGTCACGTACTCGTGGCGCTTACCCCGCAGTCGCATCGCGGTCAGCGCCTTGTGCGTCGCCGGATCGTCGAACAGGGCGCGTTCGTCGCGGCGGACTCGCTCCTCGGGGACCGCCTGGCCGGCCCGAATCCGATCGAAGGCGTGGTCGCACTGCTCGCGGATCCGTTCCCAGCAGGCCCGCTCGTCGACGCCCAGTTCGTGACTGATCGTCGTGACCAGTTCCGCCAGGTGGTTCTGAAAGAGCGCGTAGTACAGCTTCCGGTGGAGGTCGGCCTCGCCGTCGGCGTCTAAATCGGAATCCGGGTACGGGTCGATCGAGAGGTCGCGGTCGGCCAGGCGGCCGCCGTGGACGCGGATCCCGCCGAGGTCGCGAACCAGGGTAGCCGTCGGAACCGCGTCCGCGCGATCGAAGACGATCAGGCTGTTCTGGAGGTGGCTCTCGAGGGCGATGCCGTACTTACACAGCAGAAGCAGGTGTTCGGGGACGACGACCGCCGCGTACCGCCGGACGAACTCGAGTACCGCGCTATCGGGGCTCGCGGCGTCAGTGTTCGAGCCGTAGCGCTCGATCAGGTCGCAGACCAGGGGCCGCCCAGTCGACGGCGACTCGGCGACCAGGCTCGAGGCCGCCACCGGAACCGTCCCGTCCGTCACGAGCGGATGGGCCGCGGGCGGCGACCGAAGCAGTCCCGAGAGGTGGCGGGCGTCGTCGAACCCCTCGCCGCTCGGGTGGGGACCGCCCGGCGGGTGATAGCAGGACGCTGCGGACTCGGCGAGTAGGCCCAGCGTCTCGAGGGACTCCCGCCGCTCGATCGCGCGCACGACGTCGGTCACCTGCGGCCCGTTCGAGACGGCGTGGGGCGACAGCGTTCGGACGACGTTCGTCGTCTGGACGGGGATCGCGAGCTTGCAGCGGGGCAGCGGCCCGTCGGGGGTCCGCTCGGTGTCGTACGGGACGACGGTCCGAAGGTTGAGCTGGGGCGTCGCCGGATGCGCGTACTCGGGGATCGGGACGACGCGGCCGTCGGCGCACTGATCCGCGTATCGGTCCGGAATCGTGCGGTGGTACTGCAGCGGGTGGACGGGGACGACGGCGTACTCGTCGGCCCCGCGCGAGCCCGGCAGTGCGCGCTCGACCGCGCCTTCGAGGCCTCCGAACGTCGCGAACAGCCGGTCCGTGAGGCGGTCGGCGTCGGTCGCGCGAGCCCGGGTCTCGAGTGCGTACTCCCGTTCGATCGCGACGAACCGGAGGTCGATCCGATCGGTGAACTCGGGCGCGTAGGCGAGCCCCTCGGCGGCGGTCATCCCGCGTCTGATCTTGCCGCCGGGGTGAAACGGGTGACCGTCGGTGACGATCCGCTCGAAGGCGGCCGCGGCGTCGGCGGCCGGAACGCCGGCCGGGATCGCTTCGAGGGGCGACCCGTCCGTCGTCCCCTCTTCGGTCCCGTCTCCGACGGCTTGCGACCGAACGGCCGCGGCGAGTCGCGCTAGCGCGAGATTGGCGACGCTCTCGGCCACCTCCGCGCGGATCCGGTCGGCCTGGTCGGCGTCGCTGAACGCGCCCTCGCGCTCGAGGGACGGGACGAGGTCGACCGGGTGCGAGACCGACTCGGCCTCGGCGGTCTCGGGAGTAGTAGCAGGCGACCAGCGATAGACCGGTCCGACCAGGCGAAATCGATCGTAGCCGTGGCGCGCCGCGATTTCGGCCACCAGAACGCCGTCGGCCGCGGGAAGCGGGACGAGCGCGACCCGCCGACACGTGTCCGGGAGCGACGCGGCGATCGACCGCAGTCGGGCCACGTCGAGCGCCGAAAGGGGCTCAGGATCGTCCGGGATCGACGGGTCTCTCGAGTCGGACCGGGCGGACGGAGACGACTCGAGCGCGACGATCCGAGAGTCCGGAAGACCGGCCGGGTCGCCGCGGAGCAGGCCGCGGACGAATCGATGGAGAATATCGCGGCGGGCCGCGGGGAGCACCGCGAGATAGGCCGATTCGGCCGGCGTCGAGAGGTCGTGCGTCCGAGCGTATCGAGTCGCGGCGCCGAACGCTTCTCGTTCCGCCGCGGTGGCGAGAGCGATGTGATCGTCGGTCCCGTCGATCCGCCAGTTCGTCCCGGTCATAGGAGGAAAGCGATAGGACGTATCTTCCACGTTCCCCATGTTAACTCACCGGGTGCGGTACGGTTCGCGGAAACGAGTCGATGTCGACGCTCGCGATCGGCGATTCGATGCCGACGACGGGCGTCGGCGCTCAGTCCCGGTCGACGCTCGGATGCATCGTCGGCCGCTCGTCTACCGGCTCGGCGAACGCCTCGCGGATCGTCTCGCGGGCCTGGTCGTCGCGCTCGCGTCGCTCTTCGTCGTCGATCTCCTCGCAGCCAGGCGGCACCTCGCGGTCGCGGCCGGTGAAGTAGCCCTCCGGGGCGACCCAGTCGTGATAGAAGTTAATTTCGGAGTCGTGGATGACCGCGAGCCCGACCTTCGCGCCGTGGCCGGCCGCGACGATCGCCTGGTGGGGCTCGTCGGCGAGCCGGCCCGCGGCGTAGACGCCGGCGACGGCCGTCCGGCCGGCGTCGTCGACCGAGACGAAGTGTTTGCTGCCGCGTTGGGTCCGGCCGACGTCCAGCGGGACCAGATAGTCGCTGTCGGACCAGGAGGCGGCGATCAGCCGTCGGGCATCGAGCGGCTCGCCGCCCTCGGTTTCGAGGACGAACCCCTGCTCGAGGTCCGGCTGACCGCCGGGTTCACCGGCGTCTCGCGATCCCGACGGCACCGCGCTGTCGACCGGTTTGGCGCGCGTCACGCGGCCGAGTTCGAACTCCACGCCGGCGTTCCGGGCTTGCTCGCGCGTCAATTCTAGGTACCGGCGGGCGTCGACCCCGTCCGGGAAGCCGGGGTAGTTCTCGAGGCTGGCATTGCGCGCGAGGATGGACTCCCCGCCGTCGACGACGAGGGTGTCCAGACCCGCGCGGGCGGTGAAGATCGAGGCGGCCAGGCCGGCGACGCCGCCGCCGACGATGCAGACGTCTCGCATGGATGGGTCGTTGCCCGCGCGGGTATAGAAGGTTGCCGTCTCCCCGCTTCGCTTTGCGGTGCCGTCGGTGGCGGCGAGTGACGCGATGGAAATCCTTACTTCCGAACCCCCCGTACGACGGTCGTGGACAGAATTCTCCTCAGTACGGTTGCCCATCGGTCACCCGAGGAGGTCTTTCCGTACGTGCGGTCATTTACCGACTACCCGCGGTACACGGACCACCTAAAGGAGGTCCGCGTCGACGGCAACGGCGACGTCGGCTCCGTCTACGACCTCGAGTTGGCCTGGTGGAAGCTCAGCTACACCGCCCGGTCGAGAGTGACCGACATCGCGCCGCCCGAGTCCCTGCAGTGGCGCCTGGTCACCGATATCGACGCCCGCGGCGAGTGGCGCGTCGAACCGGAGCCCGACGCCGCGCCGGCGGACGCGGAGACGGCGAGCCGGATCTACTTCGAAGCGGTCTACGACCCGCACTCGGCTAACGAAGACGCGCTCTCGCTGCCGCGGTTCGTCTCCTTGGACTGGGTCGTCTCGAAGGTCGAACCCAAACTCCTCGGCGAGGCCCGCGAGGTCGTCGAGCGCCTGGTGGCGGACATCGAGGGGCGGCCCCGCGACGTCGAGTTGACGATCCACGAGATGCCCTGAGGTCGCGGGGGTGAGGCGTCTCGACGGCACGCCGTTCCTAATCAGGGCCAACCCACTTACCCGTCGACGGCGATCCACCTGTCATGAGCGGCAGTAGCGCCGATTTGAGTCCGCGAGTCCAGCGGGTGATCCGTCGGTGCGCGTGATCGTCGTCGGCGCGGGCGAAGTGGGATCGAACATCGCCGAGAGCCTCGACGACGACCACCACGTCGTCATCATCGACACGGACTCGGAGCGGATCGAGGCGGTCACCTACTCCCACGACGTGCTGGCGATCGAGGGCGACGGCACCTCGATTGGAACGCTCGAGGAGGCCGGCATCGAGGACGCGGACCTGGTCATCGCCAGCACCGACGTCGACGAGACCAACATCGTCGTCTGCGGGGCGGCGAAAGCCGTCGGCGCTCCGTTCACGATCGCCCGCATCAAGAAGACGAACCTGCTCCGGACCTGGGAGCAGTCGAAGGGCGCGTTCGGCGTCGACTTCATGGTCTGTACCGACCTCCAGACCGCCGCGGCGATCGTCCGGATCGCCGGCCTGCCCGGCGCTCGCGACGTCGACACCTTCGCGGGCGGGCTCGTACAGATGGCCGAATTCGAAGTCGAATCGGCCAGCCCCATCGCCGGCGAGACCGTCTCCGAGGCCGACCGCTACGAGTCGCTGACCTTCGCGGCCATCCTGCGCGGCGACGACATCATCGTCCCCCGCGGCGACACCGTCATCCGCGCGGGCGACGACGTCGTCGTCATCGGCTCCGAGGAGAGCGTTCGCGCGTTCGCGGGGTCGCTGACGCCCGCGCCGACCCTCGAGGAGGCCCGCGAGGTCGTCATCGTCGGGGGCAGCGAGATTGGCTACCAGACGGCCCGGCTCTTCGAGGAACAGGGTCTCGAACCGCGCTTGATCGAACGCGACAGCGATCGGGCCCGAGACCTGGCCGAGCGACTGCCGGGGACCCTGGTGCTGGAGAGCGATGCGACCGACATCGACTTTCTCGTGCGCGAGCACGTCGACGAATCCGACATCGTCGTCGCCGCCCTCGAGAGCGACGAGCGGAACCTGCTCGTCTCGCTGCTCGCCAAGCGGCTCGGCGTCGAGCGAACCATCGGCATCGTCGAGTCAGGCGAGTACGTCGACCTCTTCGAGACGGTGGGCATCGACATCGGCGTCAACCCACGCCTGGTCACCTCAGAAGAGATCACGCGGTTCACCCGCGAGCAACAGACCGAGAACGTCGCGATGCTCGAGTCCGACCGCGCGGAGGTCCTCGAGATCGAGATCGATTCCGATAGCGTGCTCTTCGAGACGCGCATTCAGGACGCGATCGCGGACCTCCCCGACGGCGTCGTCGTCGGCGCGATCACCCGCGCCGGGGAGCTGATCACGCCCCGGGGCGAGACGGTCGTCGAGGGCGGCGACCACGTGGTCGTCTTCGTCGATACCCGGGTGTTAGACGTGGTCACCGCGGCGCTGTGAGGATCCGAGGTCCGCGGCGTCGACGATCCGCTCGCCGGTTTCGAGCCCGTTCCGGAGCGCCGCGTGGAGCCGTCCCTCGCCGGCGACCCAGTCACCCAGACAGTACAGTCCCGCCCGCTCCACGCGCCGGACGGGTTCGTCGGCGACGCCGTCCTCGGGCAACGCGTCCCGCCACACCTGGTGGTCCGTCCAGTCGGGCTCGCGCAGGCGCTCGTCGCCCGCGAGGTCGGCGACCAGGCCCGCGAGCAGGCCGAGGGACGCGTCGACCGGCTCGTCGGCGCGGTCGACCGACCACTCGTGGTTGGCCTGGACGATCAGCAGCGACTCGCCGTCGGGGACGTGACCCGGCTTGCACTCCTCGCGGGCGACCCAGCCGACCTCGTGGTCCTTGTCTGCGTTAACCAGCGCGTAGTAGGGTCGCTCGAGTTCGAACGGATAGTGGAAGATCCCCGTCCAGATCGTCCGATACGGAACGGCCTCGGCGGCCGCGACGAGCGCCTCGCGGACGTCGGCGTCCCACTCGGCCAACCGCAACAGGTCGGCGGTCTGCGGCGCCGGCGGGTTCAGCAGGAGGACGTCGAAGGGGCCCCACCGCTGCCCGTCGGCGCCCTCGAGCCACCAGGCGGCCTCAGTCTCGCCCCTCTCACCGTCGCCGTCGGCGTCCCGACCCCGGATGACCGCCTCCACGCGCGTCTCCCGGTGGACGGTCGCGTCCGTGCGGTCGAACAGCCGCTTTGCGAGCTGGGTCAACCCGCGGCGGTACGTCCACTTGTGCTCGTCGCGGTCGTCGCCCGCCGAGACCCGTCCCTCCCGGTCGAACGTCCAGACCGGGCCGGCGACGTCGACCAGGCCGTCCGTATCCAGCGTCTCGGCTACCAGTTCGACGACCCGCTCGTCGTCCGTCTTGAGATAGTTCGCGCCGTAATCGTAGACGACGTCGTCGCGTCGCCGGGTCGCGGCGCGACCGCCGAGCCCGCCGGACTGCTCGAGGACCGTGATCGTCGCGCCGCCTGGCGCGTCGTCGAGGATGGTGGTCGCAGCGGCGGCGGCCGCGCCGGCGCCGACGACTCCGATTCGGGTCATGGTCGTCCGTCCGTGCCGAACCCTCAAGAATCCGGGTCCTCCCGGCGACGTCTCGAACCCGCCGGCGAACCGACGGTCAGACGAACGGAGCGGGGAGCAATCGAAGTAGCCGCGTGCCTCGGGCGAAGGAGGCCGATTGTATTCTAGGCGAACGCTACTGCATTTAAATTACGAGATCGTGTCATGCGATCCGTACGAACCCTTTTCTGCGACGGTGTTGGAGCTATCGTGAAAAATGATTGGACCAGACGTTCGTCGCCGCCGACTGTTGACTGCCGGGAGCGGTGTCCTCGCACTCGGACTCGCGGGCTGTCTCGGCGGGGACGAAACGGAGGCGGAGGAGGCACAGAACGGCACCGACGGCTCGGACGACGCCGGCGACCGGTCGGACGATCCCGACGGGGACGAGCACGGCGACCACGACCACTCGCCCGACCACGAGGTCGGGCAGCCGGTCTCCGAAATACAGGTCGGGATGGGGTCCAACGACGCGGGCCGGCACTTCATCCCCCACGTCGTTCACGTCGAGGTCGGCGGGACCGTCGAGTGGGTTCTGGAGAGCGGCACCCACGACACGATCGCATATCATCCGGATGCCTACGGCGATCAACAGCGGATCCCCGAGGACGCCGAGCCCTGGGAGAGCGGGTTGTTGAGCGACGACGGCGAGACCTTCGAGCGAACGTTCGACGTCGAAGGCGTCTACGACTACGCCTGTACGCCCCACGAGAAGGAGGGAATGGTCGGCACCGTCGTCGTCGGCTGGCCGGAGCCGGACGGTCAACCCGGGTTGGAGCCGCCCGCCGACGAGCGCCCCGACGCCGCCATCGAGCAACTCGAGCGGTACAACGAACAGGTCCGCGACGCGCTCGAGGCGGGTCCCGACGGACAGGTGGGGGACGATCACGGCGACGGCGGCCACGGCGACGACGGCCACGACGATCACGACCACTGAGGGCCGCGACTCGCGCAGTGGGTCAGATCCCATCCCTGCCCCAGTTTCCAATTCCTCGTTCCTCGCTCCCACGACCCCGACGTTTCGGACGCGCGGAGAGTCGCGCGAGCCGGCGGATCGAACGGCTTTTGCGACGTCGGCAGGTAGGGGCGGGCGATGGACGTACTGATCGTCGGCGCGGGGTCGATGGGGACCTGGTTCGGGGACGCGATCGACGCCCGGGTCGCGTTCGCCGACGTCGACGACGACGCCGCGGTCGCCGCGGCCGACGCTATCGGGGGCGAAGTCGCCGACCTCGAGGGAGACGCCGGGTACGACGTCGTCTGCCTGGCGGTCCCGATGACCCACGTGACCGAGGCGATCGCCGACCAGGCCGACCGGGCCGAGCGGGGGATCGTCGACGTCTCGGGCGTAATGGAACCCGCGATCGAAGCGATGGAACGACACGCGCCGGCGCTGGAACGGGTGAGCCTCCACCCGTTGTTCGCACCGGAACGCGCACCCGGTTCGATCGCCGTCGTTCGCGACCGGTCGGGCCAGGCGACCGACGACCTGCTGGCGGCGCTGGAAGCTCGCGGGAACGACCTGCTGGAGACGACGGCCGCGGAGCACGACCGGGCGATGGAGACGATCCAGGCGGCGACCCACGCCGCGCTCCTCTCCTTTGCCCTCGCGGCGGAGTCGGTTCCCGAGGGATTCGAGACGCCGATCTACGCGGACCTGCGGCGGCTCGCCCGTCAGGTGACCGAGGGAACGCCGCGGGTCTACGCCGACATCCAGGCGACTTTCGACGGCGCGGACGCGGTCGCCGACGCCGCGGCCGACATCGCCGCCGCCGACGCCGCGGAACTCGAGTCGCTGTACCGGGAGGCGGCGGCGAACTGGCACGGCGGTGACGACCGGCGCGACGGCAGCGGCGAAGGCAGAGACGGACACGAAAACGGAACCGAGAACGCGAACGGAGGCGACCCACCATGACCGATCAACGCGAAGCCGTCCGCTCGAACGCGAAGTACCTGCGCAACGTCCGGCCGATCGATCCTGACGAGATCTGCGAGTACGTCGCGGGGAGCCCACATCCCGCGGTCGTCAAACAGATACTCCGCGAGGAGGCCGCCGACCTCGGGCTCGTCGAGCGCGAGGACGGCACGTTCGTCCCCGTCGACGACGAGCCGGTCCGGCCTCGGCGGGGCCCGGTCGAGCGGTTCCCCGCCGACTACGAGCGCCGTCTCGAGGACCTGCTCGCCGATCGCTACGGCCCGACCTGGTACGACGGGGCGTCGGGGGACCTGCTCCGGTCGACGATCCGCCGGTTCAAATCGCGCTACCTCGAGCGGCGGCCGGTCGAGTACGACGATGATGTCGCGGCGGGCTACGCGATCTACCACCTGCCGGCCTACTATGCGGCGGTCCAGTACGCGCTCGACGACCTGGCCGAGCGGGAACTGCTGGGCCGGAACCTCCGCGTGCTCGACGTCGGCGCGGGTGTCGGCGGCCCCGCGCTCGGGCTCTGTGATTACCTTCCCGACGGGTCGCTGCTGGAGTACCACGCGATCGAGCCCAGCGCGGCCGCCGACGTGCTCGAGGAGTTGCTCGCGGAGACGGGCCGGAACGTCCATACGACGATCCACCGGACGACCGCGGAGGCGTTCGATCCGGCTACTGCGATCGGCGCCGACGGCGCCGACGGGTTCGATCCCACGGCCCCGGACGACGGCTTCGACCTGGTCCTCGCCTGTAACGTGCTGAGCGAACTCGACGACCCCGTCGCGGTCACGCGCTCGTACCTCGAGACGCTCGCCCCCGACGGGACGCTGCTGGCGATGGCGCCCGCGGACAAGAACACCAGTGTCCAACTGCGCGAGGTCGAGCGCGACGTCGAAGACGACCGACTGTGGGTCCCGAGCGAGGTGCCTGCCGCGAGCGGCGACGACAACGGAAACGGAGACGGAAACGAGGGCGCGGAGACCGACGACGAACCCGACGCGACCGCCCGAAGGCGCGGCCAAGTGACCGTCTACGGCCCTCCCGTCCGGCTCTGGCCAGGCGAAACGCCCTCGGACCGAGGCTGGTCGTTCGACGTTCGGCCGGACCTGGCCGTGCCGGGATTCCAGCGGCAACTCGACGAGGCCGCACCGGCCGACGACGAGGACCACGCGCCTGGCGAGTTCGTCAACGTCGACGTCCAATTTTCCTACTCGCTGCTCCGACTCGACGGCCGTCGGCGCGTCGATATCGACCTCGAGACCAGCGACTGGGCGAAGATGGCCGAGATGGAACGCCACGTCACCAATCGGATCGACCTGGTGGCGGCGAAGCTCAGCCGGTCGCTGAACGACGGCGACGGGAGCGGAGACGACGGTCGCGGCGGGCGATCGAACCCCCTATTCAAGATCAGTGACGGCAGCGAGGCGATCGACCACTACGCCGTCCTCACGAAGGAGACGTCGCTCAACCGACCGCTGCTCGAGGCCGACTACGGCGAGGTCTGTTCGTTCGAGCAGATCCTCGCGCTCTGGAACGACGACGAGGAGGCGTACAATCTGGTCGTCGACGAGGAGACGATCGTCGATCGGATCGGCTGAGAGCGAATCGACGACGGAATCGGAGTCCGAGACCCGCCACGGCCGGGTCGTCCCCGCCGCGCGCAGAAGCGGTGGGCTTTTCGCGCCGCCGCCCGACCGGCGTGACATGAGCGACGACCGCGAGATCCTGTTGACCAACGACGACGGGATCGACAGCACCGGTATCAGGGCGTTGTACGATGCCCTCTCCGAGCACGCCAACGTCACCGTCGTCGCCCCGGCCGACGACCGCAGCGCCTGCGGCCGGTCGCTCTCCCACGAGGTCGAGGTCGACGAGCACGAACTCGGCTTCGCGGTCCACGGCACCCCCGCCGACTGCGTCGTCGCCGGCCTGGCGGAACTCGGTCCCTACCCGGACCTGGTCGTCGCGGGCTGTAACAAGGGCGCGAACCTCGGCGAGTACGTGCTGGGGCGGTCGGGAACGATCAGCGCGGCCGTCGAGGCGGCCTTCTTCGACGTGCCCGCGATCGCGACGTCGCTGTACGTGCCAGTCGACGACACGCCGTTCGCGGAGATCGAACTGACGCCGGCCGACTACGCCGAAGCGACTCGCGTGACGACGTATCTCGCCGAGCGCGCGCTCGACGCGGGCGTCTTCGAGCACGCGGCCTACCTCAACGTCAACGTGCCGCTGCCGGACGGCGAGCCCGCGCCGATCGAGATCACGCGTCCGTCGAAACGCTACGAGATGGACGCGGAGCGCGACGGCGGTCACGTCTCCCTCCACGACCGGGTCTGGGACGATATGACTCCCGACTCGCTACCCGATCCGGCGGGAACCGACCGGCGAGCCGTCGTCGAGGGGCGGATCAGCGTTTCGCCGTTGACCGCGCCCCACTCGACGAACCACCACGAGGCGCTCGACTCGCTCGCCGACGCGTATCTCGAGAGAGACCGGTGCTGACGGAACCGCCGGTGCGGTCGCTCGCTTTGCGGTCGCAGCGCCGAGCGGAGTGCGATCGAACCGGGTTCGCGGGAAATCGGTGTCTACCGCCGTTCTCGCGTCTGCGGTCGGCGCTCGCGGACCGACGTCGGTTCGTTGGTCGGCGAGCCTGTCGGTCGCCGAAAGTGATAACTGACTTGCGACCCGCAAGGTGGTCGCTATTCGATGGCGGCACCGTCACGATAGTCACGCCATAACTGACGGTTCGCAGTCGTGTAACGCATGGAGCATAAAATCAAGGTAGGTGGGCGTTCAAGCTGTGACAGTCCCAACGGAGCGTGAACAACACATGGTATTCAGTACACTCTGGACTCGCCTCTCGTCTCTCTGGAGCGATTCGGCCGACGAGTCCCTCTCGGGCGAGTCCGGGGCAACGACCGACGAACCGGACGAGGAACGCGAGGACGAAACGTTAAGCTACGCCGAAGAGATCGAGTACGGCGTCGACGAACGGGAGCTGCGAGACGAGGACAAGGTTCTCAGGCTACTCGTCAAACGCGGCGGCCGCGTCGATCAATCGACCGTCTGCGAGGAGACTGGCTGGTCCCAAGACCGACTCGAGGACGTCATCGATCGGATGGAGGACGACAACCAGATCAGCGCGATCACCGTGGGGCGAAAGCGCGTGATCTGCCGGCGTGGATTCGAACCCAAAGGATATCGATCTCATCTCAACGAATAGTCAAGCGACCGACTCGATAGCTGGCGACCGACGATGTTCTCTCTGCCGTGACTGACGGAACGACAGGGTCACGACCGCCGTAACGTACGAGCGCCAGCTGTCGGGTAGCTGGCGGTAATTCGCGCGGCCGATCCGCCACCGTCCGCTCACATCGACGCGAGCACCGCGACGGGACAGGCGGCGTGTTTGAACACGTATTCGACGCGGTGACCGAAGAACGCGCGACCGGTGAGCGGGCGGAGGCTACTGCCGAGGAGGACGAGGTCGTACGCTTCCGTCCGAGTGAGCGCCGTCAACTCCTTCTCCGGCTCCCGCTCGCCGACGATCACATTCGTGTCGACCGCCACGCCGAGCTGGCGACCGGGCGCCGCCTCTTCCTCGACGATTCGCTCGCCGAGACGCACCCCCGATTCCACGCCCGGTCGATCGACGAACACGTCGTCCACCTGCGGGGGAGCGACGACGTGGACGACATCGACGACCGCGTCCTGATCGCGCGCGATGGTGTAGGCCACCTCAGCGGCGTGGTGGTTGTACTCGGCGCCGACGGTCGGTAAGAGGATGCGCCGTACGGAGCGGTCGTCCCCGCTCCGCGCGCCCGCCTCGTCGCGGTTCGTGCTCGCGACCAGCACCGGGCACGGAGCGTCGCGAATGATCTCGTCGATGGTTGCGCTGAACAACGGGGCGTCGGCGCGGGTCCCACGCTCTGACGCGCCGAGTACCAGCATATCGTAGCCCTCTCCGGCCTCCCGAATCACCGTGTCCTTCGCGCTCGTTCGTTCCGCCCGAACGATGGACCTGGTCTGCGAGCGCGGGAGATCGAGTCGGCGTTCCATCAGCTCCCGGCAGCGATCCGCCCTCTCGCGACGCGAGTCGTCGCCGCCGTTGGCGTCGACCCGGCCGTCTCGACCGGCGGGTCCGTTCCCGTCAGGGTTTCTATCGTTCGGCGCCGTCCCGCCGTCACCGCGGGCCGCCCTCGTCCGCCTCCCGAACAGCGATCGGAGTGGAGCCAGCGCACCGCGTTCGCCACCGTCGCCGCGCTCGAGGTACATGCTCGTCACCTCGATCCCCTGACCGCGGCTCAGCGATCCGGCCAACCGGGCGGCAAACTGCGAATCGGTACTGCAGCGAGTCGGCAACAGGACCGTCGTGAGCCCGCCGACGAAGCTCCGTCGCTGCTGGCCCTCCAGTTCGAGCCGCCGTCGCTCGTCGTCGGTCATCTCGATCTTCGGGATCGACCAGCGCATGATCGCGGGCGCCATCAGCGACGTGACGATCGCGACCATGACGATGATGCTGTACATGTCCGACGTCAAGATCCCCAGTCCGAGCCCGATCGTCGCGACGATGATCTCCATCGCGCCGCGGGCGTTCATCCCGCCGCCGATCGTGATCCCCTCCCAGCGGGAGAGGCCGGCCAGGCGCGCGGCGCCCACGATGCCGGCGAACTTCCCGAAGCACGCGACTCCCAGCACGATGAGCCCGACCGCGAGCACCGTCGGATCCGCCAGGCTCGCGACGTCCATCCGCAGGCCGGCGATGGCGAAGAAGATCGGCGCGAAGACGCCGAGAGTCATCACTTCGAACGTGTGACGCAGGTGGTAGTCGAAGCGCTTGACCTGGCCGACGAGGATGCCGACGACGAACGCGCCGAGGATCGCCTCGAGACCCATGTACTGCGTGATCGCTCCGACGCTGAGGGCGAGGACCATCAGCGCGGTTATCATCGACGCCTCGCCGCCGATGACGTTGTCTACCCACCGCACGATCTCGCTGACGAGGCGCCGGCCGACGGTGAACGCGACCCCGAGGAAGACGACGACCGAGAGGATCGTCGTCACCGCCGCGTTCACGTCGACGACGCCGCTTCGCGCGAGCCCGGCGACGGTCGCGAGCAGGATCCAGCCGAGCGTGTCGTCGACCATTCCCGCAGCGAGGATGAGCTGGCCGATGTCCCGACGGATCACGTCGAGTTCGATGAGCACCTTCGCGATCACCGGAATCGCGGAGATGCTCATCGCCGTCGCGATGAACAGGCTGAACACGAGCCGCTGTTCGGGCGCGGCGATGAATTCCACCGGGAGAATCCAGCCCAACCCGAAGCCGGTCGCGAACGGGACGAGGATACCTCCGAGCGAGAGGATGATCGCCGTCCGTCCCTTACTGACGATGAGATCGATATCGGTCTCGAGGCCGGTGACGACGAGGAGCATGATCAGCCCGATCCACGACACGATCTCCAGCAAGTGAAACTGGGCCGGGGAGACCTCGAAGAGACCGGCGTAGAGCCCCGGCGCGACGACGCCGAGAATGGACGGCCCGAGGACGACGCCGGCGAGGAGTTCGCCGACGACGGCGGGTTGCCCGATCGAACTGAACGCTTCGCCCAGCGCTCGCGCGACGAACAGCAACACCGCGAGCTGGGCGACGACCAGGAACAGTTCGTGGTGGCCGAGCGGCTCGATGACCGTCATCCGACCCCACCGCCGGCACGGACCGCCCGATCGCAGTCACCGTCGCCCGGTTCGGCGGCGCTCGGTGCGGTCCGGAAGCCGCAGTCGACGGTCGCCGAGCCGATTCTCGGTTCGAACGAGTGCGGTCGGTATCTCCCTCGATCGGCTGACGGTCGTCGACCGACGAGGCGAGTGAACGCGGCGAGAAACATCGTTTCTTCCATACCCGAACCGACGTCACGAGAGGGTAATAGACGGCGGCTTTCCCCTGAAAAGAGGGGGCTCACAGCGGGCCGGGATACCGGCCCATTCCCGGCCCAATTTTATGCGACGCGTGGGCGTAGCCCCGACCGATTCCGATGGATTTCACGATCGAGGACGCCCGGGTCGTGGTCGATTACGAGGGAACCGACTACGCGTTCGAAGTCGTCGGCGACAACGAACTCACGTACGCCGACACGAGCGCGCCCGAAGCGGCGGTTCCCGACGAAGTACTCGAGGAACTCGAAGCACGGGGGTATATCGTTCATCCGGAATGAACCCTTCTCAGGGAGTCTTGTTTCCTCTCGTGCGATGTCAGAGCATCGCGAACCGTTCCCAAGTGGAAAGTTTCATTCCCGAGTTTTGTGATTTCTCGGGTGGGGATGGCACATAAAGACGATGTCACGAGAGTGCTCGCAGCGTGTACAGCCTGTGGATCCGTCTACGCGGCGCGACAGTGGCCGGACGGCGAGATCCGAATCATCGGTCAGGAGGGCTGCTCCTGCGGCTCGACCGATTTCGAACTCGTCGAAGAGTCCGAGGGCGATTCGACTGGAGACGCGGCCAGCGAGTAAGCGCGTCGACGGTCGGCGTCAGTAAAATCGCGGCGCGGGTTCGCTCTCGCCGACCGGCCAGGCGACCGAAACTCGCGGGCGCGACGGGCGCCTACTCGCGGTAACGGACGATAATCTGATCGTTGACCGTCGTGACCCGATTGACGGGGATCCGCAGTCGACCGTCGTCGTCGGTCCGGACGCTGCTCGACGTCGAGAATCGGCTTCCGGGGTCGACGACGAGGGACTGGAGCGCACCGGATTCGACGTCCATCGTGATGTTGTACAGCGTCCCGAACACGGTGCCGTCGGTGCCGACGATCGACTTGCCGACGAGGCTCTGCGTTAACAGCTCGCTCATATCGCGGGCCATCACGTACCGATATTAAATAGTACCGGTCGGTTGAATTTCGCGACTTCTAACGTGGGCAAATCCAGGTCGGGTCACCGGTCGTCGGCGGTGCGCTATCGCCAGTGTCGATGCGATCGACGGCGGCGAGCAGGTGAGCCGGGACGATCTCAGGCGAGCGGGAGGACCGTCGAGAGAACGAGCGTGCTGAGTAGGCCGACGATCCCGATCAGAATCGTCGCCACGGTCCACGTTTTGAGCGTCTCTGCCTGCGTGAGTCCGCCGATCTCCTTGACGATCCAGAAGCCGCTGTCGTTGTACCACGAACAGAAGGTTGCGCCCGCCCCGATCACCATGACGAGGTAGGCCGCGTTGACCGTCAATTCGCCCGTAAACGGCGCCATAATCCCGGCCGTGGTGACGATCGCGACGGTCGCCGATCCCTGAACGACGCGGACGCCGGCGGCGATCACCCACGCCGTCACGAGCAGCCCCAGCCCGACGTTTTCCAGCCCGCCCGCGATGTACTCGCCGACGCCCGCTTCGGCGAGCATCGCGCCGAACGCGCCGCCGGCGGCGGTGATCGCCGCGATGTTCCCGCCGCTTTTGAGCGCGTCCGTGAGTTCGTCGGAGAACTCCTCGTCGCCGAACTCGCTCACGCGGTAGAACGTGTATGCCGCCGACAGCGCGGCGATCGTCAGCGCGAAGTTCGGATCGCCGACGTAGCCGGTGAAGGCCGCCGCCGCCGAGTCCTCGCCGACGAACGTTTCGACGAAGGTGTTCGAAGCGACGAGGAGGACCGCTAGGAGGATCGGGAGCAGGGACTCGAACAACCCCGGCAGGGCGCTGGTCGGGGTATCGACCTTCTCCTGGACTTCCTCGACCGTGGTCCCCATCGCGTCGCGAAGGGGAATGTTGAGTCGCCGATTGATCCAGTAGCCGTAGCCTAGGCCGGCGATAATCGCGGTCGGGGCGGCGGTCAGGACGCCGATAACGATCGTGGTGCCGATGTTGGCGTCGAGTTCGTTCGCCGCGAGCAGCGGGCCAGGCGTCGGCGGGACGAACCCGTGGGTGACGGCCCCGGCGGCACCCACGGCGACGATGAACAGCGTGTAATCGGCGCCCGTCCGGGAGCGGGCCGCTCGCGCGAGCGGCGCGAGCAGGTAGAACACGTTGTCGAAGAACACCGGGATCGCGATCACGAAGCTGCTGCCGAACAGCGAGAATTCGGTTCGCTCCTGTCCGAAGAGCGCGGTGAACCCGCGGACGATCCGGTCCGCGGCGCCGCTCTCGATCATCGCCTTTCCGATGACCGCCGCCATCAGGATCGGGATCCCGATCCCGGCCATTCCGTCGCCGAACGCGCCGGCGTACTCCCCCGGAACCTCGGGGAAGGGGATCGCGGGCGTGACGGTGCCGACGGCAAACCCCGAGAGGACGAGCGCGACGAACGGTGGCAGATCGAGGACGATCAGGAGAAACACGATCGCTGCGACGCCAATTACGAGCGAAACGACCGGCGCCAGGCCCCCCAGCTGCAGCGGCATGTGGCCGAATGTCATGGCGGGCATGCGACAAAAGTACAGTTAAATTCAGGGGGCTGTTTGCGAGCTAACGATACCGTACGAACGGTCTCCACCGAACAAATTGCAGGGGCCACGTCGATGGCGGTGGTGACGGATGGGATCCTCGACTGGTCGTCCCGGAAGTGAAAGCGTCCCTCCGACGCTCGTCGACCGTCGTCGCGCCGCGACCGAAATCGGTCGCCGTCCGCTCCTCAGAAACGGTTCGGTAGCGAGGTGGACTCGGCGAGGATTCCGTCCGCTGCCGCTCACGGCTCGGGGGCGGGCGTCGGGAGCGCCCGATGCGCCCGCGGCGGCACGAGGTAGCTTCCCCACCGTCGGACTCGGAGATACTGGAGGATCCCGTTACTTTGGCGCGGCCCGAGCCCGTACCGGCCGAACTCCTCGCCGACCATCGCCTCCCTCACGCGGGTGAACTCACCGATCTCCCGCTGCAGGGAGAGAAAGTGGAGCCCGGCGGCGTCGCCGTCGGTCGTGTTGACGTCCCGCCGGAGCAACACCGGCTCGCCGTCCTCGCGCGCTCGAGCGAGTTTTTGGGCGTGCCCCACGACGCCGTCCTTCCGGGCGTGTTCGTGGATCGCGTCGGTGACCGCGTCGACGCCGGTTTCGGCCCCGAGGCGTTCGCCGTACTCGCCGACCGCCCCTCGCTCGGCGTGCTCGGGACTGAACAGCCGTGCGACGCGCTGCTCGTGGTCGCTCTCTTCGAACCAGACGTCAAGGTCGAGTTCGAGGGTCTCGAAGTGTTGCGTCGCTCCGCCGGCAAAGGGTCCCTCCTGAATCGTGACCCGATCTTCGGTCGCCTGGCTCTCTCGGAAGCCCGACCGGAAGCCCATGAAGAACGGGGCCGCGTCGGGCACCGGCTCGCCCTCGGGGATTCCCTCGAGACCGTCCTGTCGGTCGGCCGGAAGGCCCGGACCGACGAAGCCGGTTCGACGGGTCGATCGCTCGAAGACCGCGTCGAGCGTCGCCGACAGCGATCGGCCGTTGAGCCGGCCACGCTCGCCGAACAGGGCCGCTTCGACGGCGAGCACCACGGCGGCGTCGTCGCTCGCAAGGTGTACCAGCGCGTCGTTCGTATCAACCGTTGCGTTGCTTTCGACGGCGAGGACGACGATCGGATCCGGCTCCGGAAGGTCGACGGCGTCGTCGAGCGACGCGTCGAATCGGTCGAAGTACGCCGGGGTATAGCCGATCGTAAAGAGGACCCCGTCCCCGCTCCACTCGAGGGCCTGCTCGACCTCGCGCAGCGCCGTTGCCACGGTCTCCCGAGCCGCGGCGTCCGGTTCGCTCGTCAGCGACAGGCCGAGGAAGACGTGGTGGGCGGGCGGTCTAACGTTTCCGTCTCCATCCCTCGGCAACGCGTCGTTCCAGGCGTGCTGTCGGTCGGGAAGCGAGGCGGGCTCTGCCACGCCCGACGGAGCGTCCAGCGACGATTCATCGTCGAGGCAGGCCGCGAGCGCGGCGCTTCCGCCGCTCGCAACCGCCGCGCGTAGGAACGCTCTCCGCGAGGGTTTCGCCGTCACACGAGCGTTCTCGCGGTCGTCGATCGGAGGCATCGTCGATCGCTCTCAGTACCCGGACAGCGTCAGCTGTGCCGACGTAACGAAGTTTGCCGTCCCCGTGGGGTGGGGCACCTGACTCGTCGCCCCGACCATGAGCAGCCAGACGATGACCCGCTCTCCCTGCACGGCCTGGCCATCGACGTACTGCGCCGGATGAGCGAGGCTCGACGGCGTCTCCTCGTCCTCGCGTCGGTGGGCAGGATACTCGCCTGGCCCGATCTCCGTCTCGTCTCGGCGAACCACGACGAGTTCCATGTCGTCGTCGAGGGGCACGTCGACCGTCTCCGGCCCGTCGGGATTGCTGAACCGGGCGATCATTCCCGCTTCGGCTTCGAGGTAGAACTCCTCCTCGGGCGTCGTCCACTCGTCACCGTCGAAGAGTTCGACCGCCACACCGTCCTCGGTACCAGGCGTCACGTCGATCGCCTGGGTCGCGGTGTAGTGTTGGACGACAGGCTCCTCGTAGGAGCCGGATTCCCCGTACGTGTCGGCGTTCTCGCGAATCTTCTGGACGAACAGGTTGACGTAGCCCGGACCGGTCCGCCGGAAGATCGGAGAGAAGACGCCGTCCTCGTAGAACTCGTAGGCGATATCGTAGTTGTAGGGACCGAAACGGAATCCGGTGTGAAAATCGACGCTCCCTCGTCCGACCGCGCCGGTGTGAAAGTGGCTCTTCAGCTGGAACCCGCTCGGAGTGGCGCCGCGGGCCGGGAAGTCGAGCTTTCCGATCAGTCCCGGTCCGCCGGTGGCCCGTCCGTGAACGTCCCAGAAGAAGAGATCGCCGTTGAACACCGTGTCCCCGTCCGGAAAGTACCAGTCGAACGTGTTCCGCCCCTCTCGCGGCGGCAAGTAGTAGCCCGTGAGCGTGATCGGCGCGTTCATCGCTTCGAAGACCGGGCTGTCACGGTACGACGCCGAGAGGGTCACGCCCTGATAGTTGGCGGGCTCCCACTCGATGGTCCAGTCGTCCTGATCGAAGGACTCGTCTGGCGGTTCGATCCGGTGATAGCCATCGTTCGCCGTGTAGTAGGGGCGGTGTTCGGGCGGAACGTCCGGGAGGGAGTCCACCACCGAATTGGCGGCTGGTTCGATCGTTTCGGCGATCTCGGTGGGCGGATACTCCACGGCGTTATTGAGGATGGACACGGAGATGATCTCCGGATTCTCCGGATCGGAGCCGTCGACGAACGCGTTGATGATCCGAACCGCCCCGTCGTCTTTTACGTACATCACCGTGGTCGCTCCGTTGCCGTGGCGCAGGTCCGCCTGGCCGAGACCGGTAAATCCTCCGCCCGAACCCTTCCAGGAGGGGTACCACTCTCGCTCGGACATGTCCCCGAAGGCGTCTCGGACCGGCTCGGTCTCGTGGATCAGTTGTCCGATCGCCATCTCGTAGGCGTTTTGCGTTTTCGTCCAGCCAACGTCTTGGGGCTCGGTGATTTCGAGAGCGACGATTTCGTCGCGGTGGCGGTCGATCAATCCGTAGACGGTTTGCCGATTTTCCGCCGTGATCTCGAATTCGGCCGTGTCACCGTCGGGGAAGCCCCGTTCCTCGATGGACAGCGAGGTCGGCCCCTGCAGGCTGATCGTCTCCAAGTGGTTTGTCATGACCTCGTACGCCTCGAAGCTCGCGATCCAGTCGCTAACGAGGTCGTTAACCGCCGGGTCCGTCAGAAGGATCTCGATCGCCCGTCGCTTCCGAGAGGCGTGTAGCTGCGCGTAGTTCTCGTTGTCGAACTGGCGCACGGATGCGAAGTCGGCGGTCTCCATCCGTAGTTCGGGGATCTCGCCCGCGGACGGTTCAGCGTTCGTCTCCGGCCCGTCCGTCGAATCTTCGAAAAAACCCCCGCAGCCTGCGACGGCCGCGGAGCCGCCGCTGACCGCGGCTAATTTCAAATATTTCCGTCTCAGGATATCGCTACCGGCCATTTCTATCCGAACGAATTTTGGCAGCATAGAAAAGCCTATGCGTGATTGTCGAATGCGTACACGAGATAGAACGTATATAGGGAGCGCTCTCGAAATTGTGTGCTCGTCGCGACCGAACGTCGGCTGGCCGCTGAATGGATCTCTCGGTCACTATACCACCGGAATTACTGCGTCGACCTCGTAGCCGACCTTCGAAACGACTCGATCGACCAGGGACGGCGTGCAATCGACGTGGTGGCCAGACTGAGAGTACCGCGCTCGAAGTATCGATACGACTACTCGAACGCCCCGCAGCACGTGCGTGACCGCGCCGGCCTGGCGCTCGTTCTGCTGATGGTGATCCCGGTCTCGCTATCGGTCGTGAATCGCGCTCTTCGGGCCGGAGACGACCCGTACGCTATCGCTGATACACTACTTTCTTCAATTCCTGTAACCACACTCAATTTTTAAATTGACACTAATTGTACGAACGTATTCGGATGAACCGAAGACGCGTCGTGCAATTAGTCGCACTGGGAGGCTTCACTATCCCACTCGCTGGCTGCTCGAACGAGGCAGCTGACGATGAGGACGCTTCAAATGGCGATGAAGACGAGACAGCCGAGGAAGAAGACGAACCCGTGGACGAGCCTGCTGATCAAGAATTCTCCGGAAGCGGAGACGACGTTATCGAAGATGTCCCCATTGAAGGCGGCCTGACCATCGTCGACGCTACGCACGAGGGCGAGGATGAGTTTGGAGTCCGCCTCGTCCCCGAAGACGGATCCGGCACGCTGTTTGCCGACTCGTCGGGAGCGTATACCGGGCAGACGGCTCGAAATATCGACGACGGGTCATACGTACTCAGCGTTGTCGCCGATGGTGACTGGGACGTAACCATCCAGCAGCCGCGTGATACGGGCGGCGAACGTCCGCCGCTCTCCATCAGCGGCAGCGGAAACGAAGTCCGCGGTCCGTTCGAATTCGACGGCACCTACCAGCCATCCGGCGACTTCGATGGAGAAAGTATTAGCGTCAACATCCTCTCGTCGACGGGTGATTCCCGCCAATTCGTGTTCAACGAAGGCAGCATCACCAACCCGTCTCAGTTCGAGTACGAAGAGATCGGCTACGTAGAGATCAAATCTGACGGCGAGTGGTCGATCGAGATCGAATAACCGTCGCCCATCCAATTTTTAGCGAGTCCTCCCTTCCCGCTGGCGAGGTGTTGAACCTATTACTGAGTAATTCGACAGCGCCCCTGCGGTCGGTCTCACCGTTCTGCTTGAACTTGGGTACTGGCGATCAAGATCCGGCTTGTCGCTGCTCTTGTAGTCGTGTCGTTGCTCGAGGGGCTGCTGTCACCCCCTTCGTCGCCGCTTTCTGTCTGCTCGGTTTGCTGGTCGTTGCTGCTCTCGGTTGCTTTGGGCTGCTGCTCGTCGCTGCTCTCGACCTCGCCGCCGTCTGCGCCTTCGCTGCTGGTCGGGGCCGCCTTCCAGGCCCCTTGGTCCCTTGCTCGCTGGTGGTCGTCGCCACTCTTCGCATTGATGTGGCTCCTGACCGCCTCCCTCGAGGCAAAGGGCGGTTGCTCATCGCTCCATTCGTCTGCGTGCTTGTCGCACCCCTCAACGGGGCAGAAGTAGGTCATGTGGTTACCAGTCGATGTCGTCTTTCGTCAGTTTGCGATCGCCCAGCTCGCGGAACGCCGTCGCTGACTCCCCGAGAAGGTCGTTCATCTCGTTGATCGCCGCCGCGGCCTCCTTTGCCTCCGCAACGGCGATCTGGTAGCGTCGCCAGAGGAGGTTCTTTGCGCCGTACAGTTCGCCTGGCGGGTCGTCTGCCTGGGCTTCGGCGACGAGTGCCTCGACGTCGTCTTCATCGAAGCCGCACGCCTCGACGAGAAACTCGCAGGCCTCGTCTTCGCCGTCCTCGCAGTGGTCGCGAGCGTGGCCGCACTGCTCGCCCTGTGCACCCTCGAGGTCGGCGAGACGATCGTCGACGTTGGTGTCGGCGTCGAGACGGTCACCGCGTTCGTCGCGAGTCGCTCGCTTTGCCACTTCGCGGTGTTCGTCGACGCTGAGTGTGTGGTCGTAGTACGCGAGCCAGTCGTCGACGCCCTGCTCGATCATCAGTCCCTTCACGCTCCTGGCGTGGGGCACCGAGGTTCGAGAGAAGTCGATCGACTCGCGTTCGTGATCGGTCATCTCGGCCTGGCCGCCGCGGCCGCCACGTTCGGATCGTCCGGCCGCGGCCTCGATCGTCGCCGTTTCGAGGACGTGGTCGGGAGCGCTCGAGGAGATCGCGACGGTCTTGAGCCGTCGGTCGTCGTCACTGCAGAGGTGGTCCGCGTACTCGTCGCGGAAACTGTCGGCCGCCGCTTTCGATCCGAACTCGATCCGCTCCGTCATCAGTAGGATCGGGTGATATAGCGGGCAAGCCGGCAGTTCTTGAGCGTCCGCGAGTGGCCATCGTAGCCGCCGGTCGGTTCGCTCTCGTCGAGTGGTGAGCGCTCGAGGACATCCTTGAGGTCGGGCGTGACGTGCCACGATTTCTGGCCAGTCGGGATATCGACACAGACGACCGGCCACTCGTCGTGCCAGTACCAGCCCGCAGTGTTCGGGTCCCAGGTGAGTCGGATCGCTCTCGCAAAGGCGATCGCGAGGAGATTTCGGTCGTGGTAGACCTCATCGATAGGCTTTTCGTTGGTCGGTGGCGGGTTGTCTGCACCCATGTTTTGATGGGACTCTCGAGCGAGTGATAGCGGTCGAGAATATCATAGTCTCGTACTGGTGAGATTAATGATTAAACAGATTCAGCACCAGTTAGGAACGTAGCCATGCCGATCCATCAGTTGGTACAAGTTGGTCGTACGTCGGGCGGTGTTGTGCTCCCGAAGAGCGAGCTTCGGGCGCTTGGATTGGTCGATGAAGAGGGCAATGTGAGAGATGGCACCGTCTAGTTAGCGCGGTTTGAGAAGCGAGCAGGTCGTAGAGCTAGTTTGGCTATGACGCTCGCAGACCTGCTCAGCGAGTGCTACGCGACGGAATTTGATGAAGCTTGGGAGCGTGAGCGGACGGCGACGCCCGTCAGGGTGTTCGCCGTCCGCCTCCACGCGACCGGCTGTTCGCTTCGAGAGACACAAGCAATTCTTCGCTTGATCGGCGTCAAACGCTCTCATCAAGCAATCTGGCACTGGGTACATCGGCTGGCTGACAGCGTACAAGACCCGCTGACGTCCACGAGAGCGAAGCTCTCGTGCGGCCCATCAGAACGCGAAGCGTTCTGAGGACGGCGAAGCCGTCGCGGGTCGCCATTGATGAAACCGCTGTCAAGATTAACGGCGACTGGTCTTGGGTGTACGCTGCAATAGACATAGACTCTCGGCTCGTTCTCGATGTCACAGTGTTTGGACGACGAGGTACCGATCCAGCCGCTGCGTTCCTGCATCGATTGACCAAGAAACACGATCTCTCCGATACCGTATTTCTCGTCGATGGCTATGGATATCTGACTGCCCTCTCTCGGTTAGGGTTGAGCGGTCAGCTCGACTACGGTGATCGAAACCTGATTGAAAAGTGGTTTCATACCTTCAAAATGCGAGTTGACCGCTTCCATAACTCGTGGGTGGGCAGTCGGGCGAGCGTCCGCGAATGGCTTGAACAATTTGGACACTATTATAACATACAACGACCACACCAGTCACTCAACGGACAGACGCCAGCGGAGGTGCTTAACTAGACAGTGCCCACATCCTCATTATCGCAGTTTCGTATTATATCGTCCAACAGATTTGCGTGCCAAACTCGGTTTAGCCCCGAATCTTGCTCCACACTCATTAGTCGGTTATCAAGTTCCTCAAGATAATCTTCTAGACCTGGTTCACTATTGTCATCTGTGATCTTGTCCCTAATATCATCAAGAGAGAGTCGACTTTCTGTTTCAAATTCCTCATCAGAATGGATCCCCAATAATGTCGGACTCTGCCGTTTTGCTGGACCAGTGACTCGGAGAGAATCTATCAATTCTTCTTCCTCATCTGAGATTTTAAGGTCCGATTCTACATCATTTAGTTCATAATAATCTGGAATGTGAATAACAGGGCTTCCACTCATACCATTATGTAACCTTGAATCAATGAAGAAATACGGTGAATCATGATAAGCTACTTGATAGGGGCTGGAAATCAAAGCATCTCGCATTATTGGAAGGTAATGGAAATCAGTTAGTAAGTTTGGATAACCAATTACTTTAGCAACATCCCCACCAGATACAGCATTTCCATAATTAGGAATGTCTGCACGATGAAATGCATGTGCAGACTTGATATCGAAGTCTAAGGGCAGGACTGCAATATCGATCCACTCATTATCGGGATGCTCTCTCCATTTTTTCGATCCATCGCTATCATAAAGGTCAACAGTTTTTCGGGTTGTCTCCCTTATGGCTCTGGATTGGCGGATGTGTATGATAAGTGAATCTGGATCACTCTTATCAGGTGGATTTATTACGTGCTTATTTGTGACGAGATATGGTCCAGTAGAAGGAAGACTGGGGTCATCATAATCATCTAATCCCCACTGATGAAAATAGAAAAATCCTGTTCCGACGAACCTCTGATTGTTTCTTCCGTTATAGTGATATCCTATTGGGGTTAGCTTCCGAAAAAGCGGGTTTACGTCATCGCGTGGGTGTTTCCCTGAATGAGGCATCTCTATGGAGATAGTCTGGGAGATTCACATAAAGGATATTTGATCTCCGCCATGAACTGAATTTGCTATCTAGTGGATTTGTATGAGTACAACTACGAGTGGTGTGTCTGAGGATGGGAACAGAGTCCGACAAAACTCGTAGACTGCGCCGAATCTGGTCTCTGCTACTAACTCAATTCCCGAACTGCGCTGTCGGTGATCGCTGTGTCACGAGATAGTGCGTACCAATCAGGTCAGTCTCGACCTCGGTTCGCTTGTGTTTTGCGTCCATTCCGTCTGGGACGGCTACTGAAAACAGCGCCTCACTACCAAACGTGTTCTCGTGTTGCCGGAGTCGTCGTGAGAATGCTTTCGTCTCGCCGATATACGCCAGTGGTGGCGCGTCACCTTCGTACCAAATTCGGTAGACACCCGCGTCGGGTAGATCCGGCTCAAGTCGATCTTCAAGCCGATAGGGGCCACTCCACTCGAGACCCATCCAATCGGATGCAGTCACGTCGTCGACGTTTTTCCACGGAACTGGCCCCCGACCGGGTTCGGTGTTTGATTCGGCCTCTCCCTCCTTGAGCGGGCCACCCACGTATCCATCACTTCGGTATCCTGACTGTGAGTAGCCGGGGATGATCCGACCGAAGTTCGCGGTCGGACTTTTACCCATTTCGCGACGTGCTATCGCGATGAGTGCTTCCTCGAGGCCTTTTCGGTCCTGGTCGTGAGTAGCGAGCGACGGTGTCGCGGTCGACACTTCGAACGCCGGTCCGTCTCGATCACGAACTGCCCAGAGGCACGGAGCAGCGGTGTGCGGATCGCGGAACGGCATCTCCTTAGAGTGGACGTTTCGTGCCAATGCACTCACCCGTCCGCGTGTACTCCGACCGGTTTGACCGATGTACTCGAGGCCGTCACGGTCACAATGGCGAACGCGGTAGAGTCCTGGATCGGTCGAAATTGCGGTCAGATCACCGTCTACCAGATCGAGAGATAGCCATTCGCTCCAGTCGACACCCATCCAGTCGTCTGCATACAACTCTCGCTCGTTCATATCTGTTAGTTGTACCATGTAAGCCGCTCACCTATCATTAAACCCACATTTGGAACCCGTATCCTGATGTGATGCTTCTTCAGTCAATGAACTTGTCGTGATACGCCAAGGTGGATGTTTGAGAAGACGAAGGTTATATGCCATTATAGTGGTTGACAGTTCCTATGACACAGGAGGATCTACGTGAAAATATTGCCTTTCGCCATATCGATGATGAATGGCACCATCATAACTCGAACGTCATTTATCGCATTTTCAAATTGAAGGAATTCTATGACGAGATAAGAGATCATATAGAAACTCTCGAGGGTTTTGTTGAACAATGTGGATCAGAAGAGAAAGAACCATCAAAGAAACTGATCAGTGACTCCCGTCGCGCGATATTAAGGTTAATGAGGAATGTCGAAGCAATTGCTTGGAATTTCCCTCATTTAGCGCATGAAAGTTGGTTTGGGTCGTTCAAAGAGGATATTGCGCATGGATATTGGCGAATTGAAGAAATGCGCTATCAAAACGCAGAGTCTGATCCTGATGAACGAAGGCAACTCTGCGGCGAAGCTCGAAGAATATGTGAGAATACATCTGAGGCTTTCTCTCAAGGTATCTTGGGTCGCTTAACAGAATTTTTTGAGTTCATGGATGTTGACTTCCATATGAAAGATACACCTAAAGAATACAAGAGCACTATTCGAGAGGCCGCTGATCTTTATTGCTTAGGCTATTATTCAACAGCGCTACTGGTCTTGGGGCGAGCAGTTGAAAAGTGCTTACTGCAGCTGGGAAGAGATAGAAAGGTTAAATCTATTCGTGCATATAATGACGAAATTGATTGGGAAGACGCAAGATTTCACTTCCGGAACAAGGCACTCAATCGAATAGATATGCCCGAAAAGCATGGGAAAGTACTTTCTGATCGCCAGTATCATCAGATTGCTATTCTAATTAAATATCGGAACAACGTAGCTCATTCCGATTATGAACAAGTTGGGAGAGATGAAGCACTCCGTCAGTGTATGAGCGCACTCGACTTATTAGAAGAGTTGAACGAGCTGAGATCTCACTTACGGGAATTAGATGATGAATCGATCCGGCCCGTTTCCAATCAAAAAGCGCAATAAAGGGTGTCCGAGAATTCATCCAGTATTGGACTCTTCTGTCGTCTCGATCGGTTCGAGATCAACTCAACCAATATTCTTTATATATTGTCAGTCAGATAATCTGGTAGAGCATCATGGAGAAGGCTCCGAAATTCAGCAGGAAAGACATAGTAATCTCTGAGTCGCCACCCGGCTATGATGCAGATCCATATCCTGCCATCGTTCTTAAGGTGACAGACAAAGTCGCCGGTGAAGAGGAAGTGAAGCGCTCTGATGGCACTGTACTGACGTACTCAGAACACTATGGCAAAGCGGTGAATGATTCTGATCCCCTATATCGAATCCACGATCTCGTACTCGTCGACGGAGAACTCAAGTCGGGAACAACAACCTATACTGTTCCTGAAGGGTCACTTCGCCTTCGAGAATAAAGCCATCTTCTCATCTCTGACGGGGGTGTCCGAGAAGACTGATAGAGTCGGATAGCCAGTCTTGGCTGTGGTCAGTGTCTGGCAAGTAGAATTCGCTTCGGATGGTACAATGGTCGTGATAGGCGGACAAGAAGTTGTCCGTGCAACTGCTCCGCGTGATTAATCACCTGGTATCGTTGTTTCATACGACGAAGTTGTAACGCGATTCCTGCACTTGTGAGAACTCCTCGAAAGTCCTCCCCTTTTACAATATGCTGGCTCTTATCATCAGAACTTTTGTCATTACTGGCCAGTCCGTCCTCATAGTTGATTGGCTCCCCCTTCCATGGTCGCTGCAATGTTTTCCAGAGTTCGTCAGCCCAATTCGGACATTGCTCGTCAAGATATCCGACATCGATATCGGTATGGGACTCGAAAACTGCTCGAAGTTCTGCACCAGAGTCCAACTCAATGAGCAGTGATGCGTTTTCGACCAAAATAGGTAGTAACGGTTGACGGGCATCACTGCTGACCTTCGTGGAGCGTGATGGTAGGACCGCATTCGGGCCGGAAATGACGGTTCGACGGCCGGATACAATATGTGGGCCTGGCCCCGAGATCGATTTCTCTGATTGAATTCCTTCGTCCGGTTTAAGCAACATATCTGAGGGGAGTTGTTCTGTGAAGTGCTTTCCGTATCCGCTCTCGTGAAGCACTGCACTCGCCGCGAGCGTGGGGTCATCTAGTTCCGCCAACCGTCCCACTGCTTTCAGATACGCCATGAGTTCTTTTCGAGTTGTCTGATCCATTGTATGGAATTCCACGGGACGGACGTCGAGCAATACCGAACGATGTTCTCCATCCTCGATCAGAGAGCGGATCGGCTTCGATGCGGAAGCGTCCTTTACTTCGCCCGTCTCGTCCAAAAGTGGGCGGAAGATTTTCATCTCTCGTTTGCGCTCCCTATCGACAACCCCATTGAGATAGACACCTAAGAAAACAGCGGCAAAAGTGGCTAAAACGGGGAGTAGAAACCCAAGAAACGATAACAGTTCTCCAGCAAACCACTCAAGACCTCTCAACCAGCTACGCATTACCGAGTGGTCTGCTTGATATGTAATAATTACTGTGTATATAGTCTGTCGAGTCTGGTCATGGCTAGTACCGCAAATTTGTGTCCGAGAATTGCGGTAGAGTCGGACGGACGATCGTGGAGTGGTATTCCTTCTCTCTATCCAGAAAATTATTATTCGACGGTGCAAAGAGGACGGATGTTGTTCGGAAATCGGCATCCACTCATCGTACTCTTTACTACGGCCTACATCGGGATGTGGGCTCACGAGGGAACACACTACCTCGCTGGCGTCCCTTGGACTCGCCAGCACGAGATGGTATTCTGCTTCAAGATTTTCCCATGTAGTGTTGACTGGAGCAGCACAGATGTGCGTCCATTCGTGTATAGACTCTCCGGAGGGGCACCCCTTATTCTACTATTGCCAGGTGTACTCATATTCTGGTACGAAGTGCAACCACTCGTCCACGCTGGCCAATGGTTTGATGTTTTTGTTCGTCTCCCTTTGGTTGCTGCAGGACTGGTGAGTCGGAAGGACATTCAGTCCTTAGCTACACCCGATGATTGGATGAATTCGCCTGAATAGGATGATGAGTACAGATAGTCTACTGACCGCGAGGCCTACTGCTACCTCCTCTTATGGCGTTTCCTCCTTCGATTAGGTCGATGGGGGCCAAGATATAACACTCCTAAGACCATCCCAAACAAGACCATAGCGAGGAGAAATAAACCGAACCCAATAACTGCTGAGCCGAAGAGCGACTTGAGAATCTCGAACACGGGCATAGCGTCTGATATCATTCACTAATTTAAAAGAATACGGGACGATGCTGATGTCCGAGAATCGTAGTAGTGCCGGATAGGGTGTTCCGGAGTCGATTTTCCGGTGAATTTAGTCTGCGATTCGTCAGGACGTAACTCCGAGAATAATATCACACTTTGGGCAGACGTATTCGTTCACTCCGTGTCCGATACCACCTTTATTGACTGGCGTTACATCTCGATCGCAACCAGGGCATGTTCCCATACTATCGTGTTAGAATCAAACTGTAATAGATTTAGGGATGAATATTAGTTATGACAGGTCATTAGTGACCATAGAAGCATGTCCGAGAAGTAGAGTAGAGCCGGACAGGCGCTCGTGAAGTAGTGTTCAGTATCACCCTGGTTGCGATACGTACACATCATCACTGGTCACTTCATCCAGGACATCGGCCGTAATTGGTTCTGCTCGATAGGCCTCAGAAGTTGATCCGTACCAGTCAATCGAAAGTAGCCGACTGGCCGGGAAGATTTGAGTGAAGTGGGCTCCTCGTCCCCGACCTGCAGCATGTTGTTTCAATCGGGTCGCGGCTCTCTGAGTTACGCCAACATACAATAGGCGGTCTCTTTCCTGTGCTCGATGTGCCCACCTTCGATCCGTTTGAAGGTGGAATTCCTCGCGAAGCACTTTTTCAGTGACCGTCCGTTGGCGACACTCGAGAACGTAGACACCATCAGTCCACAGCGATCCATCGGCAAACCCCTTCAGAAGTTCTGCTATCCGTCGTTCATCGACATTGTGGCACAAGCAGCTATTCGGACAATCAGAGCTGACGGGATCAGAGAGTGCAGATTTGACCCGTGGGAGGGTATTAGACCGGATCTCGTCTTCAAGATCAGTGTCGGTTGCATACCGCCACCGACGTTTTCCTGTTCGTGCCACACTCTTATTCTGTCTATGTCGTTCTAACAAGGTAAATTGTTGGGAGTATTGATATTCTATCCTCGCTGGTGATGAGTTCGTATCTGTAGTTATCGCGAGCGCGGTGTCCGAGAACTCATACAGAGTCGGACAGAATCGGCTCGATCTCTCCCTCGAGCCCCACCGAAAAAACTAGATTCCCGGCGGTTCTTGTCCGGGATGCAGGCTACCCGGACGCATGAATCTCCAACAGCACGAGAACCGCGACGACATGAAGGTCTGGCTCAGCCAGAACGAAGTAGAACAGTTGCTTGAGGCGGCCGACGACACCCAACAGCGGATCGCGTTCGCACTCGGAGCGCGGTGCGGGCTCCGCTCACACGAAGTCCTCGACGTTGCGCCGGAGGACATCGTCGATACCGACGCCGGGACGATGCTCCGTGTCTGGCACGGGAAGGGCGACAAGTTCCGAGAGACACCGGTTCCGCGCGATCTCGCGACGACAATCCGGACAGTCGACGACGTGCGCGACGCCCCGACCAGCTCGTCGCTCGTCGAGATCACCAGTACGCGGTCGCTCCGGCGGTGGGTGCGATCGGCTGCCGACCAGCTGTACGACGAGACTGGAGACGCCGGCTGGGATCACCTCGGGTTCCACGATCTCCGACGGACCTGGGCGACCGCGCTCGCCTCCGACGATGTCGACCCTCTCCTAGTGTGTGACTGGGGCGGATGGAACGACCTCGAGACCTTCCTCGAGCATTATCGGGGTAGCTACAGTCCAGAGGCACAGCAACGAGAACGCCAGAAAGTTAGCTGGCTCTAAGGGGATCAGATTGTCCCTGTATAATCGTCCAGTACATTCTTTAGTATCTTGTCACAGACAACGAGACTAATGAACGTTGTTGAGACAAAGATGAGAATTTCTGGAAAAACAAGATTTCGATTAAGCTCTTCAAAAAGTCGACGAATGCTTTCAGCATAGAGGACTAACCAAGTGACGAATATCACCCTTACCCAGTTTTTCTGGCTATCATATGCTGGATCTTGGTCAATAAGTAAATATAGAAGAGAGGAAAGTAGTGTCACAAGAATACCGCCGAGAAATACCCTTGGTTGATATTCAAGAATGAGGAGGTAAGTAACATTAGCCACCGGGAGGAATGCAAAGACTGGTGTATCGTCATTGATGATCTCTAGTGCATCTCGAAGGTACGACATTATGTATTAGAGCGTATCTGGATCGAATCGAAATACGAGATCTCGTTCTTCCATCTCAAGGAGGCAATCAAGGCTATCGTGGTGGGTATTGAAATACTGACAAGTGTTTCTGACAGTGGGATGTGTATCGTGCCCGGTTCCACGGATTTGAATATATTCGAAGTTCCAGGCATATTCGTCGATATGTCGAGCTTTACGTAGGGCGTCATCGTAGACTTGTTTATACGGTTCAAGGTCACCATCTATATAATACGCCTCCTGATGATCGCTTTTAACAAATTCTACGAATGGAGCCGTGCGGATAATTCGGATGAAGGCGTCACGATAGTTGTCTTTGGTATCCGAGCCATTGAGAACCCGTTCCCGGTATTTCTTCTGGAAAATCCCATCGTAATCAAAGAACCCTGACGAACAAAATGATGCCACGTGTAGGGCTTCGTCTCCATATTTAGTCATCTCTTCTTTCCGCTCTCGAACATCCAACAATGAGAGATTATCGTAGGCTTCAGCATAACGTAGCAAGGCAGCATCTTTAATCATTTCTACAAAACGAGCAGGAACTTTATGTTCGTAAAACTCTTCAAGAGAATCCATATATTCCTTCCCTGTGCCATGATAGGCAGCAATCAGAGGATGTGTTTTAGATGGTGATAGACCACCTGTTTTTTCTTTGCCGTCTCTGATTGAAGCCTTAGCGTCGGGTTGACGGGCGTCTCCCGCGTTCTCTGGGTCTACAAACAAAACCTCCCGGCCATTTACTGTATCGACTTGATAAATTTGACCGTCGTCTAGGGCTGTGATGGAGACAACGTCATATTGTGATTGGTCAGGTAACTCGTCGGGCTTATCTGGTGATTGGTCGACCTCGAGCGCTGTCCCTGTCGAATATTTGTGATGGGGGTCGTCTTCGGCTAACGGAGATTGGTCCTCGTTTTCGTCGTGAGTATTGCCGCTGGTATCGCTACTCGAAAAAAGATTTCCCAGAAAATTGTCCCAATCGCCCATATAGAATACTATGAATCGTGGAGATACTTGCGAATTTCAGAGATATCGTCGCGGACAAAGTCAGTAGAACCGTGGCCAATATACCCAATGTCATCCGCTTTGATAGGTTCCCCGTCAGTGGCTAGGACGCGCTCCCCGTTAGGTTTGACGACAAATCCGTCGTCATCAACCTCTCGGTTGAGTGCATCAAGAACGTATTCGCGTTTTTCTTCTCCGAAGATGATTTCCTGTGGCATTATTGTTCCCCTTGCCTGTCTGTAAGTGGGATGGGTGCGAGATGGCTAGTCTCTTCCCATGCCTTCTTAGTCGCAAACTCATTGTCCACAGCATAAAGTAATAACGGTCCTTCTCTGACATGTTTACCGGCTGTGTGCAACGCAGAGAATTGCAAGAGTGAACTATTGGGAATTATTTACCTATAAGCTTTGTCTCTTATTTAATATTCTGGCGGATTCAGAAGGAGCAGGAGTGTCTCGGTAGTTTTCGAGCCCACAACTACCTCAGACCCGATGTACCCAGTGGCAACTGTGGAATGTGAAGGAGTCAAGTACTTCAAATTTCATGTGACATCTCGTTCTCTGTGTTGAATATATCTTCTACACTCAGAACACAGCTTTACCAGTTATCGGACGGGTCTGCCGGCTCTATCGCGATGATTAGAGAAGACGGTGAATCGTAGGCTGAGGAAGATTCTCTACATCTAATTCTCCCTCGAGGTACTCCTGACCTTTACCAGTGATTTCGTACATGTGATGATCGCTAAACACCGGTGTGATGAGACCAGCCTGTGTAAGCATTCGGCACCGCTCTTGGATTCTCCCTCGAGAAGCATTGAATCCCATAGCCTGTTCCATATAGCGAGGAGTTGACCAAGAATCCTCTTCGAGGTACTCAAGGATCCGCTCGTTGAGCGTACACATCCATCGGGCTGGTCTTCGATCCGTCACGATTCCGATGTCTCACTCACTGTGGGGCCGTCTCTCGAACCGTTGCCATTGAGGAAGACCTCATTCTCAGCGTCGTACTCCTCATCAAGATAGGCCTCCCCTCTGTCAGTAATAGTATAGACACCGTTTCCGAGCGGGGTCAGCAATCCATGTTCAGCGAGCTTCTTACAGCGCCGTGAGACAGAAGAGTGGGAAATCCGAAGACCCTCTTCTTCGGCGAGTTCGCCGACTGGTTTTGCACCTTCCTTCCGAATAGTCTCGAGAATGCGATCGTCCCAGATTGTCATCCAGGTTCCCGACTGCCTCATTACTGCCCACTTCGGAACACACTAACCTATTCCTACGATATTCTCCGCTTTGGAGAATACTGACCTACTTTAGTCAGCCGTCGCATATATGCAAAGAGAGCCTATACACAGAAACACGGAGCTACCAACTCGGCTGAAGATGACTCTTGTTGGTATGTGAGATCGGGCGGCGCTGGCACGCCGCCCAGAAGGTAGCTCCGGAATACACAATGAATTGCGGAACTCACGTGGGGCGTGTACCCCACGCACGGCAAGAGGCATCGCCAGCCAAAAGGTCTGACGCTCGCTGTACCTGCGGCGCAGACGCGGACGGCTACGACGCTCACCGCGACGCATCAGCCTGTCGATCGTGCGCAACTGCTCGAGCGGCGAGTATCGATCTCATACCCAGTAGCGATCTGGAGGTAAATCGATGAACGGCTACTCGCTCTATTCCTGTGATACGCCCCGGTGTACCGGGCTGAAGGAAGTGATTACTCCTGACGGCTATCTCTGTGAGGACTGCGCAGACGAACTCGCAGCGGAGTACGAGGACGAGGGCAATCAGCCAACGAACATCGGCGTCGCGAGGCACACATGAGCGAGGACGACGCGATCTCGATCACAACCGAACTCACGCGCGGTACGTCGACTGACGATCGCGACAAGATCCGTGCCGAGGTGAGCGCCGCGTCCGTCGACGAACTCGACGCCAAACTCGAGCGCGTTCGCCGGCGACTCGAGGATTGGGCCGACGAGGTCCGGGACATCCAGCCGGAGAACTCTCGAGGCCGCCGTCGACTCGCCGACGATCAGTCTGAACTCGGAGAGGTAGAGACATGAGCGACGACCTCGAGCCGATCTCACCCCGCGAGGCGGTCGATCTCTACGTCTCGCACCGTGAACTCGAGGTGAGCGAGAAGACGCTCCAGAACCACAAGTACCGGCTTGACGCCTTCGTCGAGTGGTGTGAGAAGGTCGGCATCGATAACCTCAACGATCTCACCGGCCGGCATCTCCATCAATACCGGGTGTGGCGACAGGAGGACGTGAACATCGTCACGCTCCGCGGGCAGCTCGCGACGCTCCGCGTGTTCCTCGAGTTCTGCGCGTCGATCGACGCCGTCGAACCGGGGATGCGCGAGCGGGTAAAACTGCCGGATGTCGACCGCGGTGAAGAGGCCCGCGACGAACTACTCGACGCCGATCGCGCCCACAAGATCATCGGCTACCTCGAGCGGTACAAGCGCGCGAGCCGCGAGCACGTCATCATGGCGATCCTCTGGCACACAGGGATTCGCCTCGGGAGTCTTCGCGCGGTCGACCTCGAGGACTACGAGCCCGACGAGCAGTGCTTCTGGCTTCGCCACCGCCCCGATACGGGCACGCCGCTCAAGAACCAGGAGCCGGCCGAGCGCGCGATGGCGCTCGACGACTACTACTGCGATGTCCTCGACGAGTACATCCGATTCCACCGTCACGATGTCGTGGACAAGCACGGGCGTGAGCCGCTCATCACGAGCGATCGGGGCCGGCTGAGTTCCGGTCAGATTCGGTCGGAGGTGTACCGACTCACACAGCCCTGTATGATCGAAGAGTGCCCCCACGACCGCGATCCGAATGACTGCGAAGCCACGGAGTACGGGCACTACTACGACTGCCCGAGCAGTCTCTCGCCGCACACGATCCGGCGCGGCGCGATCACATACCAGCTCCGCGAGGACATCCCCGAGAAGATCGTCAGCGATCGGTGTGACGTTTCCTCGGAAGTTCTCGATCGCCACTACGACCGCCGTACAGACTGTGAGAAGATGGAACAGCGACGCGACTTCATCGAAGACCTATAATAGGAACATGACTCTCGAGCAAGCAGCTGTCAGCACTGTCGTATCGATAGCTGTCAGAACACCCTTAGGGGACGGAATTCCGCAAATAGAAGGCCTGAGGTGCCAGATTTCGAGTGGACTCGCCGGGATTTGAACCCGGGGCCTCTCCCATGCCAAGGGAGTGATCTACCTCTGATCTACGAGCCCTCGTTCGCATCAGCACATTTCGCGTACGACTGTATAAACCCCTCGATATTCGACGACGGAAGCGGGGTTCGCTGTCGTGGGACACGGTTTCGTCCCGCGGAACGCCGATCCTGGCGGCCGGCGAATCGAGTCCGCACAGCGAGCGCATAGTACCAGGCCACCGTCGCTCACATCGCGCGGAATGTGACTCGAGTACCGATTCCGATCGAGTGACGACCATCCCAACGAGAGGAAGGCGGAGATAGAAATTAGGGCGATGACATGGTCTGTGGTATCGAGTGACAAATAATGAAAGAAGAGATGCGCACCACGGACTTCCTTGACCGGGCGGTCGACATCTACGGCGACGTCACGGGGATCGTCGCCCACGACGGGACGGAGTACACCTATGCCGAGGTGAACGAGCGGGTGAATCGATTCGCGCACGCGCTCGCGGAGCGGGGCGTCGAGCAGGGGGATCGCGTCGCCGTGCTCGCGCCGAACACGCACTATTTCATCGAGGCGCTGTACGCGACGAACAAGCTCGGGGCGGTGTTCGTACCGCTGAACTATCGGCTGACGCCAGGCGAGTACGAATACATCCTCGACGACTGCGAGGCGGGGACGATCGTCGCGGACTACGACTACGCGGGGAAGGCCGAGGCGATCCGCGACGAGATCCCGGCGGAGACGTTTGTCGGCTATCGGGCCGATGAGATCGACGGCAATTGGGAAGACTACGAGACGGTCCTCGACGGACAGCCGACCGAGGAGCCCGACCGGCCCGAGATCAGCGAGGACGACGACGCCAGCATCAACTACACCTCGGGGACGACGGGCGATCCGAAGGGGGTCGTGCGGACTCACCGGACCGAACACTGGCACGCCTTAGTTCTGAACCAGCACATGGAGATCCGGGACGACGACACCTACCTCTGGACGCTGCCGATGTTCCACTGCAACGGGTGGGGCCACACCTACGCCATCACGGGCACCGGCGGGACCCACGTCTGCCAGCGGACATTCGACGCCGAGGGGGTCTTCGAGCGCGTACGCGAGTACGACGTGACGTTCATGTGCGGCGCGCCGACGGTGCTCAACAACCTCATCGGCCATTACGAGGAGAGCGCTGCGCCGTCGGGGCAGCGGAGCGAAGGCGGTGAAACCGCCGGAGCCGTCGAGACGACCGGCGACCGCGACGTCCGCATCGCGACCGCCGGGTCGGCGCCCGCGACGGCCACCATCGAGACCGTCGAGGACGAGTTCGGCTGGCGGATCATCCACATCTACGGGCTCACCGAGACCGCGCCGATCATCACGACGAGCAACTCGCCGCGCCGGCTCGCTGCGCGCGGCCGCGAACTCAAGGTCAAGCAGGGCAGCGAGACGCTCTGTACCGACGTCCGGGTCGTCGACGAGGACGGCACCGACGTCCCCCGCGACGGGGAGACCATCGGCGAGATTGTCGTCCGCGGCAACCAGGTGATGGACCGCTATCTCGACAAGCCCGATGCTACGGAAAAAGCGTTCTCCGAGCGGCTGGAGGGCTACTTCCACACCGGCGACCTGGCGACGATCGACGCGGACGGGATGGTCGCGATCCAGGACCGCAAGAAGGACATCATCATCTCCGGTGGCGAGAACATCTCGAGCATCGAGGTCGAGGACGTCCTCTACGACCATCCGGACGTCCTGAAGGCCGCGGTCATCCCGGTTCCCAGCGAGGAATGGGGCGAAACGCCGAAGGCGCTGGTCGTCCCGCGGCGGGACGCGAATCCCGCCGAAAACGACATCGTCGACTTCGTCGGCGAGCGCCTGGCGGGCTACAAGAAACCGACGAGCGTCGACTTCGTCAAGGACCTCCCGGAGACGGCGACCGGCAAGGTCCAGAAGTACGAGCTTCGCGAGGAGTACTGGGGCGCGGAGGAGCACCGCGTGGGACAGCAGTGAGGCCCGGATCGGCGGTGCGAGCCGCGAGGGACGCTTCGACCGGCGTCCGAGCAGCGGCCACGGTGCCGGTCTAGAAACCCTTTAGTTCGTCCGAACGAAGAGATGAGTGGGAAGCGCACGGCCGCAAATCTGACTCCGCCGTCCACTGTTCCGGACGGCTTGGGATTGCGGAAGTGCACGGACAGTCGGAGCCCCGACTGTCGCGTACGGAGCGGTCAGTGCGGTTCCTATCCTCAACAATGGCACGAATGCACACCCGCCGCCGCGGCTCGTCCGGTTCGGACAAGCCGTCGGCAGACGAACCGCCGGAGTGGAGCGACGTCGACCCCGAAGACATCGAAGATCGGGTCGTCGAACTGGCAGAGCAGGGCTACGAACCCAGCCAGATCGGGATGAAGCTGCGTGACGAAGGCGTCACCGGCACGCCCGTCCCGGACGTCAAGCTGGCGACCGGGAAGAAGATCACCGAGATTCTCGAGGAGAACGACGCCACGTCCGATATCCCCGAGGACCTTCGGAACCTCATGGAGCGCGCCGTGCGCCTGCGCGAGCACGTCCAGGAGAATCCCCAGGACCACCAGAACAAGCGCGCCCTGCAGAACACCGAGTCGAAGGTGCGCCGTCTGGTCGACTACTACCGCGGCGACGAGCTCGAGCCGGACTTCGCGTACTCCTACGAGGTCGCGACGGAGCTGCTCGAGGACGAGTAACTAACACTATACTCGCATGGCCACCGAGGGTCGATCCGCCGAGCCGGCGTCCGCCACGAGCGCACTCGAGAGCGCCGGCTTCGTCCGCATCGTCGCCCGCGCAGACGGCGACGCGCTCGCCGCAACGGGGCTTCTCGCGACGGCCCTGGCCGACCGCGACACGCCGTTTCAGGTGACGGTCGGCCGGACGGTCACGGAGCGATCCGAACGCGTCCGAGCGCCGACGGCGGAGGGCGACGCGACGGTCGTCGTCGGGACCGCCGACGCGGACGCAGCTTCGAATCTCGTCCAGCTCCCGGCGGTCGATCGCCCCGCGACGCTCGAAGCGGTCGATCTCGTCCGCGAACTCGGCGCAACGCCGGATCCGGTCTGTGCGCTCGCCGGCCTGGTCGCCGGCGGCGGCCAGCCGGGCGCCGGCGAGAGCGAGTGGCTCCTCGAGACCGCGCGCGAACGCGGCCTCGTCGAGCGCCGGCCGGGAGTCGCGGTGCCAACCGCGAACCCGGTCGACGGACTCGCGTCCTCGACGCTCCTGCGTGCGCCGTGGTCGGGCGATCCCGACGCGGCACGCGAGGCCATCGGCGACGCGGTCGGCGACGATCCCGCGGCGTTCGACGCGGACGACCACCGCGAGCTCGGCTCGCTGGTCGCCCTCGACGTCGTCGGCGCCGACGAGTCGTCCGACGCGACATCGGAATCGATCGCGCGGGCGTTGCGGCCGTACGCGACGCCCGACGGCGTCTTCGCGACGCTGGGCGGCTTCGCCGACGTGCTCGATGCGACGGCCCGGGCCGAACCCGGTACGGGCACCGCACTCGCGATGGGACACGACGTCCGCGCGCCGGCGCTCGACGCCTGGCGGAAGTACGGCCGTCGCGCCCACGAGGCGCTCGACGCGGCGTCGACCGGCCGCTACGACGGGCTGTTCGTCGTCGGGATCGACGACGAGGACGGGCCCGTCGAGGCGGTCGCTCGGATCGCGGCGGCCTACCGGTCGCCGGAACCGACCGTCCTCGCCATCGGCGACGGAGACGCCGCGATCGCGACCCGCCAGGCCGAGTCCCTCGGCGCGACCGTCGAGGGCGTCGCCCGCGAACTCGGCGGCGCGTACGACGTCGGCCATCGCCGCGGCTACCTGCGATTCGACCCCGAGACCGACGAGTCGACAATCATCGCGACGGTGAGGGAACTGTTATGAGCCGGAAAGCGACGATTCGGACGGACTGCGACGACCCCGTGCTCGTCGCGCGGGCGCTCAGTCCCGACAACACCGCCGAGATGACGACGACCGTCGAACGCGAGACGCCAGAAGTGGCCGACACCGAAGACGGAGCCGACGACGGTGCAGGGACGGTCGTCACGCGCATCGAGCGCGAGACGACCAGCGGACTCCGATCGACGGTCGACGACTACGTGGTCAACCTCGAAGTCGCGATCGACGTCGCGACCAACGCACGAACCGCACGCCACCCGACGGACACGGGATCTGTGTCCGACACCGACAGCGACACAGCACACGATACACAATGAGTGAACGATCAGTCTCACGCGCGAAACAGGAAAAGCGGTGGTACACCGTCCTGGCACCCGAACAGTTCGACCGCCAGGAACTCGGTGAGACGCCCGCTGACGAACCGGACAAGGTCTACGGCCGGACCATCGAAACGACGCTTGGCGAACTCAACGACAGCGCCAGCGAGAACAACACGAAGCTGACCTTCAAGATCACCGACGTCGGCAGCGACAGCGCCTACACGGAGTTCAAGGAGCACTCCCTGACCCGTGACTACCTGCGCTCGCTGGTCCGACGTGGCGCCTCGAAGATCGAGGCCTACGTCACCGTCCTCACGACGGACGACTACCGGGTCCAGATCCAGCCCGTCGCCTTCACGACCAAGAAGGCCGACGCGAGCCAGGAGAAGGCCATCCGCGAGCAGATGGTCGAGATGATCGAAGAGGCCGCCGCCGAGCGGACCTTCGAGGAGCTTATCGACAGCGTCGTCGAAGGCCGTCTCTCCTCGGCGATCTACGGCGAGGCCAAGACGATCTACCCGCTGCGCCGCGTCGAGATCCAGAAGGCCACCCTCGAGGCTCACCCCGAGGAAGTCGCCGAAGAGGAAGCGACCGCGGTCGACGTCGACGAAGACGACGTCGCGGCCTGATCGCAGACGCCGATTTCGCTGCAACGCCTTTTCTTTGAGATGTCCCGTGCCGACAGGAGTGCCGCGAGCGGCGAGTCCGCGACTCGGCGTCCGGTTACGGATTACGGGTTACGAATTATGGACTACAAACGACGGACCGCGGATTACTCGGTGACGACGATCTCGCCGACCATCTCGGCCCGCTCGTGTGGAATGCAGTAGTACTCGTAGGTTCCGGGCACCTCGAAGGTGTACTCGAACGTCTCCCGGGGCGCCAGGCGACCGCCGCGGTCGTCGTGCCAGGCGTCGTAGGCGCTCGCCTGGTCGTCGAAGTCGCCGGTGGCGAAGTAGTCGGCGCCGTCGGGAATGCGCGACTCGTAGGCCGTGACGGTGTGGTCGGCCTCGCTCGTGTTCTTCCAGATGACGGTGTCGCCGACGGTCACCTCGTAGACCTCGGGGAGGAACTCGGTACGGCTCATCCCGATGTGGCAGTTCTCGCCGGTGCAGGGGTCGTCCCCGAGAACGTTGAGCGCGGACGAACACCCCGCCAGGCCGGTCGACGCGGCGGTGCCGACGGCGGCGAGATAGGCGCGCCGGTGCATACCGGATCTTAGGACAGTCGCGGTATAACCGCCCCGGTTCAGTTCTCGAAATCGAGCCGGCGGTCGGGAAACGAAAACACGTAAGGTAGCTCCCCGTCGAATCCGCGATATGCTCCCCCGGTTCGTCGGTCGACTCGGCGTCGCCGACGCGGTAACGATCGCCAACGCCGCCCTGGGGTTCGTCGCGGTCGTCGTCGCCGCCGTCGACATCGACCTCGCCGCCCGCCTGATCCTCCTGGCGGCGGTCGCGGACGGCCTCGACGGCATCCTCGCGCGCCGGTACGGCGGCACTGACGCCGGCCCGTACTTAGACTCGCTCGCCGACGTGGCCTCCTTCGCGGTCGCCCCCGCCGTCCTCTCCTTTGTCGTCGTCACCGACGGCCCAGCGATAGGAACCGACGCAATTTCGACCGAATTCCTGGTTGCGACGGCCGTCTGTGCACTGTTCGTCGCGATGGCCGTCACCCGCCTCGGGATGTACACCGCCTACGACATCTCCGGCAGTTACACCGAGGGCGTCCAGACGACGCTGGCCGCGACGGTGCTCGGCGCGGCGATCCTCGCCCACGAGACCCAGCCGTGGCTCGTGCTCGCGGTCACCGCTGCGTTCTGTTACCTGATGGTCTCGCGGATCCGGTACCCCGACTTGCTCGCTCGCGACGCCGCCATCATGGGCGTCGTCCACGTCCTGGCCGTCCTCATCCCCGATTTCGCCGGCCGGACGTTCCCCTACGCCCTCCTGACGCTCGGCCTGGCCTACATGACGCTCAGTCCCTGGTTCTACTGGCGCGAGGACGGCCAGCCGGCGGAGGAAGTCGACGTGCATGGAAACGCTTAGGGCCGTGCTGGAACGACCCTACGGTATGCACACTGTCACGTGTCGGCGTCGTCCCGAGGTGGGAGCATGAGTGAGGACGAGGCGACCGGTGACGACGCAGCCGCCGGAGAAGCGGACGAGCAACCGGACGAGGAGGAGTCAGTCGATCTCGAGGCGATCGACGACCGGCTCGAGGACCTGGCGGCCGACCTCGAGGACTTACAGGCGGACCTGGAGGCGGCCGAGACCGAAGACGATCTCGACGTCGTCGAGGCCGACATCGACTCGTTCCGCGAGGACCTCGAGACCGTCGAGATTCCGGAGCCGCCGGAGACCGACGAGGACGAAGACGAGGAAGACGAAGAGCCCGCACCCGAAGAGGAACTCCAGGAGCGCTACGACGAGATCGAGAGCGATGTCTCCGATCTCGAATCCGACCTCGAGGACCAGCGCGGGCCCTACGGCGAAGACGTCGTCGACGAGATCGAAGACGCCAGCGGCACGATCACGGGCACCCGCTGGACCGAGGAGGGGAACGCCGAACTGATCGAGGCGGTCGACGACTTCCTCGACGAATTCAACGACCTGCTCGGCGGATCGGTCTCGCTGGTCGACGAAGGTGACGACGTCCCCGAGCAACTCGACGCGACCCTCGACGACGCGGTCGCGGCGGTCGAGGACGCCGAACTCGACGCGGACGACGACGCCGAGACCATCGCCGGCCTGCTCGAGGCAACCGACGACCTCCAAAGCGACATCGACGACGCGACCGAGTGGTCCGACCTCGCGGTCCGCGAACAGCTCCGCCGCGAGGGCTACTACGACGTGCTCGACCACGTCAAGGACTTCCCGCCGGAGTGGCACGCGCTCAAGGTCCACGAGAAGCGGGGCAACGTCGACATGATCCTCCTGGCTCTGGAGACGTTCGACTCCGACTTCATGGAGGAACACTGCATGGAGGCCTTAGAACGGATGGGCCCCGAGGAGGCCATCGAGCCGATGCTCCAGAAGGCCAACCGCCGCGACCAGGCGGCGATGCGAATCCTGGGGACGATCGGCGTCGCGGACGACGAGGTCGTCGACGCGCTGCTCGATTACGTCGACTCCAACCCGACCCTCCAGCAGCCGGCCTTCCGCGCGCTCGGCGAGGTCGGTTCTGAGGACGCCGTCGAACCGATCGCCCAGCAGCTGGTCGCCGACGAGGCCGACGTCCGCAGCTGGGCCGCCCGCGCGCTCGGCCTGATCGGCGACACCCGCGCCATCGAGCCGCTCGCTGACGTCCTCGACGACGACGAGTCCGACCGCGTCCGCGCCAGTGCCGCCTGGGCGCTCAACCGCATCGGCACCCAGGAGGCCCTCGAGATTGTCGCCGAGTACGACGACGACCGCGCCTACCTGGTCCAGGCCGAGGCCGAGAACGTCGACTTGGAGCCCGCGGCCTGACGGCTGCCGGGTAGTCTTCTCCTTCCGAGTCGGTCGATCGAAGCCGACCGTTCGACGGATTTTCGTTTCGCTGCGTTTTCGCAACCCGATCCCGCTGACGATCGCCATCGATTCGAATTCAGTCGATGAGCCGATAGTTTAAGTACCGGAAGGCGGCCAAACGGAGCGATGGATCTCCGGCGGGTCGTTCTCGGCGCTCTCATCGTCTGTTCGCTCGTCGGGAGCGCCGCGACGCTCGTCGGACCGCCGGGAACGGAACCGCGAAGCGACTCGGTGACCGCTCGATCGACGCCGATCCCGAACGCGACTGCGACCGACCGTGCCTGTCCCCCGCGAGCGGCCGAGTCGGCGGTCCCGACCGAACGCCAAACCGAGGCGTCCGCGGGGCCACAGATCGTCGGCCTCTATCCGAACCCGACGACCGACGGCAACGTCGGCGAGTTCGCCGTCCTCGAGGTCCCGCCGGGGACTGCCCTCGCGAACTGGACGCTCACGGACGGCCACACGACGGCGACGCTCCCGAACGAGACCGCATCCGGGCGCGTCGCCGTGAGCACGGCTCCGAACGTCACCGAGTCGCTGACAGACGCGCCCGTGCTCGCACTCGACGGCCACCTCAAGCTCGCCGCCGACGGCGACGAGCTTCGGCTCCGGAACGGGACGACGACGATCGACGCGGTCGCGTACGACCGCGCGCCGACCGCCGAGCGGTGGTACCGGACGGAACCGGCTACGGACGCCGACGGACCGGCCGGAACCGCTTCGCCTGGCGACCCGGACCACGGCCGCGGGCAGTGGTGGCCCCGCGACGCGACCTGCCTCCCTGTTTCGACCGCGGACGTCGACCAGGCGACGGCCTTTGTCCTCCCGGATTCGCCGCAGGTTCCCCGCGAGACGATCCGCGACGCCGACGATCGACTCCTCCTCGCTGGCTACACCGTCACCTCGGAGCCGATCGCAGCGGCGCTCGCGAACGCCGCCGAGCGCGGGGTCGACGTCGCGGTCCTCCTCGAAGCGAGCCCGGTCGGCGGCACGCCGGCGCCGACCGCCGACGTCATCGAGACGCTCGAGGCCGCCGGAGTGGACGTCCGCGCCGTCGGCGGCGACGGGGCACGGTACCGCTATCACCACCCCAAGTACGCCGTCGCCGACGACCGCGTGCTGGTCACCACCGAGAACTGGAAACCCGCGGGCGTCGGCGGCGAGAGCAGCCGCGGCTGGGGCGTCCGCTTCGAGGACGAGCGCCTGGCCGACGAGCTCGTGAGGGTCTTCCGGGCCGACTTCGAGGGCCCGGACACGGTCGCCGGGGACGACTACCGGGCGACCACCTCGTTCGTCGACGACGAGTCGGCCGACCTCTCGGCGACCGAGTTTCCGACGACTCACGAGCCGGACCCGGTCCCCGTCGAGTCGGCCGAGCTCTTGGTCGCACCCGACAACGCCGAGCGACGACTGCAGGCGCTGCTGGCCGCTGCCGACGACGAAATTCTCATCGTCCAACCGACCGTCGCCGCCGACGTCTCGCTGCTCGAATCGACCCTCGACGCGGCGCGCCGCGGCGTCGACGTCCGGCTCCTGCTCGGCTCAGCCTGGTACGACGCCGACGATAACGAGGCGCTCGCGGCCGACCTCGAACGCGTCGCGGACCGCGAGGAGCTCTCGATTTCGGTTCGCCTGGTCGACGACACCGACCGGTTCGAGAAGATTCACGCAAAGGGGATCGTGATCGACCGGGAAATCGCGGTCGTCGGGAGCGCCAACTGGAATTCGAACTCCCTCGAGAACAACCGCGAGGTACTCGTCGCGCTTCACGGCCGAGACGTCGCGGGCTACTACGCCGACGTCTTCGAGGCCGATTGGGCGGGCGACCAGCAGCGGTTCCCGATCGGACTCGGCGTCGCGGTCATCGTCGCCCTCGCTGCGGCTGCGCTTGTCGGACGGCGGTACGTTCGATTCGACGATCGTGACCCGTGAGTCGCGGGTCGTGATCGGGCGGTGTCGGGTCGGTGGTCTGGGGTCGTGGGCTGATCGGACGAGATCTGACTACCAAGTGAGCGCGGGAGAACGAGACTCGAGACGCGAGTGGCGGGGTACCACCGACGTCGCGATCAGTCCGCGTGGCCGCTGGCTTCGAGTTCGAGCAGTTCGCAGCAGTCCGCCTCGGGGTCGAAACAGTCGGGACACTGCTCGGGACGATCGATGATCGTGTCGAGTCGTTCGGCGACCGTATCGTCGATGACGCTTTCGAGGGCACGGGCCTCGTCCCGGAACTCCTCGACCTCGAGGACGTTCGCGAGGAACCGCTCGATGATACAGTAGGTCTGAAGGGCGTTGTGGGCGCGCTCGAGCCCCTCGTCGGTCAGGCTGGCACCCTTGTACTTCTCGTGTTCGACGAGTTCGCGGTCCTCGAGTTTACCGACCATCTCGTTGACGCTCGCCGGACTCACCTCCAGCAGATCCGCGAGCATGCCGGTCGATGCGGGACCGTCCTCGATGCGTTGGGCCAGGTAGATCGCCTTGAGATACTGATCTGCAGTGTTCATTGCATCCCTCCGTCAGTGCCGTCGATGCCGCTGCGTGCCGTCGCGGTCGTGGTCGCGAGTGCGGTCGTGCGCCGGTGTAACCGAAACCGAATCCGGGAATCAATGCGCGTGTGAGACGGCGAACCGGTCCGCCTGGTGCTGGCGATCGCCGCGTTCGTCTGCCCCGCGATCATGCTCTGTGCTCCATGATCTCGGTGACTTCCTCGACGCCCTCCTTTTCCTCCTCGCGGATGCCGGACAGCGTATCGAGCAGCCGATCGCGGTCGACCGCGAACTCGGCGTCGGAGGCCTCGATCGCCTGAATCAGGTCGTCGTAGAACTTGTAGGCCGTCTCCTCGTTTGCCAGCTGGTCGTAGAGGACGCCGTCGGTGTCCTCCGGCGGCCCGTACTGCGCGTCGACCAGGGCGTTGATTTCCTCGTATTCGACCGTCTCGGCCTCGAGATCGTCGATCAGCGCCTCGAGCCGCTCGCGGTGATCAGCCGATTCCTCGGCGGCCTCCGCGAGCAGCTCCTCCACCTCCTCGTCGAACGCCGCCCGCTCGTCGGGCGGGAGAGACTCGATGTGGTGGGCGGCGCGTGACTCGACGACTTCCTCCAGCACGACCCCGATCTGGAGCAACCGGGTTAGCTGGTGGTCGCTCGAGACACGCTGTCCCAGACTCATACCTCGACAAGAGGACCGCTGTTACTTAGTCGTCTCGGAGCAGCGACGAGAAACGAGAGAATCGAGCGTCGAACGCTACCTGGCGACGACGGACGAAGTACGAAGCGGTTCGAGGCGGCCGACCCACCTCGAGCGTCGGTAATCGGGACCCGGTACCGGAAGCCGCTCCCGGTCGAGTTAGTCGCGCTGGCGAAGTCGCGCAGCGATCAGCTCTTCGAGATCGTCGCGCAGTTCGTCGACGGCGATCTCCTCGAGGACCGGCACGAAGAAGCCCTCGACGAGCATGTTCCGCGCCGCACGCGGGTTGACACCACGGGAGGTCATGTATAGCAGATCCTCCTGGTCGATCTGGCCGACCGTCGCGGAGTGGCTGGCCTCGGTGTCGTGGTTGTTGATGATCAGCTTCGGCGAGGCGTCGGCCTCGCTTTCGTCGCTGAGCATCAGCGTGTTCTCGCGCTGGTAGGAGCTGGTGTCCCAGGCATCCTTGCCGACGTCCTGGACGCCCTCGTAGACAGAGCGGGCGATGTCGTCGGTGACACCGCGGGTGACGAGGTCGGCCGTCGTGTGCTCGGCGCGGTGCCAGACCTTCGCGTCGAGGTCGAAGTGCTGGTCGTTGTGGCCGTAGAAGGCCCCGACGATCTGACTCTCGGAGGACTCGCCGTTGAGTTCCGTCGAGACCTCGGTCTTGGTCAGCTGCGTGCCGAGGTTGGCCTCGATCCAGTCGATCGTGGCGTACGTGCCGGCGTCGCCGCGCTTGAGCGTGAAGTTGTAGGCGTCCTCCGACAGGTTCTGGAGGCTGCCGTACTGGACGTTGCTGTTCTCGCCGGCCACGACCTCGACGATACCGCTGTAGTACTGTTCGTCCTGCTCCTCACCGGTCGCCTGGCGCTCTAAGATCGTCACCGACGCGGACTCCTCGGTGACGACGAGCGTGTAGTTAAACAGCGACTGGGAGTTCTGCTCGGTTCGGATGGTGACGTCCTCGGCGTCGACGCCCTCGGGGACGTAGACGACCGTCCCGGTACTGAACAGCGCGGTCGAGAGCGCCGTCAGGTAGTTCTCCTGGGGATCGACGATAGAGCCGAAGTGGTCCTTGATGAGGGCTTCGTGCTCGTCGACGGCCTCTGCCCACGGGAGGACGACGGCCTCGTCGGGACCGACCTGGTCCTTGTCCTCGGCCGCGTTCAGCGGGTCGACGAAGGACTCGAAGTCCAGGTCGTGGAGGTTCGTCCAGTCGCGGCCAGGCGTCCGGATGACGTCGGGCATGTCGAGCGTCTCGAGCGCGTCGAGGGCCTCGAGACGCGTCTCGAGGAGCCACTCGGGCTCGTCGAGGTCGCCCGAAATTTGGCGTACCTGTTCTTCCGTCAGATTGGCGTGTACCTGCGTACTCATATTATCCGAGGCTACCTTCCATCTCGAGTTCGATGAGGCGGTTGAGTTCGACCGCGTACTCGATGGGCAGTTCCTCCGTGATCGGCTCGATGAAGCCGGCGACGATCATCTTCTTGGCGTCGTCGTCGTCCAGACCGCGGCTCTGGAGGTAGAAGATGTCTTCGTCGCCGATCTTACCGACGGTCGCCTCGTGAGCGACGTCGACCTTCGACTCCTCGATCTCCATGTACGGCATGGTGTCCGACGTCGACTCGTTGTCGAACATCAGCGCGTCGCACTCGACGGCGGTCGAGGAGTTCTCGGCGCCGTCGGCGATGTGGACGAGACCGCGGTAGTTGGTGCGGCCGCCGTCCTTGGAGATCGACTTGGACTCGATGGTCGAGCTCGTCTCGGGCGCGTTGTGGTAGACCTTCGCGCCGGTGTCGATGTCCTGCCCCTCGCCGGCGAAGGCGATGGTGATGTGGGTGTCGGTCGCGCCGCGGCCCTTGAGGATGGTACACGGGTAGAGCATGGTCGCTTTCGAGCCCATGCTGCCCGAGACCCACTCCATCGTGCCGTTCTCTTCGCAGATGGCGCGCTTGGTGTTCAGGTTGAAGGTGTTCTTCGACCAGTTCTGGACGGTCGAGTACTGGACGTGAGCGTCTTCGCCGACGAAGACTTCGACGCCGCCGGAGTGGAGGTTGTGGGTGCCGTACTTGGGTGCGGAACAGCCCTCGATGTAGTGGACTTCGGACCCTTCCTCGGCGATGATGAGCGTGTGCTCGAACTGGCCCATCCCCTCCGAGTTCATGCGGAAGTACGCCTGGACGGGCATCTCGACGGTGACGTCCTCGGGGACGTAGACGAACGAGCCGCCCGACCAGACGGCCCCGTGCAGCGCGGCGAACTTGTTGTCGCTCGGCGGCACGCAGGTCGTCATGAAGTGCTCTTTGACGAGGTCGGGGTGCTTCTGGACGGCCTCGTCCATGTTCATGAAGATGACGCCCTTCTCCTCCCAGCGCTCCTGCATGTTCTGGTAGACGACCTCAGACTCGTACTGGGCGCCGACGCCGGAGAGCGCGTTCTTCTCGGCCTCCGGAATGCCCAGCTTGTCGAACGTGTCCTTGATGTCGTCGGGCAGCTCCGTCCAGTCGTCGACGCCTTCGCGCTTGTCGACGTCCGGGCGGATGTAGGGAATGATCTCTTCGACGTCCAGCTCGGAGAGATCGGGCATGCCGGGCCAGCCCGACGGCATCGGCATGTTCTGGTACTGCTCGAGTGCGCGCAGCCGGCGCTCGAGCATCCAGTCGGGCTCGTCCTTGTCCTCGGAGATCATGCGGATGACCTCCTCGGTCAGGCCCTTCTCGGATTTGACCGCGGCGTTCTGTTCTTTCTTGAACTCGAACCGGGCCTCAGTGTCTGTCTCTTTTAGGTGGTCTTGTTCGGAACTCATTGGTTGATCGTAGTTGTGGTTACGGCTGTAGCGTTATTACGGTTGTTCTAGCTGAATCCGGTTACGCGGTGCCGTAGACCTCTTCGCGGACCCAGTCGTACCCCTTGTCCTCGAGCTCCTCGGCGAGTTCGGGACCGCCGCTCTTGGCGATCTGACCGTCGATCATCACGTGGACGTGATCGGGTTCGACGTAGTCGAGGATGCGCTGGTAGTGAGTGATCTGCAGGATGCCGGTGCCCTGCTCGTCGCGCAGCGCGTTGATCCCGCTGGAGACGTCCTGCAGGCGGTCGATGTCGAGCCCGGAGTCGATCTCGTCGAGGACGGCGACCGACGGCTCGAGGATGGCGGCCTGCAGCACTTCGTTTTGCTTCTTCTCGCCGCCGGAGAAGCCGGCGTTGAGGTAGCGCTGGGCGAACTTCTCGTCCATGTCCAGCTGCTCCATCTTCTCCTGGAGGATCTGCTGGAACTCGGCGACGCCGACCTCGCCCTCGTCCTCGGGGCCCTCCATCGGCGAGGATTCGAAGCCTTCGTCGTCCGCTTCTTCCTCGCCTTCCTCTTCCTCGAAGAGTTCCTCGCGCTCTTCGATCTTGGCGTTGAGCGCCGTCCGGAGGAAGTTCGTCATCGTGACGCCCTCGATCTCGGCGGGATACTGGAAGCCGAGGAAGATGCCGAGCGCGGCGCGCTCGTTCGGCTCGAGGTCCAGCAGGTTCCAGGTGCGCTGGTCCTCGTCGATCTCGATGTCCTCGCCGAACTCGTCCTCCTCGAGGTGGAGCAGGACCTCACCCTCGGTGACCTCGTAGGCGGGGTGGCCGGCGATGACCTTCGCGGTCGTCGACTTCCCGGAGCCGTTCGGCCCCATCAGGGCGTGAATCTCGCCCGATTCGACTTCGAGATTGACGCCCTCGAGAATTTTCTCGTCGACCTCCACGACTTCCGCGTGCAAGTTGTTTAGTTCGAGACGTGCCATAGTACTCTGTCACCTAAACGGTGGGTCGTCTGACTGATAACGTTTTCGTATCCATTTGTATACTGTCCCACATCAGAAAAATAACTTTCCGAAAGGAAAACTCGCGTTGTGCTCGTCCGGTGATCACGACCATCGATTCCGGCGCTGACGGACCGCACATTCGGCACCAAAGTAGGGTCCCGAGGGCGGAAATGGACGAGGTCCTACATGAAGCTGTCGAGGCCCGTCTGCTCCTGCCCGCTTTTCACTTCCTCCCAAGAGACGTCCAGCGCCTCGAGGATGCGCTCGATCGGCCCCTTCAGCGTCTTCTCGAGCATCGTGTCGTAGTCGACCTCGAACTCCTCGGGGATCTGGTCTTCGTACTCGAAGCAGATCACGTCGGGATCGCGCTTGAACGCGCCGTAGAGGGGATCGGTGCGGGCGTCGAACCCTTCCTCGTCCTCGAGGCGCTCGAAGAACGAGGGATCGATACGGTCGAGATACAGGCGCTTGGGCTTGCTCCCGCGCTGGAAATTGGTCCCGAGGAAGCGGTTCGCGTACTTCGCGCCCCGGACCTGGGCCGTGTCCGTGTCGTAGTTGCCCAGTCGCTTCCCGATTCCGCCCGGGATCGCGATGTCTTCGAGCGAGATCTCGCCCGCGAGCACGTCCTCGATGACCTCGTTGACGTACTCCTTTGCACCCTCGACGTCGCCCTCGCGGACGATCATCTCGATCACGCGGTGTTGAACTTCCTTCGTGATCGGGGCGATGTCCGAGCGCTGGTACTCGAAGCCGACGATGTCGATATCGTTGACGTCCTTCCCTTCCTTCCAGGTGATGTGGCCGGCGTAGCGTTTCTTCTTACCGGCCTGGAAGAACCGCCGGTAGAGTTTCTCGAACTCGATCTGGAACCGGTGGGCCTCGGCGTTGAGGTCTTCCCGCGCGAAGTCGTCGTACCGTTCGTTGATGTGCTCCTCGATCTCGAAGGATTTCTCGATGGCTTCCTCCTGCGAGATCGCCGATCCGAGTTCGAGCATCACGCTGTCGGTGTCCCCGTAGGTGACCTGGTAGTCGAGTTCGTTCGCGGCAGTCTCGGTGAACTCGATCACTTCGCGGCCGGTCGCGGTGATCGCGGAGGCGGCCTCCTTGTCGTACAGCCGGAACTGCTCCCAGCCCGAGACGCCGTACAGCGAGTTCATGATGACCTTCACGGCGCCCTGCTGACGGTCGTATTGCTCGTATTCGGGGGTTCCGGGATCGTACTCGTTTCGCAGTCCCTTCTTCTCCTCGCGCTCGGCGAGCAGTTCCGTGATCATCTCGCGCATCACGCCGTCGGGTTCCTTTCGGAAGTGCGTCCCGTCGGGGCTGGTCGGTGCAACGTAGGTCTCGCCGTCGTACTCCTCCGGATCGACCTTCGTCTCCGGCGACGCATTGATCGTCGTCATACACATCGGGTACAGCGACTTCAGGTCGAGCACGGTGACGTTTTCCTTGACGCCCGTGATCGGTTCGAAGACGGCGCCGCCCTCGTACTCCTCGCCGGCCTCCTGTTGGCCCTTCGAGGGCAGCGCGAATCGGCCGTAGGCCTCGTGGAGGACGTACATGTCGACCGCGTCGCCAGGCGTCGGCGCGTCCTCTAACTTGCAGCCGACGAACGAGCGCACCTCGTCCCAGAACGGGATGATCTCCTGCTGGCGGTCGAGTTCGACACAGAGTTCGACGTCGCGCAGGTTGTACTCGAGCAGCCTGGTCGGGTCGCCCTCCCATAGGTCGCCGATGTCGCCGGCGTAGCGCTCCTTGCCGACGCCGAGTTCCTCCTCGCCGACGGCGTCTAAGCGGTAGGAGTCGAGTTCGGAGAAGACCATCCGCTGGTAGCCGTAGAGGAGGTCGAAGACGACGCGGCCCTTGACGTCGGGGCCGCCCCAGTTGCTGCGCCAGACCTCGTCGACGCGCGAGAGGCGGTCCGGCTCGAGGTCGTGTTCGTGGTGGGGTCCCTGTAGTTCCTCCAGTCGGTCGAGGAAGTACGGTGCGTCGAAGTCCTCGAAGTTCCAGCCGGTGAGGATGTCGGGATCGGTCTTATCGACGTAGTCGAGGAAGGCCGCGAGCATGGCTTCCTCCTCCTCGAAGCTCCGGACCTCGTGATCGATCTCGCCTTCGATCGGATCGTAGCCGTCGATCTCGGTTGGAATCTCGCCGTCGCCGATCGGGGCTTCGTAGAGCCACATGATGTACTCGTCGCGGTAGGAGTCGTGGCTGGTGAGACAGACGATCGGCTCCTCGCCATCCTCGGGGAACCCCGAGCGGTCGTCGACCTCGATGTCGAACGTGTTGACTCGCGGCTCGGTGTCGACGTCGGCCGGTTCGACCTCGTCGTGGGGAACGACGAGGGTGTCGTCGTCGGCTCGTCGCTCCGGAATGCGGAGCCCGCTGCGAATGTCCTTGTCGATCAGGAACCGGTTCGGGAACAGGATGTCGGCCTCGTAGTGCTCGAAATCGTCGCGGACCTGACCGACGTCGCGGGGCGTCTGGCCGAAGATCTTGGTGAGCTTCTCGCCCCGGATGCTCTCGTAGGGATCGCCGTCCTCGTCGTACTCCTCGCTGCCGGTGATCCGGTCGTACGCTTCCGCCGGCGGCCGGTCGAGCGTGTCCGTCGGCGCGTAGAAGTACGGCTGGAAGCCGACGACCTGGACGTGCTCTAATTCGCCGTCGGACGTGCGCCCGAACACGTGCATGATCGGACGCTCGTCGTCGCCGTAGCCGGCGATCGTGTAGTCGACCTGCATCACGGCGAGTTCGAGTTCGCCCTGTGACTCGGGAAGCGTTTCCTCGAGGACGTCGATCACTTCCGCGGCGTTGGACCCGCCGTCGCCGGCGACGGCAACGGCCTCCTCCGCCGGGCGCTCGTCGGCCTCGGTATCGGGGTCGTCGCCGGGATCGCCGTCGAAGTCCGCAAGTCCGGTCTGGCCCGCCTCAGTCATGGTACTGGGCTTAGCAGCCGGCGGATAAAAACCCCCGTACTCCCCGCTCGCGGCGACCGACGCCGAACCGACAGCGGACTGCCGAACGAGGGATAGCAATCGATCGCGAACCGACGACTGACAGCGAAGACGATACGGTCGAGCGGTGGACCGCAAATCGGCCCCTCGGATAGGCGGCTTGCGGGAGCAAGAAGACATTTAACTTGGTAACACATAGCACATGATCAGGTGATCGATGTGTCCACCGATGTGACCGACGACGCGACGGATCGGCGCGAACTGAGTAGTGAACCCGCCGGGACCGCGACGATCGAGTCCTACGAGACCGACGACGGCGTCGTCTTCTATGACGCCGAGAACCCGCTCGCGTGGGTGGAGACGTCTCGAACCCTCACGCTCGAAGACCTGGCCTGAGTCGACGATCGGCGGTCGGCGACTGCGAAGCGAACCCTTTTCCTCCCGCTGCACATCGCCTCGCATGTGGTATTCGACCGGACCGAGAACGAGCCCGAGGAGTGGGACCCCGAGGCCGACCTCAACGACCCCGATAGCGACTCGCTGACGATTCCGCGCGTGTCGATCGGGAACGAAAACGACCCCGTAGACGGTGAGGGAAGCGGGGATGACGACGATCCAGGCGACCCCACGAACGCCATCGACGTCCCCTCCGTCTCGACCGCCGAAACCGACGTGCCCGCCGACCTCCTCCAGACGTTCTGGGCGCTGGTGCTCGTCATCAACGCCGCCGTCCTGGCCGTCTCGCTGGGCATCCTGTTTTTCGTCTTCGAGGGCGAGACTCGCCGCAGCGGACTGCTCGTCGGCGGCGGACTCGTCCTACTCGGGTTCGCGGTCCGGCGATATCGACAGTTTCGTGCGCCCGATGACGGCTCCGCCCCCAACGGCTCCGACGACGCCGCTGGCGGCGACGGCAGCGATACGCCTGGCGCGTCCGACGCACCCGACACGCCGACCACCACACCGGCTGCGAACGGAGGCGAAACTACTTCAGGGGACGTCTCCCAACAGCATCTACCGGACCAGAACGACCGATCATGAAAACAGTCGAGGACGACACCGGCAGACGATACCTGCTTCTCAAGCGCTCGGATACCGCGAGTCTCGTCCGTGATCCAACCAACGGCAACGAGTGTTACGTCCAGAACGACCGGCTCGAGGACGTCGACGAATCTCCCCTCGAGACGGCCGCCCGCAGCGTCGACGATCCCGTCCTGACGCTGCTGACCAACGTCCACGACGAGGAGACGTTGGGCCTGGTCGTCGAACTCGCGGAACGGGGGCCGCTCGGCGTCCGCACCCTGCTCGACGCCTACGATATCTGCGAGAGCGACCTGCACGGCCGGCTCACGGTGCTCTCCGCTGCAGGTCTCATCGAAGAGACCGATGTCGCCGGGGAGCGCGGCTACCGCGTCACCGAGGACTGCGAGCGCGCACTCGCAGTGCTCAGATCGAGTCTCGAGGATAGGGCCGAGGAAACACCGAAACGGGTCGAAGACGGGTCCGAGACCGGGGTCTGATCGGCTCGCTGCGGACTGCCGATTCGTCTCGGTTCCGTTTTAGCTGCGTTGAACCTGTCGAAAACAGCGCTATCGAGCGTCGGCTGAGCGAACTCGAACGGGGCTCAGTCCGACGCGAGCAGTTCCATTTCGGGCGGCTCGCCGCGCTCGAGTCGCGAGCGGTTCGAGGTCGCGTCTTTCTCGACGCGGACCAGCGAGTCGGCCGCGCCGACGAGTTCCTCGTCGTGGCTGACGACGACGATCTGCTCGACGCCCAACTCGCGCATCGACTCGACCAGGGAGACCAGTTGCGTCACGTGGCCCGAGTCCAGGAAGACCGTCGGCTCGTCTAAGATCAGCGGCGGCATCGGGGCCGTCCCCTCGACGCCCTCGGCCAGCAGCCGGTAGATCGCACACCGCAGGCTGAGGTTGAACAGTGCTCGCTCGCCACCCGATAGTTGCTCGGGCTCGAGCGCCTCGCCGTCCTTCTGGTAGACCGTCAGCCGGTAGTCGCCGTCCAGGTCGATCGCCGCGTAGGAGTCGTTCTGGTAGACCAGGTCGAACGTCTCGTTCAACAACCGTTCGAGGGTTTCGACGTTGCGCTGGCGCAGTTCCGTCCGCAGGTCGCCGTAGGTCGTCTGGAGCGTTTCGGCCTCGTCGTACAGCGATCCGAGCTGGTCGCAGCGGGCTTCGACGGTCTCGAGGCGCTCCCGGAGCCGCTCGAGTTCCTCGAGTTCGTTCTCGACCGCGCCGATGGCGTTTTGAATCTCCGTGCGCCGCTCCTCGAGTTCCGCGAGTTTCTCGCCGACCTGATCCAAGTACTGCTCGGCGTTGCGCTTGTCCTCGCGGGCGGTTGCGATCCGCTCCTCGTCGAACTCGGACTCGAGCTCGCGCTTGCGGTCGCGTTTCGCCGAGAGCTGCTCGCGGCGCTCGTCGTTCATCGTCTCCCAGTCCCGACGACGCTCGCGGAGGGTCTCGATCTCGCTCTCGAGGTCCGCGCGCTCGTCGGCGATCTCGGCGACGCGGCGCAGCGCTTCGAGGGTCTCCTTGAGCTCGCCGCGTTCGGTGTTGATCTCGCCGAGTTCGGCCCGTGCCTCGGTCACCGCGCCTTCCCGGTCGTCCGCCGCGGTCCGCTTCTCCGCGGCCTCGGCCTCGTATTCGTCGGCATCCTCGCGGAGCCGGTCGCGCTGCTCGCGTCGGTCCGCCAGACGCTCGCGTTTCTCGGCGAGCAACTGCTCGATGTTGTCGCGGTTCTCCTCGAGTCGATCGACCCGCCGCTCCGTCTCGCGGAGCTCCTCCGCGCGTTCGATCCGCTCGTCGAGGGCGTCGCGCTCGGCCTCGAGGTCGTCGCGGCGCTCCTCGAGGGCGGCGAGTTCCTCGCGTTTGTCGTCCAAGACGTCAACGTGCGGGGAGTCCTCGACCGGCTGGCCGCACTCGGGGCACTTGCCCTCCTCGAGGAGCCGTTCGCCCTCCTCGATCGCGTTCTCGTCGGCGCGAATGTCGGCGGTGACGTCGCTGATCTCGTCGGTCAGTGCCTCGCGCTCGGTCTCGAGGTCGGCGAGGTGTGACTTGGCCTGGCCGAACGCGACCGGCGCGTCGTCGAACGTCGCTCGTGCGTCCTCGATCTGCTCGTCGAGGTCGTCGAGTTTCGACTCGCGTTCCTCGATCGTCTCCTCGTCGGCTGCGATCTGGTCGTCGAGGTCGGCGGCTTCCTCGCGGGCCTGGTCCGCCTGGTCTTCGAGGTCGGCGGCCTCCTCGCGGAGGCGCTCGATCTCGTTGGTCCCCTCGGTGATCGTCACGCGGACGTCCTCGAGGTCGTCGCGGAGGGCCTCGTCGCGGGCCTCGAGTTCCTCGATGCGATTCCGGACGGCCTCCGCGTCGGGATCGGTCGTCTCGAGGTCGGTCTCGGCGAGCAGGTCGGCGCGTTCGTCGGCGAGTTCCTCGCGTCGCTCGCGAACGTCGCGGATCTCGTCGCCGGCGTCCTCGCGCTCGCGCTCGGTCTCGCTAATTTTCGAGCGCAGGTCTTCGATCTCGTCCTCGAGCGACTCGATCTCCTCGCGGGTCTCCTCGTGGCGGTCGAGGACGTCCGCGGCCGCGTCGAGGGTCTCCTGTGCCTGGTCGCGTTGCGTTTCGTAGTGGTCGATCTCCTCGGCGACCTCGGCCTGGCGAGATTCGAGCCCGTTCAGACGCTCGTGGAGTTCCTTGTCCTCCTTCTGTTCGACCTGGTTGCGAACGTCCTCGAGGACCTCTCGCTGGCCGTCGAGGACGGTCTTGACGCCCAGTCGCGCCTCGCTGGCCCGCTCGCGGTAGTCCTCGAGCGCGCCCAACTGGAGGAGGTCGTCGATCATGTCCTGGCGGTCGCTCGGCGAGGCGTGGATGAGCTTGTTGACCTCGCCCTGGCGGACGTACGCACAGTTGACGAACGCCTCGGCGTCCATCCGCAGGAGGTCGGTCACCTCGCGGCGGACGTCGCGGGCGCCCTCGATCGTCGCCGTCGGCGTCTCGAGGACGCACTTCGTCGTGGTCGCCCGATCGCCGCGCAGCTTGAGCCGGCGTTCGACGTGATACTCGCGGCCGTCGTGGGTGAACCACAGTTCGACCTCGGCCTCCTCCTCGCCGGTGGTGATGACGTCGTCGAGGGTCCGATCGTCCAGCGCCTTCGAGCCGTAGAGCGCGAAGAAGACGGCCTCGAGCAGCGTCGACTTGCCGCTGCCGTTGACGCCGTGGACGACGGTGACCCCGCGCTCGAGCGAGAGATCGGCCTCGCCGTAGCACTTGAAGTTCAGTAGGCGGACGCGGTCGACCCTCACGCGAAATCACCCAGGGACGCGGTGTCGGTGTCTGCGGCCCCCTCGTCACCGGTGCCGTCGGCGTCGTCGGCGTCGCCTGGCGAGTTGGCATCGGCGGTCGCCTCGACTCCGGCCGGATCATCGCCCTCGGTATCGGCGGTTGCCGGCTCGGGCTCGTCCGCACCGTCCGACTCGGCCGTTTCCGAAGCGGGCTCGGAAGCGACCTCGCCGGCGAGTTGGTCGGCGACCGTCGTCACGTCCTCGTCGTCAGGCTCCCGCTCCGGTGCGGGCTCGAATGCGGACCGGTCGTCCTCGAGCAGGTCGCGAACGCGGCGTTCGACGGTCTCGCGGACGTTCGTGTCGGCGAGGTCGCCGTCGCGGACGGTGTCGTCGATTTCGAGTGCGGCGTCGCTCAGTCCGAGGTCTCGGACCCGTTCGCGGACGGCGGCGTCCGGATCGGCGAAGCTCACCGAGACCTCGTCGTCCTCGTCGGGGAGCTCCCGGCGGTCGTTCACGCGGGCGACTAGCGCCCCGCGGTCGATCGCGAGTTCCTCGACCGCGGCGGGCGTGATCGGCCGGCCCTCGCCCTCGACGGTGACGATGACGACCGCGTCCTCGAGCTCGTGCTGGCGGACGCGTTCCTGCACGCGGTCGATCCCCTCGTCTTCCTCGAGTTCGACGTCGACGAAGACGAACTCGCGGGTCGCGGTGAGGCCGCGGCGGCTGATCGCGACCGCGCCGCCGTCGTCGTCAAACTCCACGATGTTGTACCCGCGGTCCTCGCGTTCGCTGGCGCTTGCGCGTTCCGTCGAGCCGCAGTAGGTGACCCAGGCGTCCCGGACCTCGGCGGTGTCGGCCGCGTGGTTGTCCCCCAGGAGGACGGCGTCGAAGTCGACCGTCGACTCGTCGAGGACGGTCTCGGTGTCCCAGTCGGCGTGGGCGAAGGGCTCGAAGAGGCCGTGGCTCACGAGGGCCGCCTGGTCGGCCTCGTCTGGAACCGGTGCGAAGTCGTACTCGAGGTCGTCCCGTCGCGACCGGGGGACGAAGTCCAGGCCGTAGACGGCGACGTCGCCGACGAGTTCCGGGTCGGCGCCGAGTCGGGTCGCCAGATCGAGATCGGCAAAGAGGTCGAGCCACTGGGCGTCGCGTTTCGACTCGTGGTTGCCGACGACGGCGAGAAAGGGGATGTCGGCGTCGTCGAGCGTCCGGAGCACGCTGATCGTTCCCTGGAGGTCGACCAGGCTCGGCCGGCGGTCGTGAAAGAGGTCGCCGGCGTGGATCACGGCGTCGACGTCGTCGGCGACGGCGTCCTCGACGACGTCGCGGAACGCCTCGAGGAAGTCCCGTCGTCGCTCGGGCGAGTTGTACTGCTGGTACCCGATGTGGGTATCGCCCGTATGAATAACCCGCGTCATTGTCACTCAGTTGGCGAGCCCGCCCTAAAGGGATTCCGTGACCGAACTGAAAGTAAAACAGATACGTCGGGCGAGCCGGGACGGCCGACGGCGACGGTCGTTCCTGCGAGTCGATTATGACTCGATATCGAGGCTGTAGAGGCGCTTTCGCGCGTCGGAGAACGAGAAACGGGAGTCGATGACGTTCTCCTCGTCGAGTCGGTTTAACGCGTAGCGAACCGTTCGGGAGGGAAGAAGGGTCTCGTCGGCAATCTGTTGTTGGGTCATCGTATCGTTGTACTCGAGGACCTTCGCGACGAGTTTCGCGCTCGGCGGCAGCTCGCGAACGTCGTCCCACGTTCCCCGCTGGCTGGTCTCCTGTCGAAGCGGCTCTGAGGCGCTCATCCTATCTTCCCATTCCGAATACGGGGTGATAATATTTTCTATTCTATCTAATGCCTTGTGGTTATATTACTGGGCCGAGTGCACCTACCCGAAGCCTCTTATGAACCAACACCCAAAGGACGGGTGATGAGCGACACTGTGGACGACGTCGACCTCCCCTACGACGAGGACGAGGCGTCCCAACAGGAGAAAATCCAGGCGCTCGAGGAACGGCTGGAGATCCTCGAGGCGCAAAACGAGGAGATGCGTGACAAGCTCCTCGATGCCAACGCCGAGAACAACAAGTACCAGCAGAAGCTCGAGCGACTCACGCACGAGAACAAGAAGCTAAAGCAGTCCCCGCTGTTCGTCGCCACCGTCCAGGAGATCACGGACGAGGGCGTCATCATCAAACAGCACGGGAACAACCAGGAGGCCCTGACCGAGGTCACCGACGAGATGCACGAGGAGCTCGAACCCGACGCGCGGGTGGCGGTCAACAACTCGTTGTCTATCGTCAAGCCGCTCTCGAACGAGACCGACGTCCGCGCTCGCGTGATGGAAGTCACCGAGAGCCCCGACGTCAGCTACGAGGACATCGGCGGCTTAGAGGAGCAGATGCAGGAGGTCCGCGAGACCGTCGAGATGCCCCTCGAGAAGCCCGACATGTTCGACGACGTCGGCATCGACCCGCCGAGCGGCGTCCTGCTGTATGGCCCGCCGGGCACCGGCAAGACGATGCTGGCGAAGGCCGTCGCCAACCAGACCGACGCCACCTTCATCAAGATGGCCGGCTCGGAGCTGGTCCACAAGTTCATCGGCGAAGGCGCCAAGCTCGTCCGCGACCTCTTCGACGTCGCCCGCGAGCACGAGCCCGCCGTGATCTTCATCGACGAGATCGACGCCATCGCCGCCAAGCGGACCGAGTCCAAGACCTCCGGCGACGCCGAGGTCCAGCGGACGATGATGCAGTTGCTCTCCGAGATGGACGGCTTCGAGGACCGCGGCGAGATCCGCATCATCGCCGCGACCAACCGCTTCGACATGCTCGACCGCGCCATCCTCCGTCCCGGCCGGTTCGACCGCCTCATCGAGGTGCCCAAGCCGAACCAGGAGGGCCGCGAGATCATCTTCGAGATCCACACCCGCGGCATGAACGTCTCGGACGACGTCGAGTTCGGCGAACTGGCCGCTCAGGCCGACGAGGCCTCCGGAGCCGACATCAAGGCCGTCTGTACCGAGGCCGGGATGTTCGCCATCCGCGACGACCGGACCGAGATCCGGATGGAGGACTTCCAGAACGCCTGGGAGAAGGTGCAGGCCGAGTCCGACGAGACCGAAGACGTCTCGAAGACCTTCGCCTAAGGGGAATCGAACTCGAGGTCGACGGTCGTTCTTTTTCGCGTTCGACTGCGATCGCATCCCGATCGGCGAGCCGCCGAATCGACACGAACTCGGGAGCGACGCGACTCACAGTCGGGTATCGTGCCGTTGCCGGAGTTGCACTTATACTGCTGAGAAGACGAGCCAGGGCACGACGAACAGCGCCACCGTCAACACCGCGAGGATGAGGAGATAGCCGATACCGGTGCCGGCCGCGGTACGCCACGACGGATGCTCGAACTCACTGAGATCGACTGCCATGTGTCTCCCAACCGAGGGCTGGCGCATAAACGTACCGGAACCCCCAGTTACGCGGCCGACATCCGAATCCCCTGGTCGACCCCCGAGTCGATCGGCTACCGGTAGATGTTCTGATACTGTTCGCGGTACTCCTTGAGCGCCAGGCGCGCCTGGCGCCGCGAGGTGAAGCCGAAGCCGACGGTGTCGCAGTCGTCGGCATCGCACTCCCACCGGAACGTGCCGGTACCGGGATCTCTCGCGACCGATGCGTCCGTCTCGCACCGCGGGCAGGCCCAGCCCCATCGCAGATCGCCTGCGTCCACACTCGGACGGTTCATAGTTGGGTCTACACCGGTGTTAGAGCGTGCCCTGAAAAACCCGCGTCTGGACCGGTTCGACCTTTATCAGTGGCTCCGTGTCCGCCCGAGCGCGCGTTCCGGACTGCTTTTACCGGGTGGGCCGCTACGGGCACGCAATGACGAAGATCGTCGTGGTGGACAACCACGGACAGTTCACCCACCTGGAACGTCGAGCGCTTCGCGACCTCGGTGTCGACACCGAGTTGATCGACAACGAGACGCCACCTGCGGAGATCGACGCGGACGGCGTCGTCCTCTCGGGCGGCCCGGACATGGACCGCACCGGGAAATCCGCCGAGTATCTGGACGCGGATATGCCGGTTCTGGGCATCTGCCTGGGGATGCAACTGATCGCCGAGGAACTCGGCGGCCGCGTGGACAGCGGCGACTACGGCGGCTACGCCGACGTCTCCGTCGAAATCGTCGACGACGACGATCCGCTGACCGGCACGCTCCACCCCGAAACCCGCGTCTGGGCGAGCCACGCCGACGAGGTCAAGGAACTCCCCGAGGGGTTCGATCTGACCGCGAAAAGCGACGTCTGCGGCGTCGAGGCGATGAGCGACGCCGACCGCGACCTCTACGGCGTCCAGTGGCACCCCGAAGTCGCCCACACCGAAGAGGGCGAGGAAATTTTCGAGAACTTCTTGGCGATCTGCGAGTCGGCGTAATCGCCGACCGGTCTCTCCGCTTCCGACCGGCGGCCAGCGGCGAAATCGGCTGTCTCAGATGCAAGCCACCCGCTTATTGAACTCAACGTTGTCCACTCCCACGAGCGCTTATGACCGTAGACAGCACCGAAGACCTCTTCGTAGACGGGCTGAAGCACGCGTACTACATGGAACAGCGCCTCGTCGACGCTCTCGACGAACTGGAGAGTTCCTCGTCGAGCGAGGAGCTCAAGTCGGGGTTCGCCGAGCACCGCGAGGAGACGCGAAACCACCTCGACCGCATCGAGGAGGTGTTCGACGACCTCGACGCGTCCGCCGAAGGCGAGGAGGACCCGGTCATCGAGGGGATGATCCAGGCTCACGAGGAGTTCATGGACAAAGACCCGAGCGACGAGGCCATCGACCGATTCAACATCGCCGCCGGCCAGAAGTCCGAACACTACGAGATCGCCGCCTACGGGAACCTCATCCCGATGGCGGACCAACTCGGCATGGACGACGCCGCGGATACCCTCGAGCAGAACCTCCGCGAGGAGCAGGACGAACTCGACAGCCTCTCGGAACTCGGCGAAGAGTTCGATTACGGCGAACTCACGATCTCGGAGTAACGGCAGGTCTCCGAGCGGCGCACGCACATTCTGTTTCAGACCGACGACGTGTCGGTTATCGCCGCCGGCGTCGGAACCGGTCGCATTCGCTCGACCCTACGCTCCTCTTCGCGGTCGGATTCGTCGCGCTCGGCGGATGGTTCTGCCAGTTCTCCTCGCGGACGAGCAGCTCTCGTAGGCTCCGAACCGATAACACGGACAGTAACTGCAAGGTCTTCCGACGATAATCGCAGCCGAAGCAGTCGCTGATCGTGTCGTTCGTCAGCGGCACAAAAAGGAGACGGACGAGTGGGATTCGAGACTTCGTCCGGTCTCTCGTTATTCCCCGAACAGTTCGTCGACCGCCTGGCGCGCCGTAAGCGCGGCGTCGTCGGCGACGCGTTCGGGATCCGCCTCGTCGTCGCCCTCGGGCGCGTTGAGGTAGACGTCGACCTCGAGGACGCCGTCCTCGAAGGTGACGGTGACGTCGTAGTCGCGCACGTCGGACTGCTTGTACCGCGAGAAGATCACGCCTTCCGCGGCTTCTGCGGCCGTCTGAACGACGGTCTCGTCCGACGGCTCGTCAGCTGGCATTTATGCGCCGCCGGCACCCGGACCGCCTGGGCCGGCCGGACCGCCCATGCCGCCACCGCCGAGCAGGTCCTCGAGTTCCTCCTGGAGGGACTCGAACTGCTGCTGGACGCGCTCTTCCTGCTTCTCGAGCGTTTCGAGACGGATCTCGAGGGAGTCGACCTTCTCTTCGAGGGAGTCCTCGGCCTCGTCGTACTCGGTCTCGACGAGGAGTTCGCCGACCTGACGGTACATGGTCGTGCCGTCGTCGATGTTGTCGAGTTCGTCGAGGGCGTTCTGGGCCTCGGTGAGGTTCGATTCGGCCTCCTGTTTCTGGACGGCGACTTCCTGAGCCGTCTCCTGGAGGTCCTGTAGCTGTTCGATCTTTTCCTGCGCCTCGGGCGGCAGGTTGCCTTGCATATCTCGACCGTCGCTCTCCGGACTGATAAAGCCAAGCTTTGTCGTTCGGCTCACCGTCGCGTCCGATCGCCGCCCGAAATCGGCGGTGTCGACGGTTGCGACGGTAGTGGAGCTACTCCGGGCCCGTGCCGGTCCCGTCCGTCGCGATCGCGTCGTCGCTCGCCGTCGGCCTGGCGGCGCCGTCGGTCCGGATCACGAGGTAGCCCCCGATCAGGAAGAGTGCGCCCCACAGCAGGAAGGCCAGGTCCCACAGGAGTAACGGCCCTGGGCCCGCGGGCCAGACGTGGTGGATCCCGAGCAGGTGGTGGTTGACGATTCCCTCGACGAGGTTGAACGCGCCCCAGCCCATGATCGTCGCGCCAAGTAGCGTCCGCCCGGACTTCGGCACGGGATGAAATCGCCAGGCGCGCGAGAGCAACACGACCCCGAGGATGGTAAACAGGTACGTCGCGAGGTGGAAGAGCCCGTCGGCGAGGACGTTGAGCCGGATATCGGTCGCGACGCTCGCGTCGGGATAGGACGACAGCATGTGGTGGAGCTGCAGGATCTGGTGGAAGACGATCCCGTCGAAGAAGCCGCCGAGTCCCACGCCGAGCGCGAGCCCGGCCATCACCAGCGGTTTGACGTCCCGTCGGAGTCCGAGCCAGGTCGCCTCCGCTTCGGCGTCGGCCATACGGGTGATTCGCAAGCGCCGGACAAGACCGCGTTGCCTGCCGGTACAGGGAGCCGCCGCTCTGCGAGTCGCCACTGCGGTTCCGGACGCGCCTATTCCTCGAGAATCGCCGCGCCCGCGTCGGCCGTCCGTTCGGCGACGTCGATCAGCGAGAACCAGGTGTTCAGCGCCGCTCGCAGGGCGACTACGTCGGCGGCGTCGATCTCGATCAGAACGCGTTCGCCGTCGCGGTTGATGGTCGTCTGCGAGCGGTCGTCGTCGATCTCGCCGATCTCGCGGGCGACGCTGTCGGCGACGAGTCGAGCACGCGACGCGCTCTCGTAGTCGAATTCGAGGGTCGCGTCGTGAGAAGACACGGTAACGGTGGACGGTGACGCTGTTACTGGACGTCGACTTCCTTGACGTCGCGGCTGCGTTCTTTCAGGAGCACGCGGTGGCCGCAGTAGGGACAGCGGACGCCGCCGTACTCGTCGAGCTGGACGTCGCGTTTACACCGGGAGCACTTGTAACTCATACGTAACGTGAAACGGGGGGCGTTATTCGTCGTCCTCTGCGAGCGCAGCGCGGATGGAGCGCTGGACGGTGCGGCCCGCGGGGGTCTCCGGGCGGTAGGCGCCGCCGGTGAAGACCTCGCCGGTCTCCTCGTTCTTCCAGATACCGGTCCCAACGCGCGTGACGTTGTCGCCGTCGACCTGCGCGTTCTCCATGTCGTCCTCGATCTCGCTGACGCGACGCCGTGCGACGCGGCCGTAGCGGGCGCCGAAGCGGCCAGCGCTACCGACCTGTCCTTTCTTGGCCATAGTAGTGCTGTCTATCGCCAGCGTGTTCTTAAACCTGTTGAGTCACGACGGTTCGCGTGGGTCCGCCGCGCGGCCGCCGACGCTACGACCCGTCGGTTTCACCGGATTCGCCGGACCCGCCGAGGCGCTCGGCGACCGGCCAGGCGAGCAGTTCCAGGAAGACGAGCGCGAGCGCGGCGAGGTAGCCGACCACCGCGAGCGGGGCCGCGAGCAACCCCGTGCCGACGCCCGTGGCCGTGATCAGCGTGCGGACCACGAGACCGCTTACCGCCAACAGCGGGATCAGGGTCAGGACGGCGTCCGGTCGCTCGAACATGGCTAATTATATCTAATTACAGCCACCCCGTTAAGGCTCGGACAACCAGCAGCAACTGTCACTGCCATCGGCTCGACACAATATTTGCCTCGGGACGGTCTCGACCGCGGAACCGACATCGACGCCTGGCCGTTCGAAAACGGAACGGGTTACGAGGACGAGGAGGTGACCCACTCCCGGAGCTCGCCGTCGACCACGACCTCGCTCCCGACGTCGTCGAACGTGACGCCGCCGTAGGCGACGCTGCTGTCTGGTCCCGCGTAGACGCCGACGGTCCCGCAGTCCGCCGCGCGAGCGTTCGTGAGCGTCGCGTCGACGTTCTCCCGGAATCGGAACGCCTGGTGTTTCGCCCCGGTCGCCGTCACGTTGCTCAGTTTCAGGTCGTCCATGTCGTCGAAAATGATCGCGTTCGTGAACGCCCCGTCGACGGTAACGTTGGCGATCGCGGCGCCGTCGACGCCGCTCGCGTACAGTCCCGAGCCGGCGGCCGTTCCCTTGTCGTCGGTCCTGATCGTGACGTTGTCGATCGTCAACGCCCGCCGGCCGCGCTCAACGTGCCCCAGCGAGATCCCCCTCGCGTTTTCGATACACGAGACGCCGTCGATCGTCAGATCAGCGATCGGTTCGCCGGGATCAGTCCTGATGGCCGCGTACTGACAGCCGGTGATGTACCCGTCTTGGATTGTGATCGACTCGTTCCCGTCGCGGTGGAGATGAACGCCGTACTCGGGACCGTTTTCCGGATCGATCTCGAAATCTGTGAGGGTGCAGTTACGGGTCGGGGTGTCGTCGGCCGCGACGAGCGCGTAGTCGGTCCCGTCCCACACGGTGTTCGCGCCCGTTCCCGCGTTCTGATTGTCGAACTGCACCGGCGCGTCCGACCCTCCTTCGCCGCCGCGAGTCGCCCAGAAACCGTTGACGACGACGTTTTTCGACGAGACGACGTCGAGATGATGGTAGTAGATGCGGTCGCCGTAGATGTTCTCTAATCGAACGTTGTCCGCGTGCGCGGGCATGATTCCGGTCGACGACGGCGAATCGATGCGGACGTTGCGAACCCCCCAGTTCGACGCGCCGTCGTACCCGGTCGCGTCGTACCCCTTGTTGGAGAGCAGCGCCCGTCCTTCGTCGCCGTCGGGACGCGGTCCCTCGAAGACGGTCGAGCGACCCGCTCCCAGCAGGATCGTATCGTCGCCCACCAGCGGCGTCCGCTCGAAGAGATACCGGCCAGGCGGGAAGTACACGATCCCGCCGCCCGCCTGGTCGACCGTCTCGAGGAGTTCGTGGACGGCCTGACCGACCTCGGTCGAGCCGTCGCCCTCGATGCCGTGGGCCTCGACGTTCCACACGGGAGTCTCCTTCGTCCGCGCGTGACCGACCGTCGCCGCCTCGAAGTGGCTCGTTCCAGGCACCGGCCGGTCGGCGCTCCCCTGACCGCTGAAATATACCCAGTCGTCGCTCGCGGCGTCCCAGCGCCAGGTGATCCCCTGGTCGGTCGCGTGGTAGAGTTCGTCGTCGTAGTCGCCCGTCGCCGGCCGGTCGGCGATCGGGCCGTGCACGATCGCGTGCTCGTCGACCGCCTCGACCGTGTCGGTGTGGCTCCACTCTTCGCCTGGTTCGTACGTATTGAGTCCGAGTCGCGGCGTTCGATCGCCCATGGTCACTTGGTTTCGGTTTCGGTTTCGGTTCCGTAGTCCTGACCGTACGCCGTTCCGTAGCCGGGTTGATCGGCCGTCGCCGCCGCTGTGGAATCGTCCGGCCGAGTGCCGTCCGCACAGCCCGCAAGCGTCACACAACCGCCCGACACCGCGATGAGGAGATCCCGTCGTCGCAGTCCCGATTCGTTCATACCGCCTGACTCTCTCGACAGTATATAAGAATGCTCATATGACAGTCATTTTTGGGCGATGGCGTCCGGTGAAGCGACCGCACCGTCCGACGCTGGCCGCGTGGCCGCGAGTATTTATATGCGCCCGGAAAAGCCACTGACAGCGATGGAGACCAACGAACTGATCACCGTCCTCGAAGACGCCGGGTTGTCTCCATATCAGGCGGCTGCCTACGCAACCTTGCTCGAACTCGGGTCCGCATCCGCGAGTGAGGTCGCGTCGATGAGCGACGTTCCCCAACCTCGAATCTACGACGTGCTTCGCTCGCTCGACGAACTGGGATACGTCACGGTCTACGACCAGGATCGGTTGTACGCCCGAGTAGACAACCCGAGTGAAAGTCTCACCGGCATCAAAACGGCCATCCGACGGTACGAAACGGCCATCGACGAAATCGAACGGCGATATCAGGAGCCGGAGGTCCGCGACGGCAACGTGAGTCTCGTCCAGCGGTTTCGGACCGTCATCGACCACGCTCGCGACGCCATCGAGGCGGCCGGCGAGCACGTTCAGCTGGCAGCCACCCCCAGCCAGTTTACGACCCTCCAACCGCTGCTGCGGGATGCCTACGACCGCGACGTCCACGTCCACCTCTCGCTTTACCTGCCGTCGGACACCGATCTGCCGTTCGACGCGACCAAATTCGACGGTGTCTGCACCGAGGTACGCAGGCGCGAACTCTCCGGGCCGTTTCTCGTGCTGGTTGACCGAGAGCGCGCGTACTACGCGACGCCCAATCGATTACAGCAGGAGTACGGCGTGCTCATCGACGACTACACGACGGCGTACGTCTTCCACTGGTATTACCTGACGCGCCTCTGGGAGGTGTACGAGACGATCTACAGTGATCGCAGCGACGACCCGCCGTATTCGTTCGTCGAAATCACCGAATGTATCCGCGCCATCGAGCCGTTCCTCGAGTCGGGCGCGGACGTAACGGGACGGATCGACGGAACCAGGATCGAAACCGGCCGAGAATGTCAACTCAGCGGCCGATTCGTCGACGTCGACTACACCGGTTCTCGATCCGCCGAGGGCGGTGCGTCGCTGCTTGAACTCACCGCGAAGGCACAGATCTGCTTCGAGACGGACGGGACGGTCTATACCGTGGGCGGACGCGGTGCACATCTCGAGGACATCGCCGCCAAACGATTCACGATCGATCGAATCGACGCCGGATCCGAGGGAGACAACTCTCAATCGCCCTGATCTGCCCAGATTCGGACCTACGCAGGAGTTTCACCGTCGCCGGCCGTTCGGGCGACGGTCGGAAGGAGTCCCGTGAGGACGATGATGAGGGCGGTTAGACCGAACGCCGGGACGAACGCGGCGCGCAACGAGGACGCCTCCGCGATGAGACCGATCGCTACCGGCCCGACGGCGAACCCCGCGTACCCCGCCGTCGAAACGGCGGCGATCGCCGGTTCCGCGGGGGAATCGGGATCGTGATTCCCTGCAATGCTCAACGAAACCGGCATGATCCCGGCGAGCCCGAGGCCGAGGACTCCGAACCCGACCAGCGAGACGATCGGTCGGGCGAGGAGCGTTAGCGTAATGCCGAGTGCGGCGACGACCGCGGCCAGGCGGATGAAGCGCTTGGGGCCGATCCACTCGACGGCGCTGTCGGCGAGGAACCGTCCGACCATCATCATGAGGGAGAACGCCCCGAATCCGAGCGCCGCGACCGTCGCGGATGCGCTCGCACTCGTCTCGAGGAAGACGGCGCTCCAATCGTTTCCGACGCCCTCGATGAACAGGGCACAGAACCCGAGCACGCAAAACCCCGCGAGCTCTCGGGACGGAAGCGAAACGGCCGGGCCGGTGTCAACGCTTGTGTCCTTCGGGAGTAGCCACACGCTCGCGGTGAACCCGATGAGAAGGAACGCGATTCCCATAAGGGCGAAGTGAGTTCGAACGGAGAGGCCGAGACTGGTAGCGATCGCGCCGAGGCCCGCACCGAGTAGTCCGCCGCCGCTGAAGAGGGCGTGAAAGCTACCCATGATCTGCCCCGGATAGGAGCGCTCGATTCGAACGCCTTGCGCGTTCGCCGCAACGTCGATTAACCCCTTTCCGAAACCGAACACGAGGAGCATGCCGCCGAGCAGAAAGAATCCACCAGCAGCGGTGATAAGCAGTAGTGCGAGGGTGTAGACGATGAGACCGGCCCTAATCACTTTCCGACCACCGTAGTGCGAGACGACCACGCCGCTCGTTACGAGTCCGATTATGCTCCCGACCGCGAGCCCGAGCAACGCGAGCCCGATGTCGCCCTCCGAAAGGGAGAGGGTGGCGCTGATAGCGGGAATGCGAACCGCCCACGTCGCAAAAACCGCGCCGAGAATGCTGAATATAATCGAATTTGCGATGCGGGCTTGCCGGGGAGTTCCGTCCATCGACCGCGTGCGGTCAGATTCGCGGGAGTCCGAACCCCGCTCCGTTGTGGACGGATCGGTATCTCCGCGACGATCGCACAGGTCGATCACCGAGTCAGGAAGATAGCGTCGAAAATCCATCGACCGCTAGTCGGCCACGGGTGCTAATAAGAATTGTCAACATCCATAACAACGGCCGTTGTTAACTGCGACATATCGGCCCGTATTCCGGCGAATATGACGTTACATAGCCCCACACCAACTGGTTGACTTGACACTCGTTAGTGTATTTTATAATATATATCCTCGTCGGTGAGGCGGTCGCGCTCCCACATCGGTGATCGGAGCCAGCACCGCTTTCGGGCGAGGCCAGATTCCTCAGAACGGTGGAATAAGACGACTGTATCGACGGGGGACGCGGCTATCGACGATGACGAGACGGACTCGCGTCTTTCACTCGCCGACCAGTTGAGTGAAAGACGCGAGTGCCTACCAGTTACTGGAACTCCGCGTCCGCGAGCACGTCGTTTAGGTCCTCGCGGATCCGTTCGCCCATCTCGCGGTCGGGCGCGGTCGTCACCACCCGGTTTTCCTGAACGCTCGAGCCGTCCCGCAACAGCATTCGCACGTTGCCGCCGTCGTCGGCGCGCGTGACCTTCGCGCGCATGCCGGACTGGGAGCCCTTGCCCCCGGCGTCGATCGGTCCCGGAATGACCTTCTTGACGTGGGGGTGGCCCGCGACGGTCTGGATGGCCCGCATGCCCGTTCGGCCGCCGATGAGCGTCGAGTGACTGCCGCCGATCTTCTCGGCCGGCGGGGTCTCGACCACGTCGAGCGCGCGGTTACCCCGTCGATCGAGGACCGCCTGGACGGGCTCGTCGTCGTCGACGCGGTAGAACGGATGGTGGATGTCCTCGCGGACGGCGCGGATCACCGCTCGCTTGCCGCCGGCGTAGACCTCCTCGGGGCGCTTGCGGCGGATCTCGTCGCCGATCAGGCCGGCGAAGTTCCGCAGTTCGACGACCTCGTTCTCGCCGTCCTCCGGCGTCGTGGTGACGACGGTCTTCCCGAGGACCGGGTCGTCGTCACCGCTCCCGTGCGCGTCGTCGTCTCGCTCGGCCGCGAGCATCGTGAGGGTCGCCCTGTCACGTCCTGCCTCCAGTACGATGGCCTCGGTATTGGCTTCCCGACAGACGAGGCAGAAGTCGCCGGGTTTGTCGAGCGGGGAGGCGCAGTGGCGACACTCCATGGACGGTGCTTACGCTCGGGCGGCTAAAACGGACGTGTTTTTCGGTCGCCGGTCGGCGACGGGCGGCTGCTACTGCAGCGCGCCCTCGACGACGGCGCGTACCGGCTCCGTGTCGACGACCTCGTAGGGAACTCGCAGCGGGGAGATCGACACCTGCTCCTCGAGCAGCGCGTGGCGGTCGGTGTCGTCGGGATCGGGAATGTCCCGGTTGGCCATCTGCTGCCAGAGCCGGTTGGTCAACCGGAACCGCCCGTTCTCGAACGTGGCGTCCATCTCGTAGACCCGAGTCGGGCGCGTGATCGCGACCCCGTCGGGTTCGCGGTCCGGCCGGGGCACGTTGACGTTCAGGTAGTCCACGCGGTCGAACAGCCCGGTACCGGGCGCGCGCTCCACGAGGGCAGCGACGATCTCGCCCGCGCGCTCGAAGGCCGCCGGCTCGAGTTCCGTGTCGTATCCGAGCGTGTCCATCGAGACCGCGATCGACGGCGTGCCGAGGAACGCGGCCTCCATCGCGGCGCTGACGGTTCCCGATCGAGAGAAGACGTAGGCCCCTAAATTCGCGCCGGCGTTACAACCCGAAACGACGATGTCGGGCGCCGGTTCGAGGGCGTTGACGCCGACGATGGCGCAGTCACAGGGCGTCCCGTCGACCGCGTAGCCGAGGTCGTGCTCGGCGTGGGGGACCGGCACCGTAAACGCGCTATCGGCCAGGCTCACCGCGAGCTCGTCGTCGCTCCCGTCGCCGTCCGCGCCGTCGCTCGACGAACTCGTCCGGCCGTAGGACAGCGACCGGCCGACCGCGCTCCGGTTGCGGTCGGGCGCGACGACGGTGACGGTGCCGACCGTCGAGAGCGCGTCGGCCAGCGCTCGGATGCCAGGCGCGTCGATCCCGTCGTCGTTCGTCAGGAGAATGTGGGGGTCGGAGTCCGAATCCAGATCCATTGCCGTGTCCGATCGATGGGCGGCGAGTTACGAGTACCTACGGGTCGGCTCCAAGACGGTGGACCGCGCGACGACGCGGTGCTACGACGAGGCGTCGACCGCGTCCGCGAGTTTCGTCCCGCAGGAGGGACAGTACCGCGAGCCGTCGGTCACGATCGCGTCGCACTCGGGACAGGCGATCCCGCCGTTCGGTTCGGTGACGGTCGCGACGTCCTCGCCGCAGGACGGACAGTAGTCTGCAGACGTCGGAACGTCCGCACCGCACGACGGACAGGTCGTCGCGTCCCGCTCTTCCCAGAGGACGCGCCGGCGAGACTTCGAGACGTAGTTGTACGCGGCCCAGACGACGTTGCCGAGCCCCATCGTGAACCAGAACGTCAGGAGCGCGACCAGAACGTGCGAGGCGAGCGAACCGAACTCCCGGTCGACGAGCACGATGCGGTCGGGCGTCTCTTCCTCGATCCGCCACCCCTGGGCGACGAGGTCGTCGATCTCCCGCTGTAAACGTTTGCTTCGCATAGGTTTCGTAGGCGGTCCGCGAGCAAAAGCCTGTCAGCGGCGGCGAGCGCTGCACCCGTTATATTCTCGGCGTTCGTTCAGTGAATTTGATCGGAATTACTCACGTCGCTCCGGCGGTCGCGCTGCTCGCACAGACCGACCCCGAAATCAACGTCGGCGGCAGCCTCGTCGGGAGCGCGATCGACGCGTTCCTGACCACGCTGCTCGTCGGCGCGATCATGGTCGCCGTCGCGCCCGCGTTCACTGAACGGATGATGGCCGACGTGCTCGCGGAACCGTTCGGGACGTTCCTATACGGAATCGCCTGTCTGCTCGCGCTCGGCCTGGTCTCCTTCCTCCTCGCGATCACCGTCATCGGCCTGCTCTTGGCCGCGCCTCTGCTGCTGGTTGCGTACCTGGTGTGGGCGGTCGGCTCGGCGATCGGCTACCTCGCCATCGCCAAGCGCCTCATCGGCCGCGACGACGGCTGGCTGAAACCGTTGCTGGTGGGTGCGGGCATCAGCGGGCTGCTCGCACTGACCGGGATCGGCGGGCTCCTCGGGCTCTGTATCGGTGCCGCCGGGTTCGGTGCGGTCCTCCGAAATACGTTCGGATGAGGGCCGCGTCGCCGAGCGGGTCAGTTCAGGTGCGCCGACACGCGATCGAACAACGGACTGTGCGAGACGCCAATCTCGCGATACAGCCAGATCTGGACGAAGAGCGTGAGAGCGAGTCCGCAGTTGAGGGCCGTGAAGTACCACGGCGACGGTAGTCCGCGCAATCGAATCCACACCGCGCCGACGACGCCGATACCGACGGCCAGTACCGCGACGGCGGGATTGACCGTCGTCAACAGTGGGGCGCGAGCGCGCTGCGCATCGGTGTAGACGCGCTGCTCTGCGATCCCCAGCGACCCCTGAACGACGTATAGTCCCGCGATGACCGTCGATACGACTTCGATCATAGATACCAATTCAGTCAGATTTCATTTAACACCCTCCATACTCGAACAGAAAATACCGCGATCACCACGGGAGGTACCGCCGAACGCGGTCCACCAGCGACGGATTGTGGCGGATCCGCAGCGTCGTCCCTTCGGTCTCGAACGCCGCGTCCCGTGCCGACATCTGCTCTCCGTCCGGCAGTCGAACCGATTGCTCTTCGGCTGGCACCGTCCCGCCGCTGCTCGCGCCGAACAGCGTCGGCGATCGGCTCGTCGGCTCCGGCGCTGGTCCGTCGTACTCGATCTCGTACACCGGTGTCCCGTCGTCGGTCGTTTTTCGCCAGGCGACGATCTCACGACCGCGCTCCGTGCCGATCGTCCCGGGGGCGGCGCTCGCTCCGTCGCGCGATGTGTTGCGATCCACGGTTCGTCCAGTCGGCTACTCGTGACACGTCCCTAAAAATTCCGTCGCCCGTCCGCCCGCTGTCGCGAACGGATACCGACTGGAGACGGGAGGCCGGACTCAGCCGAGATCCACGGGATCAACCTTCAGGTACTCCCGGAGGACGACCGTCGCGTACGAGCCCTTTGGAAGGGCAAACTCGAGGGTGAGCGGGTCGGTCTCGAGGTCGAGATCGGTCCGGACGAGGATCGCTCGCCTGGTCCCGGTCGAGTGGAACTCGCCGGGGAGGTCGAAGTCGTCGGGCGCCAGCTCGAGGTCGTCGAGCACGGCGCGTTCGATCTCGCCCTGTTCGCCGTCGGCGAGGGCGGTCTCGGTGCCGACCAGGGGCGCGGTGACGAACGCGCGGCCGCGCTCGCAGTGGCGGGTCACCGAATCGACGCGGCGCTCGTCGACGCGCTGGAGGCGGTCGGTGTCCGGGAGTTCGAGCCCCGCGGGGGCGTCGGTGTCGGCGAAACAGACCACGTCGCCCTCGACGGGGCGGTCGAACGGCAGCCCGCGGTCGAGGCGCTCGCTCAGCATCCGGTTGAACGCGTAGGATTGGGCGGCGTGGACGAACAGCCGCTGGAGGTTCGAGGGAACGCGTTCGAGGGCCGCGCGGAAGGTCTCGGAATCGGGCTCGCCGTCGGTCTCGGCGAGTTCGTGCAGCATCGCGCGCTCGTACCGGAGCCGGTTCGGGAACCGGTCGAGGGCTTCCTGCCAGTCCCGAGTTTCGTCCACGAAGGTTCTGGCCTCCTGGGTCCCCGCCGGTTCCGCGTCCGTCGGATTGCCGAGGTAGGCCATCACCGCGCCCTCCCAGTCGTCGCGAGCGACGGCCAGGCCGACCTTGTGGGTGACCGGGCGGCGGCTGCCAAAGCGCTGCTGGCCGAAGAAGTTGGGGACGCCGATCGAGGTCGACGTGCCGTCGTCGTCGCCGCCCTCGTTGTCGTCGCTCCGATTCCGCCTGGCGCCCTGCTCGCCGAGCCCCCCGAACGCGTGTAACTCGTCGGTGATCGTCGCCGCGTTGTCGGGTGCGGCGGGGTCGCTGACTACGAGTTCGAACTCGTTGCCCGCCAGGTCGCCGAACTCGAGCGATCGACCCGCGCGGCCGAGCACCTCGAGGTCGACGCCGTCGATCTCGGGCAGGTCGTCGGGATCCGCGCCGTAGACCGAGAACAGCTGGGTGGTGACGGCATACTTGTCCTTCGTGCCGGCCCAGGCGACCCGCTCGCGGGAGACGCCGAGCGCATCCGAGAGCCGCGCGGCGAAGTCGTTGGTGTCCCACCCGCGCAGGGTCGCCCGGAAGACCAGGTGCGGGTAGGCGTCCGTGCTCGCGTCGAGGGGGTCGGTGTCGAACCGCTCGAGTTCGCGCACCCGGAAGTGCTCGTCGTCCTCGCGCAGGCGGCCGCCGGCGCCGTCGGCGTCGCTGACGTAGTACTCCATGCCGACGGCCTGCTCGGTGGGGTGGGCTGGGCGCATACTGGATGCCGGCGGTTCGGGTGCTGGCCCTAAATCGGTTCGTTCTCGCGGGCGGCCGGCGATCAATCCGTCCGCGGGATCGACCGTGCGCCGAGCGCGAACGCGACGAGTGCGAGCGCAGCGAGGATCGCGAGGTTCGCGAGCGCGGGGTCGACGCCGGCGACCGCCGCGGTTCCCGCGTCGGGATACGTCGCGGCCCGCACGCCGCGCGCGAAGTAGGTCAGCGGCGAGAGGTTCACCAGCGGCTCGAACC